>NZ_JABFMQ010000003.1:123096-331504 GCF_013359625.1 Herbaspirillum sp. C9C3
GTGCTGCAACCTTCTTGGCTGCTGCCTTCGGTGCTGCAACCTTCTTGGCTGCTGCCGGCTTGGCGGCGGCCTTGGCCACGGTCTTCTTGGCGGCTGCGGCCTTGGGCGCTGCTACCTTCTTGGTGGTTTCCTTGGCGGCTGCCGCCTTCTTTGCCGCCGGCTTCTTCGCCGCGGTCTTCTTTGCTGCTGTTGCCATTTTGTTTCTCCTTCTTCACGTGAATGGAAAAAATCAAGCTTGATATAAGCAACCCGCACGCGACATCGCGATGACGCGGGCGAGCTATTCATCGGCACAAGCCGCCTGTGGCTTGCGCTAATGAATTCGGCACCAGCTGAACTGCTGCATCCCCTCACCTATGCAGCGCTTCAGCTATCTTGGCGACGCCCCTCCGGTAGTGCCCGCGCGATGGCGCAGGAAGATGCGACTACGGGAGCAGGCGCGACACCAAAAAAAACGCCAGCGTGTTCAAACGCTAGCGTCGGAATCGCGTTCCTGAAAAACCTTGGTGTTTTTCAAAGGAAAAGCCGCCTGACCCGACAAGATGGGGTTAAGCGGCGATAACAGAGAAGATTGATTCGGTCTCTGACTGTTCATTAATTTGGCGTAGGCCTTTTCCGTTTCAGCAGCCGGGTATCTTGCAAGCTACCCGACTGCTGTTGTGCATCATGTCTCGATGAAGAGAACTTCGAGACTGCACATCATTCCCAACTCAGTGCGCCCCCGGTTTGGTATTCGATGACGCGGGTCTCAAAGAAGTTGCGCTCCTTCTTCAAGTCGATCATCTCGCTCATCCACGGGAACGGATTTTCTTCTTGTGCGAACAGCGGGTCCAATCCGATTTGCTGTGCGCGGCGGTTTGCGATGAATCGCAGGTAGCCCTTGAACATGGTAGCGTTCAACCCGAGCACGCCTCGCGGCATTGTATCCTCTGCGTAACGATATTCCAACTCCACCGCGCGTAAAAACAACGATTTGATTTCGTCGCGGAACTCAGGCGTCCACAGGTGCGGGTTCTCCATCTTCACGGTGTTGATCAGGTCGATACCGAAGTTGCAGTGCATCGATTCGTCACGCAGGATGTACTGGTACTGCTCGGCCGCGCCCATCATCTTGTTCTGGCGACCCAGTGCCAGGATCTGCGTGAAGCCCACGTAGAAGAACAGACCTTCCATGATGCAGGCGAAGACGATCAGGGACTTCAACAGCTTCTGGTCATTCTCCATCGTGCCGGTCTTGAACTCGGGATCGGTCAGCGTATCGATGAAGGGAATGAGGAACTCGTCCTTGTCGCGGATCGATGCGACCTCGTGATACGCATTGAAGATCTCGGCTTCATCCAGGCCCAGCGATTCAACGATGTACTGGTAGGCGTGGGTGTGGATCGCTTCTTCAAATGCCTGGCGCAGCAGGTACTGGCGGCACTCCGGTGCGGTGATGTGGCGATAGGTGCCCAGCACGATGTTGTTGGCGGCCAGCGAGTCGGCGGTGACGAAGAAGCCCAGGTTGCGCTTGACCAGACGGCGTTCGTCTTCGGTCAGGCCGTTGGGGTTCTTCCACAGCTCGATGTCGCGCTGCATGTTGATCTCTTGCGGCATCCAGTGGTTGGCGCAGCCGGCCAGGTACTTGTCCCAGGCCCACTTGTACTTGAAGGGCACCAGCTGGTTGACGTCGGTGTGGCCGTTGATGATGCGCTTGTCGGCGGCATTGACGCGACGGGTGGTGTCGACCTGCTCGCTGTTGCCGGCCATCAGCGCCGGGTTCAGCGCGGCATTGGCCTGACCAAAGGCCGGTTGCAGTTGCGGCTGCAGGTTGGGGGTACGCGGCGCCTGGGGCGCTTGCTTGACTTCATCATCCCAAGAAAGCATCTGTGGTTCCTCTTTACTTTATCGGTCGCTGCCGGCGAGGTCGGATGACCGTGGCGCGGCGGGTATCTATCAGGTGACAACGGCGCATCCGGTGAAGTTCACCGCGATGCGCCGGCTAGGGTGGGTGGGACATCAGACAGTGGTGCTGCCGTCATCTTGGATGACCTTGATCATCCTCATCAGCAGGCCGCCCGGGCCCCACCCGGATTGCTTACTGGCAGGCTTCGCACTCTTCGAAGCCCGGATCGCCCGGACGCATGGTGCAGACCGGACCGTCGGCTTCGATCGAAGCACCCGGGTTCGGCATCACATAGGCAGCCGATGCCGCGGCGGCCGAGGCGATGGGCGCAGCGGGAACCGCATTGCCCGAGGCCGAGGCCATGCTGCCGGCACCGCCATCGACAGCCACTGCGTTCAGTGCGCCCGCACGGGAAGTGGACTTCTCGGTGTGGGTGGCGCCGATGGTGCGCAGGTAGTAGGTGGTCTTCAGACCGCGCAGCCATGCCAGCTTGTAGGTCTCGTCCAGGCGCTTGCCGGAGGCACCGGCCATGTAGATGTTCAGCGACTGGGCCTGGTCGATCCACTTCTGGCGACGCGAGGCGGCTTCCACCAGCCAGGACGGATCCACTTCGAAGGCGGTGGCGTAGATGTCGCGCAGGTCTTGCGGGATGCGGTCGATCTTGGCCAGGCTGCCGTCGAAATACTTGAGGTCGGCGACCATCACTTCGTCCCACAGGCCACGGGCCTTCAGGTCACGCACCAGGTACTCGTTGATTTCGGTGAACTCACCCGACAGGTTCGACTTCACGTACAGGTTCTGGTAGGTCGGCTCGATGCAGGCGGACACGCCGATGATGTTGGAGATGGTCGCCGTCGGCGCAATGGCCACGCAGTTCGAGTTGCGCATGCCGTGTTCGGCGATGCGCGCACGCAGGGCGGCCCAGTCCAGGGTCTCGGTGGTGTCGGTTTCCAGGTAGCCGCCGCGCTCTTGCGCCAGCAGCTTCAGGGAATCCTGCGGCAGGATGCCGCGATCCCACAGCGAACCGCGGTAGGAAGCGTAACGGCCGCGCTCTTCAGCCAGTTCGGTCGAGGCCATGTAGGCGTAGTAGCAGACGGCTTCCATGGAGCGGTCGGCGAATTCGACGGCGTCCATCGAGGCGTACGGCACGCGCTTGATGTGCAGGCAGTCCTGGAAGCCCATGATGCCCATGCCCACCGGACGGTGGCGCAGGTTGGAATCACGTGCCTTCTTGACGGCGTAGTAGTTGATGTCGATGACGTTGTCCAGCATGCGCATGGCGGTGCGGATGGTCTTTTGCAGCTTGGCATGGTCCAGCTCGCCATTGACCAGGTGCGCCGGCAGGTTCACCGAACCCAGGTTGCAGACCGCGATCTCGCTCTCGTTGGTGTTCAGGGTGATCTCGGTGCACAGGTTGGAGCTGTGCACCACACCCACGTGTTGCTGGGGCGAGCGGATGTTGCAGGGATCCTTGAAGGTGATCCACGGGTGGCCGGTTTCGAACAGCATCGACAGCATCTTGCGCCACAGGTCGTTGGCTTGCACCTTCTTGAAGAGCTTCAGCTCGCCACGGGCAGCCTTGGCTTCATAGGCGGTGTAGGCTTCTTCGAAGGCACGGCCGAACTTGTCGTGCAGGTCCGGGGTGTCGGAGGGCGAGAACAGAGTCCACTCGCCCTTTTCCATCACGCGCTTCATGAACAGGTCGGGAATCCAGTTCGCGGTGTTCATGTCGTGGGTGCGGCGGCGGTCGTCGCCGGTGTTCTTGCGCAGTTCGAGGAATTCCTCGATGTCCATGTGCCAGGTTTCCAGGTAGGCGCACACTGCGCCCTTGCGCTTGCCACCCTGGTTGACTGCCACGGCGGTATCGTTGACCACCTTCAGGAAGGGGACCACGCCTTGCGACTTGCCGTTGGTGCCCTTGATGTGGGCGCCCAGGGCGCGCACCGGGGTCCAGTCATTGCCCAGGCCGCCGGCGAACTTGGCCAGCAGGGCGTTTTCCTTGATGGCTTCGTAGATGCCGTCGAGGTCGTCGGCCACCGTGGTCAGGTAGCAGGAGGACAGCTGCGAACGCTGGGTGCCCGAGTTGAACAGGGTCGGGGTCGAGCTCATGAAGTCGAACGACGACAGCAGGTCGTAGAACTCGATGGCGCGGGTTTCGCGGTCGATTTCGTTCAGTGCCAGGCCCATGGCCACACGCATGTAGAACGCCTGGGGCATCTCGATGCGGGTACCGCCGATGTGCAGGAAATAACGGTCATACAGGGTCTGCAGGCCGATGTAGCCGAACTGCAGGTCGCGCTCGGGCTTGATGGCGGCTGCCAGCTTGGCCAGGTCGAACTGGGCCAGCTTGGTGTCGAGCAGCTCGGCGTCGATCCCCTTCTTGATGTATTGCGGGAAGTATTCCAGGTATTCGGCGGGCGCATCGGCCTGAGCCACTTCCTTGCCGAACACTTCCTTGCGGATGGTGTGCATCAGCAGACGCGAAGTCACCTGGCTATACGCAGGGTCCTTCTCCATCAGCGCGCGGGCAGCCAGGATGGCGGACTTGTACAGCTCTTCGACGGGCACACCGTCGTACAGGTTCTTGACGGTCTCGGCCAGGATGGCTTCGGCGTCCACGTGCGCGTCCAGACCGACGCAGGCGGCGGCGATCAGGGAGCGCACTTCATTGATGTCCAGCGGACGGCTCTGGCCATCTTCAGTCACGTGAAGCTGCGGTGCGGCCACCTCGGTCTTGGTGGCGGCACCTTGCTGGGCGCGCTCTTCCATGCGCTTGGCACGGTAGAGCACGTAGGCACGGGCGACGTCATGCTCGCCCGAACGCATCAGGGCCAGCTCGACCTGGTCCTGGATGTCTTCGATATGGAAGGTGCCACCGGTGGGCTGACGACGCACCAGCGCCGACACCACGTTGGTGGTCAGTTGCTCGACCATCTCGCGCACGCGCGCCGAGGCGGCACCCTGGCCACCGTTGACGGCCAGGAAGGCCTTGGTCACGGCGATGGAAATCTTGGAGGGCTCGAAACCGACCACGGCGCCATTGCGGCGGATGATGCGGTACTCGCCCAGGCCTGCGGTCTGGGACACGATGGACTGGCCTTCGGCGGAGCCTTCCAGCTCGGCGGACGTGCCAAACGGGGCGGGCGATTTGACGGACATTTCTTGGGTTGAGCGCACTTAGCCTCCTGGGGTACATGGGACAGGCGGCCGGGGGTTGCCGCCTGCGTTGCTAATAACTACATCGGAACCGTACTGCACGGACCGGCGAACGACAGAAGCGCCCCACAATGACTGTCCCTTGCGTGGACATTCATGCTGACGCAAAACTGCTTGAAACTGATGTGTGGAACGGATTTAAAAGAAGGAGAACCGGGGGCGTTGTCGTACTTGGTTACTGCCTCGCGGGTCTGGTACCTTCTGAAGCACTGCCTGGAACGGGCCTGCTGTGGGTGCAGACCCGAATACAACAATAAGTTCAACTGAGCACTACATCTAGTATCAAAACATCGATTGGGACTAATTCTAGTAGCGGGTCCGGGCAGATGCAACCGCTATTTCGAGAATTTTTCTGCCGTTCAAGCTTGACTTTTGTGAAGGCCAAGAGGGAAGCGCAATTGCGCCGTATTCATTATTTCCGCCATTTTGTTGTGATAGCCTGCCCAGTCGAAGAAGGGGCCCGGATCGGTCTTGCGCACCGGCGCGATGTGCTCGTGACCGGTCACGGCGCTCAGGCCGTAGCGTCTTGCCAGCGCCTGGGATAGTGCCACCAGGGCCGTATACTGGGCCTCGGTGAAGGGCTCGAAGTCGGTCCCTTCCAGTTCGATGCCGATGGAAAAGTCATTGCAGCGCTCGCGCCCCTCGAAGCTGGACACGCCCGCGTGCCAGGCACGGCGATGCGCGGCTACGAACTGCACCACCTCGCCATCGCGACGGATCAGGAAGTGGGCCGAGACCCGCAACGGGCGCAACTGGTCGAAATAGGGATGGGCGTCGAAGTCGAGCCGATTGCAGAACAGATCGGCGATGTAGGGGCCACCGAACTCACCGGGCGGCAGGCTGATGTTGTGGATCACCAGCAGCTCGGCGGCCACGCCCTCGGGACGCTCGTCGCAGTTGGGCGAGGCTTCGCGGCGGGCGTGATCGCACCAGCCGTCGCCATCGATGATCCAGGCGTCGAGCTCGGACGGGGTGGTGTCCATGCTCAGAAGGAAGCCAGGCGGCGATGCTCTTCACAGCAGTAGTGCGCGCCGGAGGCATGCACCACCGCCTCGGAGGACGGGAAATGGATGCCGCAATGGGCGCACTGCACCATGGTCTCGACATTGCTGTCGCCACGGCGGCGGAAACGCGAAGGTTTGGGGCGCGGCATGCCAGGCTCGGGCTCGCCTGCGTTGGCATTGCGCTCGGCGGCAGGGTCGCTGCCGGCCAGCATGGATTTCTTGGCGCGCTGGAGCCACACCACCACGGCCAGCAGCACGACCAGCCAGATCAGATATTTCATGTCAGAACCCGATGCAGCACGACTTCAAGCACGAACCGGCTGCCCACATAAGCCAATAAAAGAATGGCGAAACCGGCCAGCGTAAAGCTCAGCGCGGTCCGCCCCCGCCATCCCTGCCAGCGACGGCCGGCCAGGAGCAGGCCGAACAACAGCCAGGACAGCATGGTGAAGATCGTCTTGTGGTCCCACTTCAACGGTGTCCCGAACAACTGCTCGGAAAAGACGACACCCGACAATACCGTCAGCGTCAGCAAGCTGAAGCCGAAGGCGATCAGGCGAAACAGCAGTTTTTCCATGGTCAAGAGCGCCGGCAGGCGATCCAGCGCCAGTCCGAACCAGCTGGACTGCGCCGCCGGACCGGGGCGGGTATGCAGGCGCGACTCCTGCAGCACCATCAGCACCGCATGGAAGGCGGCGATGGTGAGCGTGCTGTAGGCCAGGATGGAGACGGCGATATGCGCCAGGAAC
This sequence comes from Herbaspirillum sp. C9C3, assembly GCF_013359625.1. Lineage (NCBI taxonomy): Bacteria > Pseudomonadati > Pseudomonadota > Betaproteobacteria > Burkholderiales > Oxalobacteraceae > Herbaspirillum > Herbaspirillum sp. C9C3. The sequence continues at coordinate 129,951 of NZ_JABFMQ010000003.1, forward strand.
CAGTCGGACTTGCCGGCCAGCGCCACCATGTTGCCGGGGAAGATGCTGGGCAGCACCACCGCCACGGCGGCCACCGGCAGCACCAGCACGCGCATGCTGTCGAGCGAGAAATTGCGATTTTCCAGCCAGTAGGCCGCCACCGAAATCCACAGCGTGGACGACAGCATGACCGCAAAGCCCACCCGCAGCGCTTCCGGCGCGAACATGTCCGACAGCAGCGCCCCGCCATGCAGCACCCAGCCGACCACGATGCCCGCCGAAATCGGCACGCGCCGCTGCGAAGGCATGAAAGCGCAGCCCAGATAGAGCAGCGCAGCCAGGATGAAAAAATAAGTTTGCATCACCCGAGTTTACACTATCTCGGTGCCCCGCCCGCTTGCGCCGGGTCAGCCCGCAGGCGAATCGTCCCCGTCAAAAGCGACACGGCAGGGCGTGCCTGCCGTGTCGGTAGCGGCATTGCCGCAGGACGAAACCGCCTCAGTCGACGGCGGCCGACTTCATCTCCGCGTTGTGATGGCGCTGCTGCTCCTCCATCACCAGCTGACCCAGTTCGCGCTTCAAGGCATTGAACTCGGGATCGGCCGGATCGCGCAGGCGCGGCAGGTTCACCAGCATGTCGCGCTTGACCGTGCCGGGCCGGTAGGTCATGACCACGATGCGGTCGGCCAGGTAGATGGCTTCCTCGATGCTGTGGGTGACGAAGACGATGGTCTTCCTGAACTCGTCCCAGATGCGCAGCAACTCGTCCTGCAGGTTGCGGCGGGTCAGGGCATCGAGGGCGCCAAAGGGCTCGTCCATGAGCATGATGGGCGAATCCAGTGCCAGCACCCGGGCAATGGCCACGCGCTGGCGCATGCCGCCCGAGAGGTCCTTGGGGAAACGGGTGCGGAAGTCGATCAGGCCCAGCTTGTCCAGCAGTTGCGTGACGCGCTGGTGGATCTCGGCCTTGGGCCGGCCCTTGATCTCCAGCCCGAAGGCCACGTTCTGCTCCACCGTCATCCAGGGGAAGAGCGCATATTCCTGAAACACCATGCCACGGTCCGGCCCCGGCTCGCTGACCACCTTGTCGTCGGTGAGGATCTGGCCCGACGACGGCAGGGCGAAGCCGGCGATGGCGTTCAACAGCGTCGACTTGCCGCAACCGGAGGGGCCGAGCAGGCAGACGAACTGGCCATCGGGGATGTCCAGGTTGATGTCCTTGAGGGCCACGACCTCGCGGTCATCGGTCTTGAAGACCTTCTGCACGCCCTGTATACGAATACGGGGCAAGGCATTGGCCTGATTGATTGCCTGGTTCATCTCAGTTCTCCAGTCCGCGATGCCAGCGCAGCATGTAATTGTTGAGGCGGCTCATGCCCAAGTCGATCGCCAGGCCCAAGAGGCCGATGGTGATCATGCCGGCGATGATCTTGTCCGACCAGAAATACTCGCGCGCCTCCATGATGCGGAAACCCAGGCCATTGCTCACCGCAATCATCTCGGCCACGATCACCACGATGAAGGCGGTCCCGATGCCGATGCGCACCCCCGAGAGGATGTAGGGCACCGCCGCCGGCAGCATCACCCGCAGAAACAGCGTGGACTGGCTCGCCCCCAGGTTGCGGGCGGCGCGCAGGTAGATGCTGTCGACCTGGCGCACCCCGGCGATGGTGTTCATCAGCACCGGGAAGAAGGCCCCCAGCGCGATCAGGAACAGCGCCGGTGGATTGCCCAGCCCGAACCAGAGGATGGCCAGCGGAATGTAGGCAATCGGCGGAATCGGACGGATCACCTGGACGGTCAGATTCATCAGCCCGTAAATGCGCTGACTGGAACCCATCAGCAAGCCCAGCGGCAGGGCCAGCCCGGCACCGATCAGGAAACCGGCCACCACCCGATACAGGCTGCCGATGGCATCCATGATCAGTTCGCCCGAGAAGGCCCAGGCCAGCCAGCTGCCCTCCTGCGGGTCATAGGGTTTCAGGGGGGTGGCGTATTCCACCCATTTCTTGAGCACCGCCCAGGGCGAAGGCAGGATCTGCGGATTGATCCAGCCTGCCCGTGACGCCCCCTCCCACAGGGCGATCACGAGGATCGGCACCAGCAGCCCCTGCAGGAAGCTGCCCTTGTTTTGCTTTGCCATGCGAGATTCCCCCGGCTTACTTCAGGTTCATGCTCTTCTTGGCCTGCTCCAGCAGATCGGTCCTGACCCAATCCTTGGCCACGGGCGGCTTGGCCATCTTGCCGGTGCCATACTTGGCCATGGTGTCGGTCGTCACCTGGATGTGCTCGGGGGTGATGTCGTAGGCGTAGGGGGAATTGCCGATGGCGTCATAGAAGTCTTCCTTGGTGATCTGGTTCTTGAAGATCACTTCCCGCACGTACTTCTCGGCCACTTCCGGCTTGTCGATGAAGGTCTTGGTCGCCTCCAGGAAGCAGCGCATGAACTTCTCGGCCAGTGGACGCTTCTCGGTATAGAACTTTTCCGTCATCACCATGGTGCGGTAGGGCTCGCCGATGGGGGTGTCGTAGGGCTTCATCACTTCCACCCCGAAGCCCTTGTTGATGGCCTGCGAGGATTGCGGCTCGCTCTGCATCATGGCGTCGATGTTCTTGCCCAGCAGGGCCTGGTTCAGGTCGGCAAAGGCCAGGTAGACGATGGTCACATCCTTGGGCGACAGGCCGTTCTGGCCCAGTTCGGCGTCCAGCAGCACTTCATGGATGCCGCCACGGGTCACGCCGACCTTCTTGCCCTTGAGGTCCTTGACCGACTTGATGCCCGAATCCTTGCCCGCCACCAGGCGCGCGCCGCCCTTGGCGAAACCGGCCACCACATAGATCGGCGCACCGTTGGCGCGTCCCGAGATGGCAGCTTCCGACGCGGTCGTGCCCACATCCAGCTCCCCGGCCAGAATGCCCTGCATCACGTCCGGCCCCTTGGCGAAGACCTTCTCGTCGACCTTGATGCCGCATTTGGGAGCGATCTCCTTGATATAGGACACCGCGCCATAGTGGGCGAACTTCAGGTTGCCCAGACGAATCACGTCATCGGCGGCATGGCTGGCGGCCGAGAAGCCGGCACTTGCCAGCAGGGCCAGGGCGATCCATTGCTTTTGCTTTTGCATTTCCACTCTCCTCTTGTGTGTATCGTTGTTGATACGGCGCGCCGGCGCCAGCAGTGCGGGGCCGGCAGTCTCTCTGGCGTTGGCCCCTGCTGCGTGGCAGGGGACCTTGGTTGTTCTGTGCGCTTGGAAATTCAGCGCCCATGTATACACAAAGAGCGCGGGCTGTACAAGCTGTTAATTTTACGTATCCCCCCCATCTGGGCCGCACGCGCCGGCGGGGGCGCAGCAGGTCTGATCGGTTAGAATGCAGGATTGCCCGCCGCCGCGCCTGCCCGTTTCGTCCCGGCCTGCGGCCATCCACCTATTTGCAGATATCACCATGCTAGACAACCTGACCCAACGCCTCGCCAAAGTCGTCAAAACCATGCGCGGCGAGGCGCGACTGACCGAATCCAATACCGCCGAGATGCTGCGCGAAGTGCGCCTGGCCCTGCTGGAGGCCGACGTGGCCCTGCCGGCCGTGCGCGAGTTCATCGCCAAGGTGAAGGAAAAAGCCATGGGCGAAGAGGTCATCGGCTCGCTCACCCCCGGCCAGGCGCTGGTGGGCGTGGTCCAGCGCGAACTGGCCAGCCTGATGGGGGCCGACCTCGGTGCCGAAGCCTCGCAACTGAACTTTGCGACCCAGCCGCCCGCCATCATCCTGATGGCCGGCCTGCAGGGTGCCGGTAAAACCACCACCGTCGGCAAGCTCGCCAAGTACCTGCGCGAGAACAAGAAGAAAAAGGTGCTGACCGTCTCCGCCGACGTCTACCGCCCGGCCGCCATCGGCCAGTTGCAGACCGTGACCGGGCAGGCCGGTGCCGACTTCTTCCCCAGCCAGCCGACCGACAAGCCGGTCGACATCGCCCTGGCCGCGCTGGACTACGCCAAGAAGCACCACCACGAAGTCCTGATCGTGGACACCGCCGGGCGTCTGGGCATCGACCAGGCCATGATGGATGAAATCCGCGCCGTGCACGCCGCCATCAAGCCCATCGAAACCCTGTTCGTGGTCGACGCCATGCTGGGCCAGGACGCCATCAACACCGCCAAGGCCTTCAACGATGCCCTGCCGCTGACCGGCGTGGTGCTCACCAAGCTGGACGGCGACTCGCGCGGCGGTGCTGCGCTGTCGGTGCGCCACATCACCGGCAAGCCCATCAAGTTCGCCGGTGTGGCCGAAAAGCTCGATGGCCTGGAAGCCTTCGACCCTTCGCGCATGGCCAACCGCATCCTCGGCATGGGCGACATCCTGGCCCTGGTGGAAGAAGCGCGCAAGGGTGTGGACATGGAAGCCGCGCAGGATCTGGCGCACAAGATCAAGGGCGGCGGCAAGTTCGACCTCAATGACTTCAAGGCGCAGCTGTCGCAGATGAAGAAGATGGGCGGCCTCACCAGCCTGCTGGACAAGCTGCCGGCCCAGATGCAGGCCGCTGCCGGCAACGCCAACATGGACCAGGCCGAAAAGCAGGTGCGCCGCATGGAAGGCATCATCAACGCCATGACCCCGCAGGAGCGCGCCAAGCCGGAACTGATCAAGGCCACCCGCAAGCGCCGCATCGCCGCCGGTGCCGGGGTGCAGGTGCAGGAAGTCAACCGCATGCTGTCCCAGTTCGAGCAGATGCAATCGATGATGAAGAAGCTCAAGGGCGGCGGCATGATGAAGATGATGCGCGGCATGAAGGGCATGCTGCCCGGCGGCATGCGCTGACGGCATCGGTCGCAAAGCCTTGCTGGGAAAGGCTTTGCGCATCTGCTGCAAGATTTCCGGCGGCACCTCTGCCGCCGCAGTCCCGCCCCCCCTTCGCTATTACCCCCCCGTTTTCCTGGCCTGACCCGGCGCTCGCGGATGCGATTTTCTGCCCGCTTGCGACTCATGAAAACATGCCCTTCTTTCATCGCTTTTGCATCGCCTTCGCAGTCCCGAAAGCGGTCCTTTCCCGGACGCCGGTGATCCGCCGCGATCCCTTTACCGGCGCGGCTTGACGGCGGATGGGGGTGGCTCGTTGTTTCCTGGCGCATTCGCAGGAAAATCCACTAAAAAATACTTGCGTGGCCGTGCAAACAGCACCACTATTAGCGGTGCGTAAATGACGCATTCATCTCATTCTTGTGAGGAGTCTTTCCGATGGCCACAGCAAAAAAAGCAGCAGCCGCAGTAAAGAAGCCAGCAGCAAAACCCGCCGCCAAGCCGGCCGCCAAAGCAGCCGCCAAGCCTGCTGCCAAGGCAGCCCCCAAGGCCGCAGCGAAACCGGCCGCCAAGGCAGCGCCGAAAGCCGCACCGAAGGCAGCCCCCAAGGCAGCCGCTCCCAAGAAAGCCGCAGCAAAGCCCGCCGCAAAACGTACTCCCAATGCCGCCTTCATGAAGCCGCTGACCCCATCGGCAGCCCTGGGCGAAGTGGTCGGCGCCAAGCCGCTGCCGCGCACCGAGGTGACCAAGAAGGTGTGGGAATACATCAAGAAGCACAAGCTGCAAAACGCCGAAAACAAGCGCAACATCGATGCCGATGACAAGCTCAAGGCAATCTTCGGCGGCAAGAAGCAAGTCACGATGTTCGAAATGACCAAGCTGATCTCGGCTCACCTGAGCTGATCGACGCCCGCGGTTTGCAAGCGACTTGCAAACAAAAACGCCCGCAGAAGCCATGCGGGCGTTTTTGTTTCCGGATGTTTCAGGCGCAGTCGGGTTTTCCTCTTGTCTGACGGTCCTTGCGGCGCTTCTCTGATGGCGGCCCGGCCTGCAAGCGCCTATCATGGCGGTTCTGCGTGATGGGGCAGAGGCCGCAAAGCCTGGTAACAAACTTTCCCGATCATATGGCTTCCCGCAGAACTGAATAAAAGAACCGAAAACCGTCAACCGGGTCTACCCCTGTGCCATCCACTGATGAGCCTGGACGCTCATGACCAAGAGAAAGGAAATGACCATGCCAAACCAAACCGCGCCCAACGCATCCTTGCGCCACCAACTGCTGCGCTCGGCCAGCGCCCTCGTGATCGGCCTGGCGGCGCTGGGCGGCGCCTCGCACGTATTTGCCGCCGGCAAGGCCGGCAATTCGGAATACCAGCAACAGATCGCCGCCTGCAAGAGCGGTGCTTCCACCGAGGACCGCGCCACCTGCCTGCGTGAAGCCGGCGCCGCCCAGCAAGCCGCCGCACGCGGCACGCTGACCGACCCGAGCCCGGCGCAACTGAAGGAAAACGCCCTGCGTCGCTGCGAAGGCCTGCCGCAGTCGGATCGCATCGATTGCGAAAAACGCGTCAATGGCCAGGGCAGCAGCGAAGGTAGCGTCGCCTCGGGCGGTATCCTGCGCGAGACCGTGACCATCGTACCGGCCAGGTAAGCCGATCCCTCCCCAAAAACAAAGGCGGACGCCCATGGCGCCCGCCTTTGTCATTGCTACCTGTGGAAAGATCAGGCGGCCAGCTTGCCCCGGATGAAGGCCAGCGCCTCGGCCAGCGGCACTTGGGTCGCTTCGGTATCACGACGCCCCTGGTATTCGATGTTGCCATCCTTGAGGCCACGGTCGCCCACCACGATGCGATGCGGCACGCCGATCAGCTCCCAGTCTGCAAACATGGCGCCCGGACGTTCGCCTCGGTCGTCCAGCACCACGTCCACACCGGCTTCGCTCAACTGCGCATAGAGCTTGTCGATCTCGGTCTTGACAGCTTCGCTGCGGTCATAGCCCATGGGGCAGAGCACCACTTCGAAGGGCGCAATCGAGGTCGGCCAGATGATGCCGCGATCATCGAAGTTTTGCTCGATGGCCGCGCCCAGGATACGGGTGACGCCAATGCCGTAGCAGCCCATCACCAGCGGTTGCGGCTTGCCGGATTCATCCAGGTAGGTCGCCTTCATCGCTTCAGAATACGTGGTGCCCAGCTGGAACACGTGGCCCACTTCGATGCCGCGCTGGATCGCCAGCACACCACGGCCGTCCGGCGAGGCATCGCCTTCGACGACGTTGCGGATGTCGGCCACCAGCGGCTCGGGCAGGTCGCGGCCCCAGTTGGCGCCGGTATAGTGGAAATCGGCTTCGTTGGCACCGCAGACGAAATCGGCCATGTTGGCGACCGTGCGGTCAGCGACGACCTTGACCGGCTTCTTGGTCCCGATCGGACCCAGGTAGCCCGGCGGCGTGCCGAACCACTCGACGATTTCGGCTTCATTGGCGAAGCGGTAGGTGGACAGGCCCGGGATCTTGCTGGCCTTCACTTCGTTGAGTTCATGGTCGCCGCGCAGCAGCAGCAGCCAGATTTCCTTCTTGGCCGGATCTTCGTTGTCCACTGCCAGCACGATGGATTTGACGGTGCGCGCCAGCGGCAGGCCCAGCAGTTCAGCCACGACCTCGCACTTGGACTTGCCGGGCGTGGCGGTCTTTTCCAGCGCCTGGGTGGCGGCAGCGCGGCTGCTGTCCACGGGCAGCGCTTCGGCCGCTTCCATGTTGGCGGCGTAATCGGAGGTGGGGCAATACACCAGCGCGTCTTCACCAGTGGCGGCGATGACGTGGAATTCGTGCGAACCGGAACCGCCGATGGCACCGTTGTCGGCTGCCACGGCGCGGAACTCCAGGCCGAAGCGGGTGAAGATGCGCACGTAGGCGTCATACATGGCCTGGTAGGACTTCTTCAAGCCATCGACATCGCGGTCGAAGGAGTAGGCATCCTTCATGGTGAATTCGCGGCCGCGCATGAGGCCGAAACGCGGACGGCGCTCGTCGCGGAACTTGGTCTGGATGTGATAGAAGTTGACCGGCAATTGCTTGTAGCTGCGCAGCTCGGTGCGGGCCACATCGGTGACCACTTCTTCCGAGGTCGGCTGGATGGCGAAGTCGCGGCCATGGCGATCCTTCACGCGCATGAGCTCGGCGCCCATCTTGTTCCAGCGGCCGGTTTCCTGCCACAGCTCGGCTGGCTGCACCACCGGCATCAGGAGCTCGACGGCACCGGCGCGGTTCATTTCCTCGCGCACGATGGCCTCGACCTTGCGGATCACGCGCAGCCCCATCGGCATGTAGGTGTAGATGCCGGCGCCCAGACGCTTGATCATGCCGGCGCGCATCATCAGCTTGTGGCTCACGATTTCAGCGTCGGAAGGGGCTTCTTTCAGGGTGGAAATAAAAAAACGTGAGGCGCGCATGACGGTCGGTTCTTTTTAAAAAGAGGAGGGTTATAATCATTCCAATTTTAAAGGATTAGCTGGCTGATGCGCCCTTTCTTTGCAGATTTGCTCCCAGTTTCAATGACATCCGTGCATCGATGTGATTGCTCCTGACCCGCCTGGCGTACCGGTTTTCCGTGTATGCCCGCAGTCGCACGAGCCTGCCTGAAAGGGACTTCCAGCCGCAGAAAGTTTGAGGATCACCATGCTGGATCGAGAAGGCTTCCGCCCGAACGTCGGCATCATCCTGCTCAACGCCAATAACGAGGTGTGGTGGGGCAAGCGCGTACGCGAGCACTCCTGGCAATTCCCGCAAGGCGGCATCAAGCACGGCGAGACCCCCGAACAGGCGATGTTCCGGGAACTGGAAGAAGAGATCGGCCTGCGTGCCGAGCACGTCAAGATCATCGGCCGCACCCGTGACTGGCTGCGCTACGAAGTCCCCGACCATTTCATCAAGCGCGAAGTGCGCGGCCATTACCGCGGCCAGAAACAGATCTGGTTCCTGCTGCGCATGGTCGGGCGCGATTGCGATGTCAACCTGCGCGGTACCTCGCATCCGGAGTTCGATGCCTGGCGCTGGCATGACTACTGGGTGCCGCTGGACGTGGTCATCGAATTCAAACGCGAGGTCTACCAGCAGGCACTGCAGGAATTGTCGCGCTTCCTGAACCGGCCGGCGCACGGCCAGCGCCGCGCCGAGCAAGCCGGACGCCTTGCGCATCCCCACAAAAATCCGGGCCAGGCCGCCACAGGCCAGTCCTGCAACGGCGCGAGCACGCCCGAAACCAAGTGAGTTCCATGCCCTCTTCCCAGCACGCTGACACCCAACGTTCCCCGTTCACCCTGCGCAGCCTGCGCCGCGCCGTCCTCGCCTGCTCGCTGCTGGCGGTCTGCGCCAGCACGCTGGCGCAGAGCTTCGATGAAGAATTCGACGACGAGGAGAAGCCCTGGCAGGAAATCGCCGTGCATCTGCCTCCCACACCGCAGGAGAAGAACCTGGCCGAGTTCTACCTCAGCCCGCAAGCCACCATGAAGGCCTATGTCGACCTGAACTCGGTCTCCATCGGTACCGACAAGGTGGTGCGCTATACGGTCGTGACCAAGACCGAAGGCGGTGCGGTGAACGTGATCTACGAAGGCATGCGCTGCGAGACCTGGGAAAAGAAGACCTACGCCTTCGGCCACCCGGATGGCACATGGTCACGCTCGCGCCGCGACAAATGGCAGCCGATTCGGGATATTGGCGTCAATCGCATCGACGGTGCGCTGTTCAGGGATTATTTCTGCGAAGGCAAGATGATCGCCGACAATGAGAACCTCAGCAGCATCCTCAGCCGCCTGAAGTCCCAGACCCGCCTCGATCCGGTGCGTCGCTGATTGCCTCAAGGAGCCCGGACCGGGCAACAAAAAACGCGGCCTCGGCCGCGTTTTTCTTTACATCATTTATATCGTATAAATGATTTATACGATAGGCGATGAATCATCCATCCGACGCAGGTCGGCGCGGTGCCGTCACAGCAACACCAGGTTGTCCCGATGCACCAGTTCCGGTTCCTCGACGAAGCCCAGGATGGCCTGGATCTCGGCAGATGGATGGCGGATGATGCGGCGCGCATCCGAGCTGTTGTAGTTGCTCATGCCACGGGCGATGGCGCGACCGCTCTCGTCCACGCAGGTGATCACATCGCCCCGGCCAAACTCGCCCGACACTTCCACCACACCGATGGGCAGCAGGGACTTGCCCTCCAGGCTCAGCTTCTGCACCGCACCGGCATCGAGCACCACACGACCGGCGGTCTTGAGGTGGTCAGCCATCCATTGCTTGCGCGCGGTCAGTTGCGCGGTCTCGGCATTGAGCTGGGTGCCGATGGCTTCACCGGCCGCCAGGCGCGTCAAGACCTGCTCTTCACGGCCCCAGGCGATCACGGTATGGGCGCCGGAGGTGGCGGCGCGCTTGGCCGCCAGAATCTTGGTCAGCATGCCGCCACGGCCGATGCCGGTACCGGTACCGCCTGCGATCAGCTCCAGCGACGGATCGCCGGCACGCGCTTCGGAAATGAGGGTAGCCGTCGGATCCTTGCGCGGATCGGCCGTGAACAGGCCCGGCTGGTCGGTGAGGATGATGAGCGCTTCGGCTTCGATCAGGTTGGCCACCAGCGCACCCAGGGTGTCGTTGTCGCCGAACTTGATTTCATCGGTGACCACCGTGTCATTCTCGTTGATGACCGGCACCACCCCCAGTTGCAACAGGGCGAACAGGGTGGAGCGGGCATTGAGGTAGCGTTCGCGGTCGGCCAGGTCGGCGTGGGTCAGCAGCACCTGAGCAGTGTGCAGGTCATGCTTGCGGAAACTCGTTTCGTAGATCTGCGCCAGGCCCATCTGCCCGACGGCGGCGCAAGCCTGCAGGTGATGGATGCCGGTCGGGCGCTTGTCGAAGCCCAGACGCTGCATACCTTCGGCGACCGCGCCGGAGCTGACCAGCACCACTTCCTTGCCGAGCGCGCGCAGTTGCGCGATCTGTTCGGCCCAGCGGGCGATGGCGTTGGCGTCCAGGCCCTTGCCATCATTGGTGACCAGGGAAGAGCCCACCTTGATGATGAGTCGCTTGGCGCGTTGAATGACCGATTGCATAGTGTTCCGGGTTCTGATTCTTCTGGGAGCGGGAGGAAATTCCGACAGGCAGAGATGATAGCCCGAACCGCCCCCGCGCGCAGCCCCGGCAGGGGCTACGCAAGAGAGGAATCAGTCCAGGACCTTGAAACGCGGATCGTCCGGATCGATGCTGGAGATGGCGCGGGCTTCCTCGGTCATCTGGGTTTCTTCCGAACGGTGCTCTTCGGCACGCTTGGTTTCCAGGTACTTGTAGATCTCGTTGATGAGTTCTTCGCAGCCATCGCGGTTCAGGGCCGAGATCTCGAAGACCGGGCCCTTCCAGCCGAAGCGCTTGACGAAATCCTTCACCCGCTTGGCGCGCTCGGCCTCGGGGACGACGTCCAGCTTGTTCAGGACCAGCCAGCGCGGCTTGTCGAACAGGGACTGGTCATATTTCTTCAGTTCCTGGACGATGGCCTTGGCTTCCTTGACCGGATCGACTTCATCATTGAAGGGCGCCAGGTCGACGATGTGCAGCAGCAGACCGGTACGCTGCAGGTGGCGCAGGAACTGCACGCCCAGACCGGCACCATCGGCAGCCCCTTCGATCAGGCCGGGAATGTCGGCGATCACGAAGCTCTTCTCGTGGCTCACGCGCACCACACCCAGATTGGGGTGCAGTGTCGTGAAGGGATAGTCGGCGATCTTGGGACGCGCGTTGGAGACGGCCGTGATGAAAGTCGACTTGCCCGCATTGGGCATGCCCAACAGACCCACATCGGCCAGCACCTTCAGTTCCAGGCGCAGTTCGCGGCGCTCGCCTTCCTTGCCTTCGGTCTTTTGACGCGGGGCGCGGTTGGTGGAGGTCTTGAAGTGGATGTTGCCCCAGCCGCCCTCACCGCCCTTGGCCAGCATCACGGTCTGGCCGTGGAAGGTCAGGTCGGCGATGTGCTCGCCGGTGTTGATGTCGACGATGAGCGTGCCCACCGGCATGCGCAGGTAGACGTCATCGGCACCCTTGCCGTAGCAGTCCGAGCCACGGCCATTTTCACCGCGACCGGCGCGGTGCAGCTTGGCGTAGCGATAGTCGATCAGGGTATTGACGTTGCGGTCGGCCACGGCCCAGATGGTGCCGCCCTTGCCGCCGTCACCGCCGTCGGGACCGCCGAAGGGGCGGAATTTCTCGCGGCAGAAGCTGGCGACGCCGTTGCCGCCATCGCCTGCCACGACTTCAATACGTGCTTCGTCGATGAATTTCATGATTTGGACGCCTCATGGGACATGGGAGCCGCTAACAAAACGTCGATACCTGCCCGGTCAGGGTCAGGCCCCACCCCTGCACTTGCCATGCAAGCCGAGGCTCGGCGCTTTGTTGACGGCTCTTCAAAAATCAAAAAGGCTCCACCACCGGCAGAGCCTTTTTTATGCCTGGTTTCCGGGCGGACCCGGATGACAGGAACGCTTACGCCGTAACGACGGTAGCGTATTGACGCTGTTGCAGGCCCTTGACAACGAACTTGACCTTGCCGTCCTTCAGGGCGAACAGGGTGTGGTCCTTGCCGACGCCGACGTTTTCGCCAGCGTGGACGCGGGTGCCGCGTTGACGGACGATGATGCCGCCAGCGTTGATCACTTGGCCGCCATAAACCTTGACGCCCAGGCGTTTCGATTCTGAGTCACGGCCGTTGCGCGTAGTGCCGCCGCCTTTTTTGTGTGCCATTTAAAACTCCTTGATGACTTTGGATGAGCAGTTCGTTCGGGTCAACGCTCAAGCGTTGATCGAGACGATTTGCAGTTCGGTGTAGTTCTGACGATGGCCTTGACGCTTTTGGTAGTGCTTGCGACGACGCATCTTGAAGATGCGGACCTTGTCATGGCGACCTTGTGCTACCACAGTAGCCAGCACCGTAGCACCTGCGACCAGCGGCGCACCGAACTTCACGGTTTCGCCTGCGCCCACTGCGAGCACTTGATCCAAAGTGATTTCGGAGCCAATGTCAGCCGGTATCTGTTCTACTTTGAGTTTTTCGCCAGCAGCAACTTTGTATTGTTTGCCGCCGGTTTTTATGACCGCGTACATGTGAAACCTCACGAATGAATGAATAAGAACGATTTTTCCCTTGCCGCGCCCGTCAAAAACCCATGGCGAAACAGGAAAACCGCAAATTATACAGGCACTTAGCTGCACGGTCAAAAGACTTGACACTTTGCCGGGCCTCTGTACAACAGAGTTTCCGGGCGGACAAGGAACAGGGGCGCCCCTGTCAGCCACCCCGCTCGGGACGCATGTTTTCATTTCGACAAGGCAAAAGCGGCATCATCTGGTCTGAGGCACTTTGGCGTGGCACTGCCTTGTCGTCGTATAATCCGGGCAATAACCATTTCCCACAGGTTCCGCCTTGTCTGCCGCCGTACAAACCGCTTCGCAACAAACCATCCTGCATCCGATCGTCGCCGACATGGAGGCGGTCAACGCAGTCATCCGTCGGCAGCTGTATTCGGAAGTGCCGCTGGTCAACCAGGTCGCCGAATACATCATCAGTGCGGGCGGCAAGCGCCTGCGCCCGGTGCTGGTCGTGCTCATTGCCAATGCCTTCGGCTACAAGGGCGAGCATCATCACGCGCTGGCGGCGGTGATCGAATTCATTCATACCGCCACCCTGCTGCATGACGATGTGGTCGACGAATCGTCGTTGCGTCGTGGCAAGCAGACCGCCAATGCGATGTTTGGCAATGCGGCCTCGGTGCTGGTGGGTGACTTCCTGTATTCGCGCGCCTTCCAGATGATGGTGGCGGTGGGCAATCCGCGCGTGATGGAAATCGTGGCCGATGCCACCAACGTCATCGCCGAGGGCGAGGTGTTGCAGCTGCTCAACATGCACAATCCGGATGTGGACGAGGCGGGCTACCTGCAGGTGATCCGTTCCAAGACCGCCAAGCTGTTCGAGGCGGCCAGCCAGATTGGTGCGCTCATTGCCGGCGCCGACGAGGCGGGCATTGAAGCCGCTGGCGAATATGGCCGTTCCATCGGTACCGCCTTCCAGCTGATCGACGACGTGCTGGATTATTCCGGCAACAGCGCCGAGATCGGCAAGAACGTCGGTGACGACCTGCGCGAAGGCAAGCCCACGCTGCCGCTGATCTGGCTGATGCAGCATGGCACGCCGCAGCAACGCGAGCTGGTGCGCACCTGCATCGAGAATGGTGACGAGCAGCATTTCGACGAAGTGCTGTCGGCCATCACCCATTCCGGCGCCCTGGCCTATACGCGCGAACAGGCGGAAATCGCTGCGCGACGGGCTGCGGACGCAATTATTTCACTTCCGGATAGCCAATTCAAAAAATCCCTGTTAGAATTATCGGCTTTCGCAGTAGATCGAAATCACTGACTTAGATCTCACTCGACGGGGTGTAGCTTAGCCTGGTAGAGCGCTACGTTCGGGACGTAGAGGCCGGAGGTTCGAATCCTCTCACCCCGACCAGATATATACGACGCCAGTCCTGAGACTTCAGGGCTGGCGTTTGTTTTAGGGCGGTACTGAGTCATAACGCTGTATCAATTCACTCCAAATCACAGCGAGATATGGCAGCCCCTCCTGATGGAGTCTATACCCGGCCCGGCAGTAACATTTACTGGCTGCGCATCGGTATCCCGAAAGACCTCCGCGATACATTCCCCCTCAATAAAAGCGGCAAGCCTCCTGTCGATGCCTACAGGCGAAGCCTTGGCACGTCCGATAGGAACACCGCCCACTCCCAAGCCCGACAGCTAATTGCCGAGTGGGACGCGGAGTTTACTCGGCGCAGCATAGCCAAGCAGGCAGCGACAAACCCGCTCAAGCAACCCATGATCGAGGCCAAGGCGGACCACTTGGCCACCTTGGCACCCTGGGAAATCCTGGCCTTCGATGATCTGTCTCGCCTAAACCTCCCGAAACATGTCCCATCGCTGTAGTTCTTCAGCGACCAGCCACTTCCAAATTCAGCCCTCCTTCATCGCCATGCCCAAGGCTCGGACGCTACCCGCTATGCTTGACGTCGAACCCAAAAACTATTGGCTGCATAAGGGGGCAAATATGACATCTGAGCACACTGAGACGGGTTTTACTTTAACCGTGACTTTTGACACAAACACTCTCAACTCAGTGGTCTTTCCTGATGAAGCACAACGCGACACCTCGGACGACGGTCATTTTGTCAATTCAGCAATAGGAGTCGGACGAGTTCGAGGATTCTTTAGTGAGACAGTGGTCACCATTGAAGGCATCCCCAAAAAACAGCGCTTCGAGACTCTTGGTAAAACCCGAGTTGTTACAAGCTCGTCTGCTACGTCCAAGAACACGATTGATCTCTCCATCGGTTTCCGACACCCTCCTAATGAAATTCCCCAAAAGCTCTCTAAACGAGTTGAAGCCGCATATGCACTCGGAATGCTGGCCTTACGCTCACCGGCTCGAATTGGTGCGAAGCATCTGAAGGATGAGCGCTATTCGCTATATGAACCAGAAGGAGGGGTATCAGCGCTGGTTAGCTGCATGGACAAGGTTAATTATCTTGCGACCGAAATTGAGCGACGCCACTTAGGCCGTGCTGTGGCGGTGAAGCTTGGCCTGGAGTTTTCCAAGCGGGCCAACGCGCCTGAGCCTGAGCTATGGCTTCAAGGGTTGGGACGTGCAAATGCGGATGAGAAAACGCTTGTCTCCAAGGCTGTAGCTGAATGGGCAGATGGCGACAGCATCGCCTCTCATTATGGATTTGGCATTCAGCTATTTTGCTCTGATGATTTTGCTAAAGGCGCAGGCAGTCAATCCATACTTAGCGAAGATAATAGAAGATGCCTCACAGAAAATTTCGGGGTTAAGTTCGTCACGCTCGCGCAGTTAGCGGAAATGTTAAGGCGCTAGATCACTCATCAGGCAAAACAGGAGCATGTGCTAGGGTATAGTTGCGTCAATTCGATGGCGTTTTTTCTTCTGCTCATCGCCCGCAAACCCGGTATATACGGGCTAGGCTGGGAGTTCGAATCCTCTCACCCCGACCAGAATTACCCAAGCAAAAACAGCGAGTTATTGAACTCGCTGTTTTTCTTTGTGCGTCCCGCCTGCATCTTCTGTGTCCAGCCCCATCAGGGGCCAGACCGATTTCTGCCTGTTTTTTCACATCCACCACCGACAATTTCCTGCCCCGCCCGAGGTACCAGCCTGAGCGCCCGGAACACGGCCCTTTCCTTCATATCGGCGCAGGACCAGGCTTGCCCGCCAGCCGGCGCCGCACGCTGTCGCGGATCGGCACTTCGCAATACCGATAGGACACATACGCCAGGATCACTGCCAGCCCCATCGCCGCCAGAATATGGAGCAATGGTCCCTCGCCGTTCCTGGTGACCAGTTGCAGCAAAGGGATATGCCACAGGTAGATGCCATAGGAGAGGATGCCGGTGCGCACCATCAGCTTTGCCGACAGCAGTTGCTGCATCACGGCCCTGCGCTCGCAGTCGAGCGCCGCAATCAGCAAGGCGCCACCCGCACCGATCAGGGTAGGACCGAATACGCTGCTCAAGGGCGCCAGCCACACGATGCTGGCAGCAACCGCGACCACCCCAGCCAGCACCGCACCGATGCCCGGACGCCAGCCGCGACGCACGGCAACCGCCGCGGCACATCCATAGAGCAGGGAATCGAGTCGCTCCAGGCTGCCCGCATAGAGCATGAGCCTGACCTGCTCGCCGAAGAACACGAACAGCAAGGCGCGCCAGCACAGCACCGCCACGCAGAGTGCCAGCACCGCCTTGATGAAGCCGGGCGCCTGCAGGCGTCGGAGCAACAGCAGCATCAGCGGTGGCCAGACCAGATAGAAATGCTCCTCCACCGCCAGCGACCAGGTATGTCCGAATCCGGCCAGATGGTGGCCACTGAAGATGGCGGCGTAATTGGCCGTATAAGTCACGGCAAACAAGCCATTGAAAGCAGCGCGCCGCTGCCCCTCCGCCAGAAACGCCACGCCCGCGACCACCACCACGATCACCAGCGCCGGTGCCAGGCGCGCGAAGCGCCGCAGGTAGAACGGCACCAGCGCCAGTCGCCCTTCCCGGGCAAACTCATCCCATAACAAACCGGTAATCAGATAACCCGACAGCGCAAAGAAGATGCCAACGCCAACACCGCCCAGATTGAATTGCTTGAACAGATTGGTATGTTCCAACAGCACCAGCAAGATGGCCACCGCCCTGACACCATCGAGCCACGGCCGATAGCCGGTGAAACGCGCGGCGCCTGCCCCACTCTCCGACATGACCGGGATACTCATGCCACACCTCCATGGTTGACCAGGGTCGCAGCACGGCGCTGCAAGCCCGTCGATGCGCAAGACTGCGCGACCACGGGGTGGCCTGCGCTACCGGACGCATCATGTGCGCATGGGCTGAAATGAATGTGCATGGCGTTTATGGCGCAATTCGTCCGCGCTCTTGAGCAGATCTGCCGATCTGACACAGGTGGAAGGAAATTCGGGATAGGGACCGATATCTCGACGACGCATTGCCACAGAAAAACATTGCCGCATGGCCTTCAGCCGGCACCCGAATACTTAACAAAAATGAATGAGTCGCGGCGCTATTCTATGTTGCGAAGCACGCCGACCACAAGCGACGCTGACAGGGTCGAGGCGATAGCCTCGCAATCCCGTCGACAGCGCCTGTTGCGATAATCCACTGAAAGTCGGCGCGGCAACTAGTTCCGCAGAAAATGCAGGAGCGAAGCGCCAGCAGGCTGGCCGGAGAGGGGAACAAGCCCAGGAAGATGTCCACGTCGAACATCAATGCGGTGCGTAGATGAAGATGGCCGATCCGGCCAGAGATGCGCTGGATGAAAGAGCAGCAGCCAGCTCAGCTGGCCGTCCGCTCTCCATCGAGCGCCGGGTCAAGATTGTCGATCACCGCCCTGGCCCAGCCCATGCCGCGCTCGATGGCCAGTCCGGCGCTCTCGAAACGACCCGGCAACTGGCGGCGCGGAAAGAGGGCCGGCGCCATTGCACTGCCGTGGGCAATGTGCACGTCACTCACCTCCCACAGACCTTGTGCGCCGCTACAGCGCAGCGAAATGTGGAAGCCCTTGTACTGCTCCTGATGGTGGACCGGAGCTTGCATATTTTTTTTCTTTCGCAAAACCGATCATGTGAGCGCAGGCCAGCGCCTTGGGCGTGCCGCAGGGCATCAGGCGACGCGACGCCACAGCATCACGCCGCTCCAAGCTCAGCGACGGCGGAAGCCCGGACGCGGGCCGCTGGGGCCGCGCTGTTCCAGGTGACGGAAGATGATGCGCCCCTTGTTCAGGTCATAGGGGGACAGTTCCAGCGTAACCTTGTCGCCCGCCAGGATCTTGATGAAATTCTTCTTCATGCGACCAGCCGTGTAGGCGATCAGCGAGTGGCCGTTGTCCAGCGCCACGCGGAAACGGGAGTCAGGGAGGACTTCGGAGACTTGTCCTTGCATTTCGATCAGTTCTTCTTTTGCCATTTTCTCTTTCTTGTGCGTGAGCGCGCGACCTCCAGCGAGGAAGGGCTCGGGGATTTGCATTCTCTGGCTTTGACGACTGGCCACGCCAAGTGGAGGCCGGGAGCGTTAAGGTCGGAGGACAGTTGACCGCGCACGCGGCGAAGCCGGCAGCGCTGGTGCTTTACTCGGGGAAGCGGATGAAGATGCGAATCACGCGGATTGCAGGGTGCTGGTACGACAAGGCGCGTGGGGATCAGGATTTCCGCTCGGTTCTTGAGCGATCCAGGCATTATACGCGATTTTTGCCCCTCTCGCCAATGCGCCTCACTGCCCGCCCTGCTGCGGCTTATCTACGCCATTGCACAATCGATATCGATTCATCGATGCCGCAGATAAACAAAAACTGCGCCGCACGCCTTCATCGAAAAAAACGCCACCGCAAAGGTGGCGCAAAAAACTGCCAGAGATTCTGCAAAACCAGATAAATCATTTAGATCATTTAGATCATTTCCGCATTTCACGCCGTGGAGCGGCAGTCATCAGCGTTCGATGGTGCGGCTCCAGCGGGTATTCCACACCGCGCGATTCTTGTTGATTTCATCCCAATCCACCGCCCGGGCCGCCTTGACGAAAGCGTTCATGCGGGTCTGCTCGGCGGCTGCCGCGCCACTGACCTGGACCTTGGTATTGGTCGGGTTGTAGTTGCCATTTTCCAGCGCCAGCGCCTGAGCCTGCGGCGAGAGCAGATAGGCCGCCAACTCCTGTGACAGTTGCGGCTCGCTGTTGTTGGCGATCACGCACTGCGCCACCATCAGCACGATGGCACCTTCCTTGGGCTGCACGTATTCCACGGGCACACCCTTGCTCTTGAGGAGCGTGGAGAGTGTGGGCGTATAGGGGAACAGCGCGGCTTCGCCGGTCTGTGCCATCTCGGAAATCTTGGCCGAATTGGCGATGTACTCCAGCACATTGGGACCGATGGTCTTGGGCCAGGCCTTGAAGCCCGGATCGACATTGGCATCGGTGCCGCCCTTGATCTGGTTGAAGGCGAGGAAGGCATGCAGCCCGAAGGTGGACGAGGGCAGCGACTGGAACACCACGCGCCCCTTCAACTTGGGATCGGCCAGATCCAGCCACGAGGTCGGCGGCGCCCAGCCCTTCTCGGCATAGACCTTGGTGTTGTAGGCCAGGCCGGTGACGCTGATGGTCACACCGGTGGCCATGTCATCCTTGATGTGCGCCACCGGCAGCAGGTCGGCCAGGTTGGGATTGGGCTTCTGCTTCTCGCACAGCCCCATGCCGACGGCGCGGGCCATCACGCCATCGTCCAGAAACATCAGGTGCATCTGCGGCTTGTCCCTGGCGGCCTGGGCCTTGGCCAGGATGTCGGCCGAACCGCCCGGCACCACGGCGATCTTGACGTTGTATTTCTGCTCGAAGGGACCGAACACCGCCTGCGTAAAGGTCTTCTCCATGTTGCCGCCATTCATGCCGACATACAGCGTACGGGTCTGTGCCTGCACCTGTGATCCGGCGCTGGCGGTGGCCAGCAGGAGTCCGAGGGCAGCGGTGCGGGAGAGCGACATCATGAGATCTTCCTTTCAGGGTGGGAGGACAACAGGTCGACGACAGCGGCACGCGCCGGGAGGAAGCGGCCGATCGAGAAGGCATCCAGCGCAATGGTGCTGCGACCGTGCAGCACCAGTTCTGCCAGCGCTTCGCCGGCTGCCGGACCGATCTGGAAACCGGCACCGCAGAAGCCGAAGCCATGCAGCAGGCCCAGCTGCGTAGTGCTGGGGCCGATCACCGGATGCTGGTCCGGCAGGTAGCCTTCCACACCGCTCCAGGTCCGGATGATGTGTACATGGCGCAGTGCCGGCAGCAGGGCCGCCGCCTGCGGCAGCAGACCGAGGATGGAATCATGCGAGGCGCGGGCGCGCTGCTCATCGAGCACATAGCCACGTCCGCCGCCCAGCACCACGTTGCCGCGCGCCACCTGGCGGCAATAGATGGAGCCTCCCTCCACACCCAGGCTCCAGGGCAGGAAGTGCGCAATCGGTTCGGTGACCACCATGCTGGGGTGGCCGCTGGTCAGCGGCACGGTTTCGCCAAAGGCTTGCGCCACGCGGTTGGCCCAGGCCCCGGCACAGTTGATGAGGACTTCCGCGCGAACCTGCAGGGTACTTTCCCCATGTCGCGCTTCGGCCACGAAGTCGCGACCATCATGGCCGACCTGCAGCACTTCGCAGCGCTCGACGATGGTCGCACCGGCGGCCTCGGCAGCGCGTGCGAAAGCCGGTGAGATCAGGCGCGGATTGGCCTGGCCATCTTCCGGACACAACGAGCCACCGACTGCCGCGCCGCCCAGCCAGGGACATTGTTGGCGCAGGCGCTCACCGCTGATGAGTTCGATGCCCAGGCCATAAGGACGGCTCAGTTCGGCATAGCGCGCCAGTGACTGCATGTCGGCCTCGCTGCGGGCCAGCTTGAAGTGACCGCTGCGTTCGTATTCGCCGGTGGTGCCGATCAGGTCCTGGAGCTGGCCCCAGATCTCATGCGCCCGCTGCGACAACGGCAGTTGCACTTCGGGCCGCCCCTGGCGCCGTACGCCACCATAGTTGATACCGCTGGAGCGTGCACCACACAGGTCGCGCTCCAGCACGGTCACGCGACGTCCGGCCTTGGCCAGCACCAGCGCAGCGGAGGCGCCGACGATGCCGCCGCCGATGATGAGGACTTCGGTGGCAAGAGTTTTCATGAGGCATCTTCCTGGACAGGCAGCGCGATCACCCGCGCCGGAACAGGCTCGGGAGCGGGCACGTGCATGCCCAGGGGAATCGGCTTGATCGGCGCCTGCCCGCGCAGGCGTCCCACTTGCGACACCGGCAGGCCGGCCGCGTGAGCCAGGATTTCGGTCGCGGCCGCGCCGCACATGCGGCCCTGGCAACGGCCCATCCCCACCCGCGTGAGCGCCTTGAGCCGGTTCATTTCCGTGGCCCCCTGCTGGCGCACGGCGGCGCGCAATTCACCGGCCCGGATGTTCTCGCACCGGCACACCACCAGATCATCCGGTGCAGTGGCCGCCCAACGTTCGGGGAAGGGAAATGCGCGTTCCAGCCCGAGACGGAACGCACCGATACGCGCCAGCTCCGCCTCGATCTGCGCTACCCGTGCTGCATCGACTGCGATGCCACGATCCTGCAACAGCGCGAGCGCGGCACGTTCGCCGGCCAGTTCAGCTGCATCGGCGCCCATGATGCCGGCACCGTCACCGGCCAGGTAGACGCCGGGCACGCTGCTGCGGGTGCTAGCGTCGCGCACCGGCAGATGCGCGCGCTGCAGGGCATCGAACTGGAAGCGGCAACCCAGCAGGTCGGCCAGTTGCGTTTCCGACCGCAGTGCATAGCCGAAGCCCACGGCATCGCACGCGATACGCTGCTCGGGGCCGGGCTTGCCGCCCGCGCCTGCCAGATGCTCGCGACGCCAGGCCAGTGCCTGCACACGTGTATCGCCTTCCACGCGCAACACTCGCGCGTGCGAATGCACCGGCACCCCATGCAGGCGGAGCCAGGCAAGGTAGTAGATGCCCTTGGCCAGCAACGCGGGCTGTCCCAGCATGGCCGGCAGTGCGGCGATGCGGTCGGTCAGGCTGCTGCTGTCGAGTACCGCCGCCACATGCGCGCCGGCCTTGGCATATTGATAGGCCACCAGATAGAGCAGCGGGCCATTGCCGGCCAGTACCACCGAGCGGCCGATGGCACATCCCTGGAACTTCAACGCGACCTGCGCACCACCCAGCGTGTAGACGCCCGGCGTGGTCCAGCCAGGGAATGGCAGCACGCGATCAGTGGCCCCGGTGGCCACGATGATGTCTTCCCAGACCAGGGTGGAGGCCGATTGTGCGCCGCCATCCATCAGATCCAGCAAACCCGGCTGGGCATTCCAGACCAGGGTGTCGGGCCGGTAATCGACGGCCTCGCGCAAGGTGTCGAAGGTATCGTGGACCGATTGCGCGCGGCTGGCCTCGAAGCCATACAGCGTCTTGCGGCTGCGCAGGAATCCGCGCGGTGGCTGGCGATAGATCTGGCCGCCCGCGCGCGCGGCTTCATCGATGACGACCGGACGCAGGCCGTGTGCCAACAGCGTCTGGGCCGCGCGCACACCGGCCGGACCGGCACCGACGATGACGGGAGCACGGCGCCTCATGCGGTCTCCCCCTGCCCGCTCAGCAACTGCATGCCGGCGCGGATGAAGGTGGAACAGGCGCGCAAGCGCTCACCGTTATCGGTGGCGATCCAGCAATCCTGGCAAGCGCCCATCATGCAGAATCCGGCCCGCGGCTGGCCGCTGAATTCATTGCGACGCAGGCTGCCCGCGTTGGTCAGCACGGCGGTCAGCACGGTGTCGCCTTCGAGCGCGGTGGCCGGACGGCCGTCCAGGGTGAAGCTGACCGTGGCGCGATCACGCTCGGCCAGCCGCACCAGCTGGGCCTGTGACGGGGAGGAGGTCGGTGTCATGAACGTCCCACCAGCACGCGGTCCAGGCCATAGACCCGGTCCAGGATGATCATTGCCACCGCCGTGATGCCCACCATCAGCGCCGACACCGCCGCCATCATCGGATCAATCGATTCGGTGGCATACATGTACATGCGCACCGGCAGCGTCACCGTCGAGGGCGCCGTCACGAAGATGGACATGGTGACTTCATCGAAGCTGTTGATGAAGGCCAGCAGCCAGCCACCGGTGATGCCGGGCAGGATCATCGGCAGCGTGATGCGCAACAATACCTTCGTGCGCGAAGCGCCCAGCGACAGCGCCGCCTGCTCGGCACTGCGATCAAAACCGATCAGGGCGGCCATGATGAGGCGCATGGTATAGGGCGTCACCACCAGCGAGTGCGCCAGCACCAGCCAGCCGAAGTTGCCGGCGCCGCCCACCACCGAGAACAGCTGCAGCAGCGCCACGCCCAGCACCAGGTGCGGAATGATGAGCGGTGACAGGAACAGCCCCTGCAACATGCCCGACCAGCGATGCGGATAGCGCACCAGCGCCATGGCCGCCGGTATGGCCAGCCCGGTGGAGATGGTGGCGGCGGCCAGGGCCAGCCACAGGCTGTTCCAGAAGGAAGTCACGAAATCGGGGAATTCAAACACTGCCTTGAACCAGCGCAGCGAGAATTCCGGTCCGTTCATGGTCAGGGTGTTTTCGGGGGTGAAGGCGATCACGCACACCACCAGGATCGGCGCCAGCGTGAAGAGGATCACCAGCGCATTGAAGCACAATGCAATCGGTCCGTTCTTGTTCATGGTTCAGCCCAGCGCTTTCTTGTAGCGGCGTTCGATCATGCGGTTCCAGCCCAGCATGATGACCAGGTTGGCCACCAGCAGCAGCAGCGCGATGGCTGCGCCCAGTGGCCAGTTCAGTTCGTGCAGGTATTCGTCGTAGATGATGGTGGCCATCATCTTTAGACGCCGTCCGCCCAGGAGGCCCGGAATGGCAAAGGAACTGGCCGAGAGGCCAAAGACGATCAGGCTGCCCGATAAGATGCCGGGCATGATCTGCGGCAGCACGATACGGCGCAGTACGGTGGCAGGCGTGGCCCCCAGCGAAAGCGCAGCATTGGCCACGCCACCGTCGAGCTTCTGCAGCGAGGTCCACACCGGGATCACCATGAAGGGCAACATCACATGCACCAGCGCAATGACAATGGCCGTTTCGGTGTAGAGCAGCCTGACCCGGGCAAAGCCCAGTGCGGCCAGCGTGCCGTTGATGAGTCCTTCGGGACCGAGCAGCATGCTCCAGCCGAAGGCGCGCACCACCACCGAGATCATCAGCGGGGCCAGCACCACCAGCAGCATGACGGAGCGCCATGGCTTGCGCATGCGGTTGAGGATGTAGGCTTCGGGCGCGCCCACCACGATGCAGATCAGCGTGACCAGGCCCGAGATCCACAGCGTGCGCCAGAAGATGCCGTAGTAGTACGGATCGGTCAGCACCGCATAGTAGTGCTCCAGCGTGAAGGTGCCGGCCTTGGGGCCGGTCTCGGCATCATAGGCGTTGAAGGACAGCACCAGGGTCAGCACCAGCGGCACCAGTAGCATCACCGTGCACAGCAGGATGGCCGGGGCCGACATCAGCCAGGGCAGGCTGCGCTGGCCGGGGACCTTGCTGCTGTCGCCGGGGGCCACTGCGGGTGGCGCTACGGAAGTCGTGCCGGCCGCGCTCATGCCGTCACCTGTTCATCGCTGCGGGCGGTGGAGACCAGGCGCAGACTGTAGTCGCTCCACGCCAGGCCGACGGCAGCGCCCTGCTCCAGCGCCTCGGCGCCATCGTTGGCCGACAGCACCGACAGCAGACCCAGCGGCGTCTGCACTTCATACATCCACTGGCTGCCGAGGAAGAAACGGCGCACCACGTCGCCATTGCAGCGGCCCTGGCCGGGCGCGGTACAGCGGATCTTTTCCGGACGCAGGCCGAGCACCACGCGACCACCGCCGCGCAGGCCGGTATCGCTACTCTCCAGGGACAGCATCATGCCACCCACGGCGATATCGGCGCGCTCGCCGGCCGCACCGACCACCTGACCCTCGAGCAGATTGGCCTTGCCCACGAAGGTGGAAATGAAGCGATTGGCCGGATGCTCATACACGTTCAGAGGACGCCCGACCTGGGTGATGTGACCGGCCTCCATCACCACCACGCGATCACTGATGGACATGGCTTCGCTCTGGTCGTGCGTGACCATGATGGTGGTGGTGCCGACCTTGCGCTGGATGTCGCGCAGCTCGAACTGCATTTCCTCACGCAGCTTGGCGTCGAGATTGGACAAGGGCTCGTCCAGCAGCAGCACGGGCGGTGCGATCACCAGCGCACGCGCCAGGGCCACCCGCTGGCGCTGGCCGCCGGACAGTTCGCGCGGATAGCGGGCACCGTGTTTTTCGAGATGCACCAGGGCCAGGGCCTGCGCTACGCGGTCACGTTTTTCCGCCCGGCCGCACTTGCGCATCTCCAGGCCAAAGGCCACGTTCTGCTCCACCGTCATGTGCGGGAACAGCGCATAGGTCTGGAACACGATACCCAGGCCACGGCTGTTGGGCCTGGCGTGCGTGATGTCGCGTCCGTCCAGTTCGATGCGGCCGCCGCTGACGGCTTCGAAACCGGCAATCATCTGCAGGGTGGTGGTCTTGCCGCAGCCCGAGGGCCCCAGCAGGGAGATGAACTCGCCCTTTTCCACCGTGAGGTTGAAACCCGATACCGCCTGGGTATCACCATAGAACTTACTGACATTGGTCAGCGTAAGAAATGACATTGCAAGCTCCCTGTCGCAAGGCTCGGGCGCTGCACGGCTGGCGGGCTTGTCGGCCGGCGGGCGCTCCGATGCATTCTTTCAAGTACGCCACCGCGGCGCTGAGCGAGGTGGGTGGCGCGTCTCCTGTTTCGTTATTGATGCAATTTCGGTGCCAATTCTGCTATCGTATTTCGACTGTCAGGAAATTTTTTATATTTATTCCGTTCAACGAAATACATCGGCGGACCGACCACCCCCGATTCCACCCAGCAGACAAAGTCCCCTCATGAGCGAGCACAACGACCAGGCCGCGGCGGCCAGCGCCCCAGCCTCCCTGCCGGTCAACGGCATCCAGCGCACCTTCGCGGTGTTGCGTGCCTTGGCCGATGCACCACCACAAGGCATGCGCGTGACCCAGGTGGCCAAGGCCATCGGTCTGACCCAGGGCACCACGCACCGGCTGCTGCAATCGCTGGCCGTCGAAGGCGTGGTGGAGCAGGATGAGCGCAGCAAGCTGTACCGCCTGGGCATGGACCTGTTCGCCCTGGCCGCGCGCGCCGGCAATGCCTCGGATGTGCGCAGCCTGTGCCGTCCGGCCCTGCTGCGGCTGTGCGGCAGCCTGGGAGATACGGTCTTCCTGCTGCTGCGCTCGCGCTTCGATGCGGTGTGCGTGGACCGCGTCGATGGCCCTTTCCCGATCCGCGCCTTCACCGGCGACATCGGCGGACGCGTGGCGCTGGGTGTGGGGCAGGGAGCACTGGCCATCCTCGCCTTCCTGCCGGAAGAAGAACGCGAGGAAGTGATCCGCTACAACGTGCCGCGCCTGCGCGAGTTCGGTGTCTATGACGAGGTCTACCTGCGTACCGAGATCGAACGGGTGCGGGAAACCGGCTACGCGGCACGCCAGGCCGGTTTGCTCGATGGCATGGCGGGCCTGGGCGTGCCGCTGTTCGATGCCGCCGGCGGCATCGTCGGCGCCTTGAGCGTGGGCACGCTGACCTCGCGTCTGACCGAGGAACGGCTACCCACCGTGGTGCAGATGCTGCAGCGGGAAGCGGCAGCCCTGTCGCGCCGGATGAATCCCTTCGATCCTGCCTTGCGTCGGCCCATGCACCAGGCCAATCCGGGGGAGCCGCAAGCATGACCTCGCCCGCCTCTGCCCTTGCCCCCGTGCTGCTGATCAAGTCAGGCGGTGCTGCCGCGCTGGCCGAGTGGCGCGCCAGCTTTGATGAATTCGCGCCCGGGCTGGGCCTCGAAGTGCGCGCCTGGGACGATCCGGAAGTCGATCCGGCGCGTGTGCAGTTCGTGCTGGTGTGGCAGCCCGAAGCGGGAAGACTGGCGCAGTTTCCCAACCTGAAGGCCATCCTCAGTGCGGCAGCCGGCGTGGATCACATCCTCGCCGACCCGCACCTGCCGGAGCTGCCCATCGTGCGCATGGTCACCCCCGAAACCCAGCAGCGCATGGCCGAATTCACGCTCATGAGCAGCCTGATGCTGTTGAAGGACATGCCACGCATCATCGCCCAGCAGGCGCGCGCCGAGTGGCGCGAATTCTCCACCCCGCGCACCGCGCGCGAAACCCGGGTGGGCGTACTGGGTCTGGGTGCGCTGGGCCTGTCGGCGGCACGCATACATGCGGCGGTCGGTTTCGAGACGGCCGGCTGGGCGCGCTCGCCGCGCAGCGAAGAGGGTCTGGCCTGCTTTGCCGGCGCCGAGGCGCTGCCGGCCTTCCTGGCCCGAACCGACCTCCTGATCTGCCTGCTGCCCGAGACCGCCGACACCCGCCACATCATCGATGCCGGACTGCTAAGCCAGTTACCCAAGGGGGCGGCGCTCATCAACGTCGGACGCGGCAGCCACGTCTGCCTGCCCGACCTGCTGGCCGCGCTCGACAGCGCTCACTTGTCGGCTGCGGTGCTGGACGTATTCGAGGAAGAGCCGCTGCCTGCCGGGGCCGCCGTGTGGCGGCATCCGCGCGTACTGGTCACACCCCATGCAGCGGCCACCCCCTCGCGGCGCGAGCGCGCACGACAGGCGGCGGTGGCGATGGCGGCCGTGCTCAACGGCCTGCCGCCACCGCATCTCTACGATCGCGCACGGGGTTACTGAGAAGCAAGTCGGGACCGCACGGCTTGCGGGATACGCCCCCATCGTCTAGACTTTGGCGCTTGCTGGCCGCCCTGGCTTGCCTGTCGTGATGACAGGTGAACAGGCCCGCCGACTCCCTCCCATGCGTGAGGGCAACCCACTGACGGCAACGTTTGGATACCGTACCCATATGGGTGCAAGCTCTTGCACTCCTGCTCCTGATCCTGCTCTCGGCCTTCTTTTCCATGACCGAGACGGCGCTGATGGCCGCCAATCGCCATCGCCTGCGGCACCTGGCCAAACAAGGCAACCGTGCCGCCATCACCATCCTGTGGCTGCTGGACCGCACTGAACGGCTGCTCTCGCTGATCCTCATCGCCAATACCGTCATCAATGCACTGGCCACGGCCCTGGTGACGGCGCTGGCCATTGCTGCCTTCGGCAACCACCAGCGCGTCATCACGGCGGCCACCGCCTTCGTGGCGGCGCTCTTGATCGTCTTCGCCGAGATCGTACCCAAGGTGATCGGCGCCACCCATCCGGAACGCATTGCGCTGTTTACCAGCTTCGTGCTCAAGCCGCTGATGCGGGTGGCCAAGCCGCTGGTGTGGTTCGTCAACATCTTCGTATCGGCCATCCTCAAGGTGCTGCGCATCAAGACCGGTTCCCGCGCAGCGGAGCAGCGCATCTCGCCGGAAGAGCTGCGCTCCATCGTGCTGGAGGGCGGCAGCTTCATTCCGCAGAAACACAAGAGCATCCTGCTGAACCTGTTCGACCTGGAAAAAATCTCGGTGGAAGACGTCATGACCCCGCGCGCCCAGGTCGAGGCCCTGAACCTGGCCGCGCCGGTGGAAGACATCCTGCACCAGCTGGCCACCTGCTATCACAACAAGTTGCCAGTGTTCGAGGGCGAGATCAACCATATCGCCGGCATCCTGCATGTGCGCAAGACGGTCGCGCTGTTCCGCCAGGAAGACGACATCACCCACGACGACATCCGCGCCCTGCTCTCGACCCCCTACTACGTGCCGGTGGAGACCGATGTCTTCACCCAGCTGCAATATTTCCAGGAAAACCACGAGCGCCTGGGCATCGTGGTCGATGAATACGGCGAAGTGCAGGGGCTGGTGACACTGGAAGACATCATCGAGGAAATGATCGGCGAATTCACCACCTCCTCGCCCGGTTCCTCGGGGGAAGGCTTTGGCTGGGACAAGGACGGCAGTTGCCTGCTCGAAGGCAGTACCACCCTGCGCGACATCAACAAGCGCCTGGGCCTGAAACTGCCGCTGGATGGCCCCAAGACCATCAACGGCCTGCTGCTGGAAACCCTGCAGGACATCCCCGAAGCCAGCGTGGCCGTCAAGATCGATGGCTGCGTGATCGAGATCGTGCAGGTACAGAACCAGGCCATCCGCATGGTCAAGCTCATTGCCATGCCGGCTGACGGGAAGACACCGGACTGATTCGCCCCTCGCCGGGCCGGACCGTATCGAAGTCCTCCGAATTTGTCCCACGCAAATCGCCGCTCCGCTTTCCGGGCAGCGGCAACGCGTGGGAGACTTCCCCTCCCTGTGCGTTGCCCTGCGGCAGCGCCCCTGCGCGCGAGGTCTCCCATGCAATCCGCTCCCGACACGGCCGTGGCCGACGACGATGTCCCCGTGGTGCGCCTGCTGCACAAGCTGCTGGCCGATGCGGTCGGCATGGGCGCCTCCGACCTGCATTTCGAACCCTTCGAACATCTCTTCCGCGTACGCCTGCGCCTGGACGGCGTACTGCACGAACTGGCGCAGCCGCCGCTGACGCTGCGCGACAAGCTGGCCACCCGGCTCAAGATCCTGGCGCGGCTGGATATCGCCGAAAAGCGCCTGCCCCAGGATGGCAAGATGCGCCTGGCGCTGGACCAGCGCACGGTGGACTTCCGCGTCTCGACGCTGCCCACGCAGTTCGGCGAGAAGATCGTGCTGCGCATCCTCGATACCACCCAGGCCACCCTGTCCATTGCCCAGCTCGGCTATGAACCGGCCCAGCAGGAAGCCCTGCTGCAGGCCATCGCCAAGCCGCACGGCCTGGTGCTGATGACCGGTCCGACCGGCTCGGGCAAGACCGTCTCGCTATACGCCTGCCTGCAACGGCTGAACCAGCCGGGCATCAACATCGCCACCGCCGAGGACCCGGTGGAGATCAACCTGCCCGGCATCAACCAGGTCAGCATCAACGAGCGGGCCGGTCTGGACTTCGCCCTGGCGTTGCGCGCCTTCCTGCGCCAGGACCCGGATGTACTGATGGTGGGCGAGATACGCGATCTGGAGACCGCCGACATCGCGGTCAAGGCGTCGCAGACCGGGCATCTGGTGCTCTCCACCCTGCACACCAACGACGCTCCCGCCACGCTCACGCGCCTGCTCAACATGGGGGTGCCGGCCTACAACATCGCGGCTTCCGTCAGCCTGATCGTGGCCCAGCGGCTGGTGCGCAAGCTGTGCCGCTGCCGCCGTCCGGCCGGCGGCACGCCCGCCACCTTCCTGCCGCAGGGCTGCCCGGCCTGCAATCAGACCGGGTTTCGCGGACGCACCGGGATCTACCAGGTCATGCCGGTCAGCGCGGCCATGCAGTCGCTGATCCTGGCCCAGGCCGGCACGCTGGAGCTGGGACGGCAGGCGCAGGCCGAAGGCGTCATCGACCTGCGCCGGGCCGGGCTGCTGAAGGTCTTGCGGGGCGAAACCAGCATGGGAGAAATCCTTGCCTGCACCTGATCGCCTGCCTTCCGGCCTCCCCTTCCGCTGGGAAGGACTGGACCGCCACGGCCGTCCGCAGCGCGGCGTCCTTACCGCCGCCGATGAAGCCCAGGCACGCGCCCGGCTGCGTCAACAGGGCCTGCGCGTGGCACGGCTGCGGCGCGATGACGGCGCGCGCACCGCCGACCTCACGCAGGACGGCAGTAGCACCCCGATCATGCGCGGACGCATCACCGCCAAACAGATCGCCCTCTTCACACGCCAGCTCGCCACCATGCTGCAAGCCGGACTGCCGCTGCTGCAATCGCTGGACATCGCCATCCGGGGCGCGACCAGGACTGCGCTGGCCGGGCTGCTGGCCGACGTGCGGCAAGCCGTGGCGCGCGGCGACAGCCTGCATGCCGCATTGGCGCGCCATCCACGCCAGTTCGATGCGCTCTTCTGCAACCTGGTGCGCGCCGCCGAGGAAGCCGGGATGCTGGATAGCATGCTGGAGCGCATCGCCCTCTATCGTGAGAAATCGCTGGCCTTGCGCGGCAAGGTGCGCGCGGCACTGGCCTATCCCTGCGCGGTGGTGCTGGTCGCGGTCGTGGTGACGGTGGTCATCATGCTGTGGGTCGTACCGGCCTTCGAGCAGATGTTCCAGCAGTTCGGTGCCGAACTGCCACTGCCCACGCGCATCGTGATGGGCATGGCGCATCTGCTGGGTCGCCATGGCCCCCTGTTGCTGCTGGGCTTGCTGATCTCGGGCGTAACGGCAACGCTGGCGTGGCGACGTTATCCCGCGCTGCGACGGGCCGCGCAACGCCTGAGCCTGTCGCTGCCGCTGTTCGGAAAACTGCTGCGACAGGCCGCCCTGGCGCGCTGGAGCCGCACCTTCGGCACCCTCTTCGGGGCCGGCATCGCCCTGGTGGAGGCGCTGGAGACGGTGGCCGGAGCCGCCGGCAACGTGGTCTATGCCGAGGCCTCGCTGGCCGTGCGCGATGCCGTGCGCAACGGCGCCTCGCTGCATGAGGCCATGCAGGTCACGGGCGTCTTCCCGGACCTGGCGGTGCAGATGACGGCCGTGGGCGAAGAGGCCGGTGCACTCGATGCCATGCTGGCGAAGATCGCCGAGCTCAACGAACGCGAGGTCGACGAGGCCGTCACGGCCCTCACCAGCCTGATGGAACCCGTTATCATGGCGGTGCTGGGCGTGGTCATCGGCGGCCTGGTGGTGGCGATGTACCTGCCGGTGTTCCGCATGGGTGCGGTGGTATGAAACGACAGGCCGCCTTCCCGCTTCCTTCTCGATCGACACGGACTTGAACGCGACGATGTTTTTCCCCGATGCCCTCGCCCTCCCCGGCCATGCGGCCACAGCGGCCGTGGCGGCGCTGCTGGGCCTGCTGGTGGGCAGTTTCCTGAACGTGGTGATCCATCGCCTGCCGCGCATGATGCTGCGCGAGACTGCCAACTTCGTCGCCCAGGAACGTGGCGAGACCATGCCGCATACCGATCGCTACAACCTCTGGCTGCCCGCCTCCGCCTGTCCCCATTGCACCAGACCGCTGGCGCTGCATCACAAGATTCCGCTCCTGAGCTGGCTGCTGCTGCGCGGACGCTGCGGCTTCTGCGCGGCCCCCATCGGCGCGGCCTATCCCCTGGTGGAACTGCTGAGCGCGCTGCTGTTCGCCCTGCTGGGCTGGCGCTTCGGCCTGGGCCTGCACGGGGTGGCGCTGATGGTATGCGCCGCCTTTCTCATTGCGCTGGCCGTCATCGATGCGCACACCATGCTGCTGCCCGACGACCTCACCCTGCCACTGATGTGGCTGGGGCTGCTGGTCAATCTGGTACATCCCCTGGTGCCGTTGCAGGATGCGGTGCTGGGCGCAATGGCCGGCTATGTCCTGCTGTGGCTGATCTTCTGGATCTTCAAGCTGGCCACCGGCAAGGAGGGCCTGGGCTATGGCGACTTCAAGCTGATGGCGGCGCTGGGCGCCTGGCTGGGCTGGCAAGCCCTGCCGCTGGTCCTGCTGCTGGCCTCGGCGCTGGGTGCGCTGCTGGGCCTGCTCCTGATGGGCCTGGGCCGCCACCAGCGCGGCCAGGCGATTCCCTTCGGCCCCTGCCTGGCCCTCGCCGGCATGCTGACCTTGCTGATGGGCCATGGCTGGCTCACCCGGCTTCTCTACGATTTCTGACCCCATGACCTCACTGACTGAACGCTTCACCATCGGCCTGACCGGCGGCATCGGCAGCGGCAAGACCACGGTGGCCAATCTGTTCGGCGCGCTGGGCGCTGCGCTGGTGGATACCGATGCCATCGCCCATGCCCTGACCGCACCGCAGGGCCTGGCCATTGGGCCCATTCGCGCGCATTTCGGCGACCAGTTCATCGATGCCCACGGCGCCATGGACCGCACCCGCATGCGCCAGCACGTGTTCGGCAATCCGAGCGCGCGTCATGCGCTGGAAGCCATCCTGCATCCGCTGATCCGCAGCGAGACCATGCGCGAGGCCGAGCTCGCCACCGGCCCCTACGTCATCTTCGTGGTGCCGCTGCTGGTGGAGTCCGGCACCTGGGTCGGTCGCGCCAGCCGTATCCTGGTGGTGGATTGCCCGGAAGAGGTCCAGATCGAGCGCGTCATGCAGCGCAATGGCCTGCAGCGTGAAGAAGTGGAAGCCATCATGGCCGCCCAGGCCAGCCGCCAGGCCCGCCTGGCCGTGGCGCAGGATGTCATCGACAACGGTGGCAGCAATGCCGCGCTGCCGGACCAGGTCCGTGCGCTGCATGCGCGTTACCTGGCGCTGGCGGGGGCGTCCTGAAGCACGGGCAGGCATCCCCTGATGAGGCGACAATGCACACGGGCAGCCGGGCAAAGGCGAACCGGCAAAGCAGCTTCATTTGATGCCGACTGCATTTGTAATTTTCTTCTGCATGGGTCAGAATCACAGACATTGCACATGTTGACGAGGTTATTGCACCCACGCGGCCTGTCAGCGGCCTAACAAGTCCGGTTCAACCAATAAAGGGATCATGCTTTGATCGTCTACGAATACCCTTTCAACGAGCGTATTCGCACGCTGTTGCGACTGGAAGACCTCTACGAGAAATTCGTCTTCTTCCTGCACCAGGAAAGCCCGCATCAGCATCACATCGCCCTTGCCACCATTTTCGAAATGCTTGAGGTCGCCGGACGCGCCGACCTCAAGTCCGACCTGCTGCAAGAGCTGGAACGACAGAAGCAGATCCTGCTGGCCTACCAGTCCAACCCCAATGTCGAGCCCGAGATGCTCAGCGCCATCCTGGCCGAAGTCGACCAGGCCAGCAGCGCCCTCGCAGCCGCCCAGGGCAAGACCGGGCAGAACATCCGCGACAATGAATGGTTGATGAGCATCCGCGGACGCACCATCATCCCGGGCGGGGCCTGCGAATTCGACCTGCCGGCCTATTACGCCTGGCAACAGCATCCCTTCGACCGCCGTTTCCAGGACATCTCCAACTGGTTCGCCCCGCTGATCCCGCTGTTCGATGCCATCGGCATCGTCATGCGCCTGCTGCGCGAATCGGGACATGCCGTCAAGATCAACGCCGAAGGCGGTAGTTACCAGCAGATGCTGCAGGGAAAGGTCTACCAGATGCTGCGCCTGTCGCTCGACATCGAACTCGGCGCAATTCCCGAGATCTCGGCCAACAAATACATGCTGTGGGTGCGCTTCACCCAGCAGGATGGCGACGAAAAGCCGCGTGCCTTCGATGGCGAAGTGCCCTTCGAGCTGGCGCTGTGCGGCTTTTGACCTGTAATCTGAATGAAATGAAGTGAAGTAAAACGTATGGCAACGATCGTAGACTGCCCGACCTGTGGCACCAAAGTGGAATGGAACGAGAAGAACAAGTACCGCCCCTTCTGTTCCGAACGCTGCAAGCAGATCGACCTGGGTGCCTGGGCGGAAGAAAAGTACACCATCCCCGCAGTGAACCTGCCCCTGGAAGACGAAGGCGACAAGCCCGTGCAGTGATCACGGGCTTTTTCCTTCATATCGCCTCAAACCCGCCTATTTTCAGCCTTTGTCGCCGTACCTGAGCTGATCCAGCCACTGGATCAGCGGGATGGTGGCCGGCAGCAGTGGCGCCACGTCCACACCGCCCTGCCAGGCAAAGGCCTGGCCTTCCAAGCTCTGCGGCTGGCCGCGCCACTGGCGGCTGATGTAGAAATGCAGACGCACATGGGCATGCGGATAGACATGCTCGACGCCGCACCAGGGTTCGCCATCGAGCACCTCGATACCCAGTTCTTCCTTGAACTCGCGCTGCAAGGCCGCGAAGATGCTTTCCCCCTGCTCCACCTTGCCACCGGGGAATTCCCAGTAGCCTGCATAGGGCTTGCCTTCCGGACGCTGGCCCAGCAGCACGTCGCCATTGGGCTGCATCAGGATGCCCACGGCCACGTCGATGGGCCTGGATGGCGTCGCCGCCATCAGCCTTGCGCCTTGCCCGCGTAGTCGCGCGCAAACTGCCAGGCCACGCGGCCCGAGCGCGAGCTGCGTTGCAGGGCCCAGCGCAGGGCATCGGCGCGGGCGTCGGCGATCTGGGCATCGTTGCAACCGAAGTGGCGCAGCCAGTGCGCCACGATGTCCAGGAAATCATCCTGCTTGAAGGGGTAGAAGGTCACCCACAGGCCAAAGCGCTCGGAGAGCGAAATCTTTTCTTCCACCGTCTCGCCGGGATGCAGGTCGCCGTCCTCGGTGTGGGTATAGGTGCTGTTGTCGGAGAGGCGCTCCGGCATCAGGTGGCGACGGTTGGAGGTGGCGTAGATCAGCACGTTGTCCGACTGTGCGGCGATGCTGCCGTCCAGCGCCACCTTCAGGGCCTTGTAACCGCCCTCGCCTTCCTCGAAGGAAAGATCGTCGCAGAAGACGATGAAGCGCTCCGGGCGCGAGGCCACCAGCTCGACGATGTCCTGCAGGTCGTGCAGGTCATCCTTGTCCACCTCGATCAAGCGCAGGCCACGGTCGGCGTACTGGTTCAGGCAAGCCTTGATGAGCGAGGACTTGCCGGTACCGCGCGCACCGGTCAGCAGTACGTTGTTGGCCGGGCGGCCTTCGACGAACTGGCGGGTGTTCTGGTCAATCTGTTCCTTTTGCGGACCGATATTGTGCAGGTCCGACAGGCCGATCCTGGAGATGTGGCCCACCGCCTGCAGGTAACCGGCACGCTGCGCGGTGGCGCCGCGCCAGCGGAAGGCGACGGCGGCGTTCCAGTCCGGTTCACGGGCGGCGGCGTTGGGCAGGATGGCTTCGACGCGCGCCAGCAAGGCTTCGGCACGCTGCAGGAATTGATCTAGCTGGGTCATGGCGATGCTCAGGAACGATAGTCGGCGTTGATCGACACGTAGTCATGCGACAGGTCGCAGGTCCAGATGGAGGCCTTGGCGGTGCCGCGCGCCAGCTTCACGCGCACCACGATCTCCGCCTTCTTCATGACGCGCTGGCCGTCTTCTTCGCGGTAATCCGGGTTGCGGCCACCATCCTTGGCGACCCACACGTCGTCCAGCCACAGGTTGATCTTCGACACATCCAGATCATCGATACCGGCATAGCCGATGGCGGCCAGGATGCGGCCCAGGTTCGGGTCGGAGGCGAAGAAGGCGGTCTTGACCAGCGGAGAATGGCCGATGGAATAGGCGATCTGGCGGCATTCCTCGATGCTCTTGCCGTCTTCCACGGCCACTTCGATGAACTTGGTCGCGCCTTCGCCATCGCGCACGATCTGGTGCGCCAGGTGCTGCGACAGGTCGGTGACGGCCGCGGCCAGTTGCTTGTATTCCTCGCTGTCGGCGCTGGTGATCTCCAGTTCGCCGGCACCGGTGGCCATCAGGATGAAGGAATCGTTGGTCGAGGTATCGCCATCGATGGTGATGCAGTTGAAGGAATGGTCAGCGGCATCCTTGACCAGCTGGTTCAGCAGTGCCTGCGGCAGCTTCGCGTCGAAGGCCAGGAAACCCAGCATGGTGGCCATGTTGGGCTTGATCATGCCAGCACCCTTGCTGATGCCGGTCATCACCACTTGCTTGCCACCGATGGTGAGCGTACGCGAAGCGGCCTTGGGCTGGGTGTCGGTGGTCATGATGGACTCGGCCGCATTGAACCAGTTGTCGGCCTTCAGGTTGCCGATGGCTTGCGGCAGGCCCGCGATGATGCGGTCGGCCGGTAGCGGCTCCAGGATCACGCCGGTGGAGAACGGCAGGATCTGCTGCGGCTCCACACCCATCTGCCGGGCCAGCGCGGCGCAGACCGACTTGGCGCGCTGCAGGCCTTCTTCGCCAGTGCCGGCGTTGGCGTTGCCGGTGTTGATCACCAGGGCGCGGATGGGCTTGCCGGCGCTCAGCTGCGCCAGGTTGGCCTGGCAGATCTGCACCGGGGCGGCGCAGAAGCGGTTCTTGGTGAAGACGCCCGCCACAGTGGCGGTCTCGGCCAGCTTCATGACCAGCACGTCCTTGCGATTGGCCTTGCGCACGCCCGCTTCGGCATGGCCGAGTTCGATGCCGGCAACGGCTTTCAGGTCAGAAGGAACGGGAATCGGGGAATTGACGGCCATGGCGAGCTTTCAGCGTAAAAATCGGAACGCGTATTTTAAACACTTTCCGTCACCGGCTGATGACGCAGGAACTCGCTTTCGATGATCTCGGCGCTCATCCTCGCCCATTCTGCATATTGGCCATGGCCAGGGTGGAAGCGGTCGATGGCCATCTCATGCGGCAGCGCCCATTGCAGCGAGCAGTAGCGCAGCGCGGCGTCGGCGCC
Source organism: Herbaspirillum sp. C9C3 (assembly GCF_013359625.1). NCBI lineage: Bacteria > Pseudomonadati > Pseudomonadota > Betaproteobacteria > Burkholderiales > Oxalobacteraceae > Herbaspirillum > Herbaspirillum sp. C9C3. The sequence continues at coordinate 167,181 of NZ_JABFMQ010000003.1, forward strand.
GATCCAGTCGCGCAGCGCCCGGTCCAGCTTGCGCGCATAGCGGCCCAGGTACCAGCGCAGCGGCTGCGGCGCCACCGGCAGCAGGTGCATGGGCGGCAAGCCCGAAAAGACGATGTGCTCCACCCCGGCCTGCGCCATCAGACGCTCGCACAGCAGGCGCAGGTTGGCCACGTAGCGCTGCGGACTCATCTGCGAGGTGACATCGTTCACTCCCAGCGCCACCACCAGCACGGTGGCCGGGCCGATCTCGTGGCGTCCCAGCAGATCCAGCGCTTCCAGCGAATTGACACCGCTCTGCGCCACCAGCTGCCAGGCCACCGGATGGCCGGTGCGCACGGCCAGCTGGCGTGCCAGCGGCTGGGCCAGGGCTTGCTCCTGATGCTCGACGCCGACGCCCGCTGCGGAAGAGTCGCCCACCACCAGCACGCGCAAAGGTTCAGCCACCAGCGTCCCGCGCAGGGGAGCGAACTCCACGCCGCTGCGCGGACCGGCCGCTTCCGGCAGCCGCAGCGCGGTCTTGCGCAGGCGTCTGGCCTGCGCCAGCAACAGCGGACCCAACAGCAGCTTGGCCAGTATCAGCATGACAGCCTGCGCATCAGGGCAGCAGATTCTTGACCACCACCAGCCAGGGACGCGCCGCAATCGGCTGGGCGCGGCCCTGCTCATCCACCGGGATCAGGGATTCGGACACCGAATTGAAGACATTGCCGCCGATCACCCCGGCCCAGCCATCATCGGCATGCACCTCCACCACCATATCGCAGTGGCCCGCCAGACCGGGACGGATCTCGTCAATGGAGGTGATGTTGTTGTTGCCGCGCGGGGCGCAGAGTAGGTCGCCGGGTGCAATCGGCTCGCTCTCGGGGGGGCGCAGGACGAATTGCGGCGAGGGGCGTGACTGCCGCTCCTTGAGGAAACTGAGGTAATTGAAATGGGTTTCGCTGGGCGCGAAATCCTGGGGCGGCACATTGGTGCTCACCATCAGCCAGGAAATGAAGGCAGCCGACCAGGCTTGCTGGCAGTCCGCACCGGTCAGGTTCTTGCCGACCGCGTGCCAATATTCGGCCACCCGCTGCACGGCCTCGCCCTCGTCTTCCAGCAAGCCCAGGCGCGGGGCGCTGAAGGGCTCATGGCGCATGTCGATCTGCTGGTTGCCGAAGAAATCCCACTCGGCCTTGGCCGCTTCCACCAGTGCCGCACGCGTGGGCGCAGCCGTGCTGATGGCCACGGCGGGCACGCCGGTGTTGGTCACCGGGATGGAGGGAGTGATGGGCGCGTAGCCCGGGTTGTCGCTGTCGCGCCATTGCGGTAGCGGCGAGGAAGCGCAGCCGGCCAGCAGGACGGCGATGGCGGTGGCAGTGAAGCCGGAACGGGACGCACGAAACATCTTGGCGAGGGACATCTTCTTGTTCTCCTGGGCGGCAGGCGTTGGCTGCCGGAGCGCTCATCATAAGGGGAGCCGGGGCAATTTTGCAGAAGCCTTCACCTGCAGGATGTAAAAAAGGCCGCCCACCCGCTTGGGTGGACAGCCTCTTCACATCTGGCCAGTTTGCGGCCGAACCGGGGACTCTGGTTCAGGCCAGCTTGCCGTGGCACTGCTTGTACTTCTTGCCGCTGCCGCAGGGGCAGGGATCGTTGCGGCCGACCTTGGGGTATTCCGAACCATCGTCCTCGGACCCGGCCTGCGCGGTCGGTGCCAGCAGTTCTTCCGGCGCCGCTTCGGGATCGAAGTCGGCGTGCTGGTAGTTGACGTTGATGGGCGAGCCACCGGACATGCTTTCCTCGGCCGCTTCGATTTCTTCGCGACTCTGGATGCGCACGGTCATGACGACCTTGATGACTTCGTTCTTGATCAGGTCCAGCATCTGGGCGAACAGCTCAAACGCTTCGCGCTTGTATTCCTGCTTGGGGTTCTTCTGCGCATAGCCGCGCAGGTGGATGCCCTGGCGCAGGTGATCCAGCGCGGCCAGGTGTTCGCGCCAGTGGTTGTCGATGCTCTGCAGCATGACACTGCGCTCGAAGCCGGCGAAGGCCTCCACGCCAACCACGGCCACCTTGGATTCGTAGGCATCCTTGGCGGCGGTGAGCAGGCGCTCCAGCAGCTCGTCGTCGGCCATGTCGGGCTCGTCCTTGAGCAGGGCTTCCAGATCGACCTCGAGCTGCCATTCGTTGTTGAGCACGGCTTGCAGGCCGGGGATATCCCACTGCTCTTCCATCGACTCGGCCGGCACGTACTGGCGGAACAGGTCGGTGAAGACACCTTCGCGCAGGGAGGCGATCATCTCGGCCATCTCGACCGACTCCAGCAACTCGTTGCGCTGCTGGTAGATGACCTTGCGCTGGTCGTTGGCGACGTCGTCGTATTCCAGCAATTGCTTGCGGATGTCGAAGTTGCGGGCTTCCACCTTGCGCTGGGCCGACTCGATGGAGCGGCTCACGATGCCGGCTTCGATCGGTTCGCCTTCGGGCATCTTCAGGCGGTCCATGATGGCGCGCACGCGGTCACCGGCGAAGATGCGCAGCAGCGCATCGTCCAGCGACAGGTAGAAGCGCGAGGAACCCGGATCGCCCTGGCGGCCCGAACGGCCACGCAGCTGGTTGTCCACGCGGCGCGATTCGTGACGCTCGGTGCCGATGATGTGCAGGCCGCCGGCATTGACCACGTGGTCGTGCAGGGACTGCCATTCATCGCGCAGCTGCTGCGACTTGGCGGCCTTGTCGGCCTCCGACAGGGACTCGTCGGCTTCGATCAGCTGGATCTGCTTGCCCACGTTGCCGCCCAGCACGATGTCGGTACCGCGACCGGCCATGTTGGTGGCAATGGTGATCATCTTGGGACGGCCGGCCTGCGCCACGATCTCCGCTTCACGCGCGTGCTGCTTGGCGTTCAGGACATTGTGCGGCAGCTTGGACTTGGTCAGGATGCCCGAGAGCAGTTCCGAATTCTCGATCGAGGTGGTGCCCACCAGCACGGGCTGGCCGCGCTCGTAGCAGTCCTGGATGTCCTTGACCATGGCCATGTACTTCTCTTGCGCGGTCTTGTAGACCTGGTCCTGGCGGTCCTTGCGGGCATTGGGACGGTTGGGCGGGATCACCACGGTTTCCAGGTGATAGATTTCCTGGAATTCGTAGGCTTCGGTATCGGCCGTACCGGTCATGCCGGACAGCTTGGCATACATGCGGAAGTAGTTCTGGAAGGTGATCGAGGCCAGGGTCTGGTTCTCGTTCTGGATCTTCACGCCTTCCTTGGCTTCGACGGCCTGATGCAGGCCGTCGGACCAGCGACGGCCCGTCATCAGGCGGCCGGTGAATTCGTCGACGATCACCACTTCACCGTTCTGCACCACGTAGTGCTGGTCGCGGTGATACAGGGTGTGTGCACGCAGGGCGGCATACAGATGGTGGATCAGGGTGATGTTGGCGGCATCATAAAGCGAGGCGCCTTCGGGCAGCAGGCCCATCTGGGTGAGGATTTCCTCGGCCTTGTCGTGACCGGCTTCGGTCAGCAGCACCTGGTGGCTCTTCTCGTCCTTGGTGTAGTCGCCGGGGACTTCGATCTTGCCCTTGCCGTCCGGGGTTTCCTCACCGATCTGCAGGGTCAGCAGCGGCGGTACGGCGTTGATCTTGTGATACAGCTCGGTGTGGTTCTCGGCCTGACCGGAGATGATCAGCGGGGTACGCGCTTCGTCGATCAGGATCGAGTCCACTTCGTCGACGATGGCGAAGTTCAGGGCGCGCTGCACGCGGTCATCGGCGTCGAAGACCATGTTGTCGCGCAGGTAGTCGAAACCGAACTCGTTGTTGGTACCGTAGGTGATGTCGGCGGCGTAGGCTTCCTGCTTGACGTCGTGTTCCATCTGCGACAGGTTCACGCCGGTGGTCAGGCCCAGCCAGCTGTAGAGGCGACCCATGTCTTCGGCATCGCGCTGGGCCAGGTAGTCGTTGACGGTCACCACGTGGACACCCTTGCCGGCCAGGGCATTGAGGTAGGCCGGCAGGGTTGCCATCAGGGTCTTGCCTTCACCGGTGCGCATTTCGGCGATCTTGCCGAAGTGCAGCGCCATGCCGCCGATGAGCTGAACGTCAAAGTGGCGCATCTTGAGTACGCGACGGGAAGCTTCACGGCAGACCGCGAAGGCTTCCGGCAGGATCGCGTCCAGCGCCTCGCCGCCGGCGATGCGTTGCTTGAATTCGGGCGTCTTGGCTTGCAGTTCGGCGTCGCTCAGCTTCTCGACCGACGGCTCCAGCGCATTAATCTGGCGGACGATTTTTTGATATTGTTTGAGCAGTCGCTGGTTACGGCTGCCGAAAATCTTGGTCAGGAATGACATGCTTGGATTCTATAAAAGCGCCGATGAACGATCCGGCAGAATGACGTTGGGCTCCCGGCTCGCGGGATTCCAGCCGATAACGCCCGAAAATAAACCATGGATTCTAGCACGCAGGCCGAAGGCATTGGCTCGCCGGGGCGGCCACGCGCAGCATTCGCTTTAGATCGGGCGTGTTTGCAAGGTTTCAATGGGGGGACGCAATTTGGCAGAAATCGCCATATTGCGCTTGCCCGGCATGCAGCAATTTGCCGGGAATGCGGCCTGCAGACGGCTCGCCTGGCCGGAAACACCCGTCCGGCCTAGCGCCCCGCCACGAAGACCGGCAACTGCTTGGGCTGGTTGCCGCCGGTGGCGCCCAAGGCCAGGAACTTGCGCGGATCCTGGGCCACGCCCCGGATACGTACCTCGAAATGCAGGTGCGCCCCGGTCGAACGCCCGGTCGAACCCACATCGGCCACGCGCTGACCGCGTTTGACGATGTCGCCCACCTTCACGTACAGCCGCGAGGCGTGGGCGTAGCGGGTGATGATGTTGTTGCCGTGGTCGATTTCCAGCATGTTGCCAAACTGGTAATGATATTCGGACGCGATCACCACCCCGGCGGCGGCGGCCACGATGGGGGTGCCCACCGGTGCCGGGAAGTCCAGGCCCTCGTGGAAGGCGTTGTGGCCGGTGAAGGGGTCCAGGCGCCAGCCGAAACTCGACGAGTTGTAGGCCACGTTGACCGGTTGATTGGTCGGCAACAGGCGCGACTTGATCTTGTCGCCCATCAGGGTGGATTCGACGGCGTTGAGGTAGTCGGTGCGGTGACCGGCGTCCACGGCCAGGGTGTCGAGCATGCGGCGCAGCTCGTCCATGCCGACGTCGCGGCCGGGTCCGGCCAGGCTGGAGACTTCGGCGCCGCCGCGACCGGGTGACTCCTTGAAGTTGAATTCCTCGGGGCGGATGCCGGCCAGGCCCTGCACCCGCTCGCCCAGGGCATCCAGACGCATCATCTGGGCCTGCATCTCGCCGACCTTCACGGCCATCATGGCGAGGTTTTCCTTGAGGAATTTCTCGTTGCGGCCATCTTCTTCCTGGCTCATCGAGACGGCCAGCTTGTGCAACATGGGCGCGGCATCCGGATCGGTGGCCTTGTTGATCAGGAAGTAGGTGATCCCCAGCGAGGAAGCGGCGATCAGCACCACCAGCAGCAACATCATCAGCAGCAGGTGCCGGGTCCCGAGGGTGACAGACCGGGCTTTGGTAAAGCGGGGGTGCAGCAGGATAATTTGCATCTTTGCTCCTTGGTCTCCGGCCGGTCAGACACCGGATGTGATAAGGTTTAAAGATGAAGGTCCCATCTACGTTTACCCCTTATCGGCCCGCTCCCACGAGCGCCCAACGCATGGCGAAGAGCACGAAGGGAGCCGCGGATTTCTTGCGGTCGAATTCGACGATGGCGGCGCTCTTGCCCGCCCTGGCTCGCATGGGCACGCTGCAGCAGTCGGTCGCCGCGAGCTTGCCGGCGATGTTTGCCGCGTGTCAGATCTTGCAGTTTGAAGCTGGCGTGCTGGTCATGAGCGCGCCCAATGCAGCGCTGGCGGCACGGTTGAAGCAGCAAACCCCGAAGCTGCAGGACCGCCTGCTGAAGGACGGATGGCAGGTTAATTCAATCCGAATCAAAGTGCAAGTTGGCCGGACGGCCCCTCCCCCAGCGCCCAAACGGGTGCTGGAACTGACCGAAAACGCCCTCTCCTCCTTTGCCGAACTCAGCAGTACGCTGGCGCGCGACCCGCGCAGCCAAGGCTTGAAGGAAGCCATCGACGCCATGATACGCCGCCGCGACCAGCGCATATTGGCCAAACAGGCAGGCGAAGATCCGCCATTTCCCGAGGGAAAATAGCCGCTTGACGAAATCCTTATAAAAAATTTACGAGATTTCTTTCGTCAGATCGCCAGAAAACCAAACGCCCCGGTCCAGGCCGGGGCGTTCGTTCATGGGGTCGATGCGGGGATCGGTCAGTTCAGTGCCCACTCCTGCTGGGCCTGCATCACATAGGTCTGCGGTGCCTGGTCGAGCTGGTCGAAACTGACGATTTCATAGGCATCCGGTTGCGAGAGCAGTTCACGCAACAGCAGATTGTTCAGGCCGTGGCCGGACTTGTGGGCATCGTAGCTGGCCAGCAGCGGATGGCCGATGATGTACAGGTCGCCGATGGCATCCAGGATCTTGTGGCGCACGAACTCGTTGTCGTAGCGCAGGCCGTCGGCATTGAGGATGCGGTACTCATCCATGACGATGGCGTTCTCGAAGGAACCGCCACGGGCCAGGCCCATGCCGCGCAGGGTTTCCACATCCTGCATGAAACCGAAGGTGCGCGCGCGGGCGATTTCCTTGACGTAGGAGTCGATGCCGAAATCGACCTCGGCCACCTGCCCGGTGCCGTCCACGGCCGGGTGATTGAATTCGATGAAGAACTTCAGGCGGAAACCGTCGTACGGTTCAAGACGCGCCCATTTTTCCTTGTCGCCGCTGCCTTCACGCACTTCCACGGGCTTTTTCACGCGGATGAATTTCTTGGGCGCGTTCTGCTCCTGCAGGCCAGCCTGCTGCAGCAGGAAGACAAAGGACGAAGCCGAGCCATCCATGATGGGGATTTCTTCGGCGGTCAGATCGATGATGAGATTGTCGATGCCCAGGCCGGCGCAGGCCGACAGCAGGTGCTCGACGGTGGACACCTTGGCGCCATCCTTGGTCAGGGTCGAAGCCATGCGGGTATCGCCCACGCCGGTAGCGATCATCGGCAGCTCGACCACCGGGTCCAGATCCACGCGGCGAAACAGGATGCCGGTATCGGCTGCCGCCGGACGCAGGGTCAGCTCGACCTTGGTGCCGGAGTGCAGGCCCACGCCCGTGGTCTTGACCAGATTCTTGATTGTGCGCTGTTTCAACATCCGGTCATTATAGCCAAGATGCCCCGGCCCCGCCCCGTATGGTACGGCTTTGTTGCAAATCGTTCCTATCTGTAAAACAGGCGACGGCGGGGGTATTGAGCAATCAGATCGATGAATACCTTTCCCCCAGGAAAAACGGCATGCCGCAGCATGCCGTCTTGCGCTCACTGCCTGGCCGGGGAGCTCCCCGGACGCATCAGCCCAGCTGGGCCAGCAGGGTTTCGGCGTTGGAGACTTCGAACTTGCCCGGGGCTTCCAGGTTCAGTTGCTTGACCACGCCGTCGTCGAGCAGCATGGAATAGCGCTGCGAGCGCACCCCCATGTTGCGTTCGGTCAGGTCGAATTCCATGCCCAGGGCCTTGGTGAAGGTGGCGCTGCCGTCACCGAACATGCGCACGATGCCGGTGGCCTTCTGGTCGCGGCCCCAGGCGCCCATGACGAAGGCGTCGTTGACCGAGAGGCACCAGATCTCATCCACACCCTTGGCCTTGAACTGGTCGGCCAGGGCGATGTAGCCCGGCACGTGCTTGGCCGAACAGGTCGGGGTGAAGGCGCCGGGCAGTGCGAACAGGGCGATCTTCTTGCCCTTGACCAGGTCCGACACCTTGAAGGCATTGGGCCCCAGGCTGCAGCCTTCGGTTTCGGTCTCGATGAATTCGGTCAGGGTGCCTTCGGGCAGGCGGTCGCCGATCTTGATGGTCATGGTGTTTCCTCGTCTGGTTGTAGGACTGTGAATTAAGTGGTGAAACAGATGCCTCTGCCGCGATTGATCGATTCAGCAGATGAATTGCCGGCACGCTGCGCACGAAAAAACGCCGCGCACGTGGCGCGGCGTTAGTATGCCTTGGAACCGGCCGGCCTGCTTTGAAGCCGCCGACCGCTCCTCGACAACGACGATCAGTCCGCCTGCTTGCGCAGGAAGGCCGGGATGTCGTAGGTTTCCATGCCGTTCTTTTCCAGGGCGCGCACGGTGTCCGAAGCCGACTCGCGACGCCACACGGCCGGGGCCTTCAGACCACCGAAAGTGGCACCGGCCGGTTGTGCCGTACCTTGCGGCATGGCGCCACCGACGGCCATCATCGGCTCGTTGTGGGTACCGGTGCGCATGACCGGGGTCTGCACCAGCTGCACGGCCTTGCGGGCACGGCCCAGGCCGGTGGCCACGACGGTCACGCGGATCTCGTCACCCATGCTGTCATCGTAGGCGATGCCCTGGGCAATCGAGGCGTCCGGTGCGGCGAAGGCGCGCACGGTGGCCATGACTTCCTTGATTTCCTTGCCCTTGAGGCTGCGGCTGGCAGTGACGTTGACCAGCACGCCGCGCGCGCCGGACAAATCGATGCCATCGAGCAGCGGCGAAGCCACGGCCTGCTCGGCGGCCACGCGGGCGCGGTCGACACCGGCAGCGGTAGCGGTGCCCATCATGGCCTTGCCCTGCTCGCCCATGATGGTCTTGACGTCGTTGAAGTCGACGTTGATGTGGCCGGGCACGTTGATGATTTCGGCGATACCGGCCACCGCATTGTTCAACACGTCATCGGCGTGAGACAGCCATTCGATCATGCTGTCGTCTTCGTAGATCTCTTCCAGTTTTTCATTGAGGATGATGATCAGCGAATCGACGTGCTGGGTCAGCTCTTCCAGTCCGGCATCGGCGATGTCCATGCACTTCTGGCCTTCGTAGGAGAAGGGCTTGGAGACCACGGCCACCGTCAGTGCGCCCAGCGACTTGGCCACCTGCGCCACCACCGGAGCAGCACCGGTGCCGGTGCCGCCGCCCATGCCGGCGGCGATGAAGACCATGTGCGCGCCGCGCAGGGAGTCTTCGATGCGGGCCCGGGTTTCCTCGGCCAGCCGACGACCGACGTCGGGCTGCATGCCGGCGCCCAGACCGGTGTCGCCGATCTGGATGACGTTGTGCGCCTTGGATTGCTTCAGTGCCTGGGCATCCGTGTTGGCGGCGATGAATTCGACGCCGGACACACCCTTGTTAATCATGTGCTGCACGGCATTGCCGCCAGCACCGCCAACGCCCACGACCTTGATGATCGTACCCAGCGTCGCATTGTCGACCATATCGATTTCCATGATGACTCCTTAAAATATATGTGTCCTGCAGCTGGCAGTTGATAGGCATCACGCGGTGTGACGACTAGCAACTGATCACTGCTGTCTATGTACTTGATTCCCTGTTGTTTCTTCTAATGCCGTACTGCCAATGCTGCGAATACTGCGAATGATGCCTTGATACCGCTATTCCAAGAAAACCCTGCTGCAAATTTGCTGCGGTCTTCATCATTTTTTTACTGCCAGAACCCTACAACTGAACCGCCAGCAACAACCAATGCTTTTACATCCTGAAGCATTCCTCGATGGCCGCACGCGACGGCCCTCGCGAAGGGTTCAGAAATTGCCGAGGAACCACTCCTTCATGCGCTGCCAGACCGCCTTGACCGAACCTTCCTGGCGGGTCACGATGTAGCCGCGCAGATACTGTTTCTTGGCTTCCTGCAGCAGGCCCAATACGGTCGAGTAGCGCGGGCTGCGTACCACGTCAGCCAGCTGGCCGCTGTATTCGGGCGTGCCCAGGCGCGCCGGTTTCAGGAAGATGTCTTCGGCCAGTTCGGTCATGCCCGGCATCATTGCCGAGCCACCGGTGAGCACGATGCCCGAGGACAGCACCTCTTCATAACCCGACTCGCGCACCACCTGATGCACCAGCGCAAACAGCTCTTCGACGCGCGGCTCGATGACGGCGGCCAGCGCCTGGCGCGACAGGGTGCGCGGATTGCGGTCGCCCAGGCCGGGCACTTCCAGCGTCTCGGTCGGATCGGCCAGGATCTGCTTGGCCACGCCATAGCGCAGCTTGATCTCTTCGGCTTCCAGCGTGGGGGTGCGCAGGGCCATGGCGATGTCGTTGGTGATCTGGTCACCGGCAATCGGGATCACCGCGGTATGACGGATCGCGCCTTCGGTGAAGACCGCCACATCGGTGGTGCCGCCACCGATGTCGACCAGCACCACGCCCAGTTCGCGCTCATCCGTGGTCAGCACCGAATCGGCCGAGGCCATCGGTTGCAGGATCAGGTCGGAGACTTCCAGACCGCAACGGCGCACGCACTTGACGATGTTCTGCACGGCGGAAACCGCACCGGTGACGATGTGCACCTTCACTTCCAGGCGGATACCGCTCATGCCGATGGGCTCGCGCACGTCTTCCTGGTTGTCGACGATGAATTCCTGCGGGACCGTGTGCAGCAGCTGCTGGTCGGTCGGGATGTTGACGGCCTTGGCGGTCTCGATCACGCGCGAGACGTCGGCGGCGGTCACTTCCTTGTCCTTGATGGCGACCATGCCGCTGGAATTGAAGCTGCGGATGTGACTGCCGGCGATGCCCGTGTAGACATTGCGGATCTTGCAGTCGGCCATCAGCTCGGCTTCTTCCAGGGCGCGCTGTATCGATTCGACGGTGGCCTCGATGTTGACGACCACGCCCTTCTTGAGCCCCTTGGATTCGGACTGCCCCAGCCCGATCACTTCATGGCGGCCATCGGGCAGCACCTCGGCCACCACCGCCACCACTTTCGAGGTGCCGATGTCCAGACCGACGATCAGATTTTTTGCGTCTTTTGTCATAGCGTTCCGCTTATTTCTTTTTCCCGTTCATTGCCGCCAGCACCAGGCCATCCGCCTTCAAGGCCATCCCGTTGGGATAGCGCAGGTCGACGCTTTCTATCTTTCCCTGCAATCGTTCCATCAGCTGCGGATATGCCGCCACCAGCCGCGCCACCCGTTCCTTCAATATCGCATCGCCCTGCTCGCGGCCCAGCTCGACCGTCATGCCATTGTCCAGCCGTACGGTCCAGGCATAGCGGTTCGACAGCACCACCGACTCCGGCTCCAGCTTGATGGGCGCGAACCACTGACGGAACAAGGCCAGTCGCGCCACCACCTGCTTCTCGCTGCCGGGGGGGCCATCGAACTCCAGCAGCTCACCGTCATCCTCGGCCTCGGCCAGGTTGGCGGTGAACACGTCACCCTTCTGCGACAACAACTTGCCATCTTCGCCCCAGGTACCCAGGGCCTTGTGTTCCTCGATCTTCACCACCAGCCGGTCCGGCCATTCACGCCGCACCATGGCCTTGCGCACCCAGGGCACGGCTTCGAAGGCCGCGCGCACCGCCGTCAGGTCGGCCGTGAAGAAATTGCCATGGATGCGCGGCACCGCAGTGGCCCGCACCGTCAAGGCATTGACCTTCTCCAGCGGCATATCACTGGCTGATTCGATGCGTATCGTGTGCAGCGTAAACATCGGCCGCTGCGCTACCCACCACAAACCCGATGCCACCAGGGCCAGCAGCACCAGCGCAAAAAGCGCACTGCTGATGGCGTTGAGCATCTTGACGTCCTGCCACATCGACGCGTTCTTCCTTAAACCCGGACCATCACGGCTGGCCCGCCTGCGGCGTCCAGTCCTTCGATGGCCTCATGTCCAGCGCGGCCATCGCCAAAATCTCGCAGCACAGGTCTTCATAGCTCATGCCCACCGCCTTGGCCGCCATCGGTACCAGCGAATGGCCGGTCATGCCGGGCGAGGTGTTGATTTCGATCAGGTAAGGCTCAGCCTTTCCATCCGCCTCACGCAGCATGAAGTCCACGCGGCTCCAGCCACGGCAACCCAACGCATTGAAAGCCCGTACCGCCAGATCCTGGATATGGCGCGTCAGTTCCGCATCCAGAGGGGCGGGGCAATAATATTTCGTGTCGTCGGTGAAATACTTGTTCTGGTAGTCGTAGTTGCCATCCGGCGCGCAGATCTCGATGACCGGCAAGGCCCGCGCATCGCGTCCCTGCCCCAGTACCGGCACCGTCAGTTCACGGCCACGGATGAATTCCTCGGCCAGCACCACGCTGTCATAGCGGGCGCACATCTCGAAACTCACCTGCATGTCGGAATAGCCGTTGACCTTGGCAATGCCGATGGTCGAGCCTTCATGCGGCGCCTTGAGCATCAGCGGCAAACCCAGCTCGTCGGGCACCACGCGCAATTGCTCGCGCGAGGTGGCCTTGGCATCCAGGCTCAGGAAGCGCGGCGTGGGCAGAGCATGCGAGAGCCAGATGCGCTTGGTCATGATCTTGTCCATGGCGATGCTGGAGGCCATCACGCCCGGGCCGGTATAGGGCAAGCCCATCTGTTCCAGCGCACCTTGCAGCGTGCCGTCTTCGCCATAGCGGCCATGCAGGGCGATGAAGACGCGGTCGAATTTCTCGGCCTGCAATTCACCCAGGCTGCGCTCAGCCGGATCGAAGGGATGCGCATCCACGCCCTTGCTGCGCAGGGCCTGCAAGACGCCATTGCCCGACATCATCGACACTTCGCGCTCGGCGGAACGACCACCGAAGAGCACGCCGACGCGGCCGAAGGCCTTGATCTGGTCCTGGCTGATCATGCGGCCCCCTGTTCGTTCTTGCCACCGGCGTGCGCGACCAAACGCCCCGGTACGGCGGAAATCGATCCAGCCCCCATGGTCATGACGACGTCGCCGTCGCGCACCACGTTGCGGATGGTCTCGGGCATGTCGCCGATGTCGTCCACGAAGACCGGCTCCACCTTGCCGGCCGCGCGCAGCGCATGCGCCAGCGAACGGCCATCGGCGGCCACGATGGGGGCTTCACCGGCGGAATACACTTCACCCAGCACCAGCACATCGGGTGAGGACAGTACCTTGACGAAATCCTCGAACAGATCGCGCGTACGGGTATAGCGGTGCGGCTGGAAGGCCAGCACCAGGCGGCGGCCGGGATAGGCGCCACGGGCGGCGGCGATGGTGGCGGCGGTCTCGACCGGGTGATGGCCGTAATCGTCCACCAGCGTGAAGTGGCCAGCGGGATTGCCCTGCGCATCGGTGATCGGCACCTCGCCATAGCGGGTAAAGCGGCGGCCTACACCGTTGAATTCGGTCAGCGCCTTCTGGGTGGCGGCATCATCCACATCCAGTTCACGGGCAATGGCGATGGCGGCGCAGGCATTCTGCACGTTGTGCATGCCGGGCTGGTTCAGGCTCACCTGCATGGGTGCGTAGCCGTCCTGGATCACGGTGAATTCCATCTTGCCATCCACGGCGCGGGCCTCGATGGCGCGCACGTCGGCGTCGTCATGGAAGCCGTAGGTCAGAATGGGCTTGGAGACCATGGGCATGATCTCGCGCACGTGCGGATCATCCAGGCACAGCACGGCCACACCGTAGAACGGCAGGCGTTGGGTGAACTCGACGAAGGCCTGTTTCAGACGCGCGAAGTCATGGTTGTAGGTTTCCATGTGATCGGCATCGATGTTGGTGATGACTTCGATCACGGGCGTCAGGTTGAGGAAGGACGCATCCGACTCATCGGCTTCGGCCACGATGAATTCACCGGTGCCCAGCTTGGCATTGGCGCCGGCGCTGGTGAGGCGGCCACCGATGACGAAGGTCGGGTCCAGTCCGCCTTGGGCCAGCACGCTGGCCACCAGGCTGGTGGTGGTGGTCTTGCCGTGGGTGCCGGCAATGGCAATGCCCTTCTTCAGGCGCATCAGTTCACCCAGCATCACCGCGCGCGGCACGATGGGGATGTGCTTCTTGCGCGCGGCCAGCACTTCCGGGTTGTCGCCCCTGACGGCGGTGGAGGTGACGATGGCGTCAGCGCCTTCGATGTTCTCGGCCGCATGGCCATAGCGGATGTTGGCGCCCAGCTGCGCCAGGCGCTGGGTGGCGGCATTGCTGCCCAGGTCGGAGCCTGAGACGCCATAGCCGAGGTTGAGCAGCACTTCGGCGATACCGCTCATGCCTGAGCCGCCGATACCCACGAAATGAATGTTCTTGACGCGATGCTTCATGGTGTTACCAGTCCTTCCAGCACGCGCGCGATTGCCTCGTTGGCGTCGCGCCGGCCTTGTTCGTATGCCGCCTGTGCCATGTCATGGCATGCAGCGCGGTCCAGTTTCTGCAGCAAACCGGCCAGGTGATCCGGCGTCAGTTCGCGTTGCGGCAAGTGAATCGCCGCCTTGTTCCGTGCCATCCACTTCGCATTGTCGATCTGGTGCGAGGTGGTCGATACCGCCAGCGGCACCAACACGCTGGCCACGCCCGCAGCCGTCAGCTCGGAGACCGTGATGGCCCCGGCGCGGCAGATCACCAGATCGGCCTCGGCATAGCGGCGCGGCATGTCGTCGATGAAATCGACCACTTCGGCCTGCACGCCTGCGGCCTCGTAGGCTGCGCGCAAGGCGGCGATATGCTGCTTGCCCGACTGGTGCGTCACTTGCGGACGCAACTGGGCAGGCAGCTTCGCCAGCGCGGCGGGCACGTTGTCGTTCAAGACCTTGGCGCCCAGGCTGCCGCCCACCACCAGAATCTTCAGCGGGCCGCTGCGGCCGGCGTAACGTTGGGCCGGCTGCGGCAGCGCGATGATTTCCTTGCGCACCGGATTGCCGGTGACCTCGGCCTTGCCCGCCGCACGGCCGAAATCTGCCGGGAAGCCAAAGAGAAGCTTGGTCGCCATCGGCGCCAGGGTCTTGTTCGACAGCAGCAGTGCCGCATCCGCATTGACCAGCACCAGCGGCTTGCCGCGCAGGCGCGCCATCACGCCGCCCGGTACGGTGACGTAGCCGCCCATGCCCAGCACCACATCGGGACGACGACGGCCGAGGATGGCATGGCAATGCAGGAAGCTTGCCAGCAGACGCCACATCCCCTTGACCGTATGCAGCAGCCCCTTGCCGCGCAGGCCGGCGAAGACAATGCTGTCCATCTCCACGCCATGGCGCGGCACCAGCTCGCGCTCCATGCCGTGCGTGGTGCCCAGCCAGCTCACTTGCCAGCCGCGCGCGCGCATGGTGTCGGCGATCGCCAGACCAGGGAAGATGTGGCCGCCGGTACCGGCGGCCATGATGAGCAACTTGCGCGGCGCGCTCATGGACGGCCTCCGCGCATGAGTACCCGGTTTTCGTAATCGATGCGCAGCAGGATGGCCAGGCCCACGCAATTCAACAGCACACCCGAACCGCCATAACTCATCAGCGGCAGCGTCAGCCCCTTGGTCGGCAGCAGGCCGAGGTTCACGCCCATGTTGATGAAGGCCTGCACGCCCAGCCAGATACCGATGCCCTTGGCCACCAGGCCGGCAAAGGTGAGGTCCAGCGCGATGGCCTGGCGACCGATCTCGAAGGAATGCTTGACCAGCCAGTAGAACAGCAACACCACCACCAGCACCCCGACGAAACCGAGCTCCTCGCCGATGACGGCGAGCAGGAAGTCGGTATGCGCTTCGGGCAGGTAATGCAGCTTTTCCACGCTGCCGCCCAGCCCGACGCCGAACAGTTCGCCGCGCCCGAAGGCGATCAGCGAATGCGACAACTGATAGGCCTTGCCCAGCGCGTTTTCTTCCTCCCAGGGATTCAGATAGGCAAAAATGCGCTCGCGCCGCCACGGCGAGGTGACGATGACCAGCGAGAACACCCCCACCAGGGTAGCCCCGATACCGCCGAACCAGACGCCGTTGATGCCGCCCAGGAACAGGATGCCCATGGCGATGCAGACAATCACGCCGAAAGCACCCAGGTCAGGCTCCAGCAGCAACAGCAGGCCGACCAGGCCGACGGCGGCGGCCATGGGGAAGAAGCCCTTGACCAGCTTGTGCATCACCGCCTGCTTGCGCACCGTGTAGTCGGCGGCGTACAGCACGATGAAGAGCTTCATCAGTTCGGAGGGCTGCAGGTTGATGATCTTCAGCGAGAGCCAGCGCTTGGCACCATTGACCCCCTTGCCCACGCCCGGAATGAGCACCATCAGCAGCAGGATCAGCGTGATGGAAAAGAGATAGGGCGCCCACTTCTGCCAGGTCTCGATGGGCACGCGGAAGACCACCGCACCGGCCACGATGGAGAGCACGATGAAGATCGCCTGGCGGATCAGGAAGTGGTAATTCGAATAGGATGCGTACTTGGGCGAGTCCGGCAATGCCACCGAGGCCGAATACACCATCACCATGCCGAACAGCATCAACAGCAGGACCACCCAGATCAGCGGCTGGTCGTATTCCATCATGCGCGAGCGCTGCTCGAAGCCGATGCTGCCCGATGCGCTGCCACGGCTGCTGCGGGCGCGACCGGCGGCCACCGGCGCGGCCTGTTTCAAGCCGCCCAGCCAGTTGCGCACCGAGGACAGGCCCAGTTTCATGCCAGCACCTCACCGCGCGAGAGCGCCAGTTCGCGCACCGCGTCCACGAAGACCTCGGCGCGATGGGCATAGTTGCGGAACATGTCCAGGCTGGCGCAGGCCGGCGAGAGCAGCACGATATCGCCGGCGGCGGCGAGTTCACCGGCCTTTTCCACGGCCGCTTCCAGGCTGGCACAATCGATGAGTTCGACACCGCTGTCGGCCAGGGCCGCGCGCACGGCGGGGCCGTCGCGACCGATCAGCAAGACGGCGCGGGCGTATTTCTGCACCGGCAGATCCAGCGGCGAAAAGTCCTGACCCTTGCCATCACCACCGGCGATCAGCACGATGCGGTTGGGACGACCACCCAAACCCAGTCCATTGAGCGCAGCCACGGTGGCGCCGACATTGGTGCCCTTGCTATCGTCGTAGTACTCGACGTCCTGGATCACGCCGACCAGTTCCACCCGGTGCGGTTCGCCCGTGTAGTCGCGCAGACCGTGCAGCAGCGGCGCCATCGGCAGATCGACGGCGCGGCACAAGGCCAGCGCGGCCAGCGCATTCATGGCGTTGTGGGCGCCACGGATGCGCAGGGCATCGGCAGGCATGAGGCGCTTGACGGTCACCGGCGGCGGCAGCATGTCCTTCTGCTTGCGGCGACGCTTGCCTTCCGGGACTTCATCGTCTTCATGCACGAAGGCATTGGCCAGCCACAGCATGCCATTGTCATTGACCAGGCCGAAGCTGTTGGGGGTGGACGGTTCGTCCAGACCGAAGGTGGACAGCGGCGCAGCGGCGGCGCTCATCTCCATCACCAGTGCGTCATCGCGGTTGAGCACGCGTACGGTGTCCTGGCCGAAGATGCGGGCCTTGTCGGCGGCGTAGTTGTCCATGCTGCCGTGCCAGTCCAGGTGGTCCTGGGTCAGGTTCAGGACGGTGGCGGCATGCGGCTGCAGGCTGTGCGTGGTGTGCAGCTGGAAGCTGGAGAGCTCCAGCACCCAGGCCTGCGGCAGGGAACCGCGATAGCTCGGCTCCGGTGGCGGCGGCGGAGGCACTTCCACCAGCGCATCTTCCTCGGCCTTGCGCGAGACTTCCATGAAGTCGCCCAGGTTCATGGCTTCGCCCGTGGTGGCGGGGGCCGCCATATCGGCTTGCGGCACCACGTCGGAGGCCACGTCCAGGGTGGCCTCGGAGGGCTGCCCGGTATCCGGTACCGTGTGCTCGGCAACTTCGTGCGGGGGTTCCTCGCTGGCCAGCAGTTCTCCCTGCGGCGCCGGTTCAGGCGCTGGCGCGGCCACCTCGGGCTGCGCCTGCAGGACCGGCACGGCAATCGCGGCGGCCTGCTCGATGCTGGCCGCAGCACGGCGATGCTTCTCGGCCTCGGCGGCCTGGCGGGCGTCCAGTACGGCCTGTTGGGCCGCTTGTGCCTCGGCTTCGGCTGCGGCCTGGGCCGCGTCGCGGGCATCCTGCTCGGCCAGTTCGGCCAGGAAGATCTTGTCCTTGATCACGGCTTCACGCAGCACATCCAGCGCAGCCGGGCTGATGTTGCCTGCCACCTGCACCGACAGCCCGGCACGCTCGCATAAAAGACCGGTCAGGCGGGTCACGGTGGTCTTGCCGTTGGTGCCGGTGATGGCCAGCACCTTGGGTTGATACAGGGTCTCTTCGCGCAGGGCGGCCAGGGCCTGGGCGAACAGTTCGATCTCGCCCCACAGCGGCAGGCCGCGCTCGGCGATGGCCGGCATCAGCGGGGCCAGCTCGCCTGCGGGAGCCAGGCCGGGACTGACGGCGACGAAATCGATTCCCTCCAGCAACGAGGGGGCCAGTGCCTGGCCCAGCACAGCCTCGGCCTCGGGCGCGTCGGCGCGCAAGGCCGCCAGGCGCTCGGCCAGCGCCGCTTCGCTACGGGTATCGGCCACGCGCACGCCGGCGCCGCAGTAGACCAGCCACCGCGCCATTGCCAGGCCGGACTCGCCGAGTCCGAGCACCAGAACGTGTTTGCCCGAGTAATTCATCTTGTTTTCCGACTCACTTCTTCATCAAGGTCTTGCCATGCAGGGCCCAGCCCTGCCAACCACGAAGGCGCCTCCTGCATTTCGTCACAAGGGGCGCCGTTTTTCTTCATATCGCCTGTTTACCGCAGCTTCAGGGTCGACAGGCCGACCAGTACCAGCATCATGGTGATGATCCAGAACCGCACCACCACCTGGGTTTCCTTCCAGCCCTTCTGTTCGTAGTGGTGATGCAGGGGTGCCATCAACAGCACGCGACGGCCAGTGCCGAAGCGCTTCTTCGTGTACTTGAAATAGGCCACCTGGATCATCACCGAGAGCGTCTCCACCACGAAGATGCCGCCCATGATGAAGAGCACGATTTCCTGGCGCACGATGACGGCGATGGTGCCCAGCGCACCACCCAGCGCCAGCGCGCCGACGTCGCCCATGAACACCTGCGCCGGGTAGGCGTTGTACCAGAGGAAGGCCAGGCCCGCGCCACCCATGGCGCCGCAGAAGATGAGCAGTTCGCCGGCACCCGGGATGTGCGGGATGAACAGGTACTTGGCGTAGGCCGCGTTGCCGGTCAGGTAGGCGAACAGGCCCAGGGCCGCCCCCACCAGCACGGTGGGCATGATGGCCAGGCCATCCAGACCATCGGTCAGGTTGACCGCATTGCTGGTGCCGACGATGACGAAATAGGTCAGCGCGATGAAGCCCCACACGCCCAGCGGATAGGTCACGGTCTTGAAGAAGGGCACGATCAGGTCGGCCTTGGGCGGCAGGTCCAGGCTGAAGCCGGAACGCACCCAGGCGACGAAGAGGTCGAAGACCTTCAGGTTGCTCACTTCGGAAACCGAGAAGGCCAGGTAGAACGCCGCCACCAGTCCGATCAGCGATTGCCAGAAATATTTTTCGCGCGAGCGCATGCCTTCCGGATCGCGATAGACCACCTTGCGGTAGTCATCGACCCAACCGACGGCGCCGAACCCGAGCGTGACGATCAGCACGATCCACACGAAACGGTTGGACAGGTCCGCCCACAGCAGGGTGGAAACGCCGATGCCGATCAGGATCAGCACGCCGCCCATGGTGGGGGTGCCGGACTTGATCAGGTGGGTCTGCGGTCCATCGGTGCGCACGGCCTGGCCGACCTTCATGCGGGTGAGCATGCGGATCACGGCAGGGCCGGCGATCATGCCGATCAACAGCGCCGTCAGCGTGGCGAAGACCGCGCGGAAGGTGATGAAGTTGAACAGGCGCAGAAAGCCGAAATCCTGTTGAAAATTCTGTGCAAGCCAGAGCAGCATGCTAATGGGTCTCCTGTTGATGTTGCGAGAGTGATTCAACGTTGACCAGATGCTGTACAACTCGCTCCATCTTCATGAAGCGTGAACCTTTTACCAAAATGGTCGCCCCCTGCGGGGCAGCCTTTTCCACCGCGGCATTGAGTGCGGCGATATCGTCGAAATGCGTAGCCTGCGCTACACCTTGCAGCGCCGGACCATACGAACTGACGACGTGTTTCGTCAATTCGCCCAGTCCGAGCAAGAGCGGAATGCCACGGCTGCGGGCATAGGCGCCGATCTCGGCATGGAACTGCGGGCCCTGGTCGCCGACTTCACCCATGTCGCCCAGCACCAGCACGCGCGGACCGTCGATGGCGGCCAGCACGTCGATGGCGGCGCGCACGGAGTCGGGGTTGGCGTTGTAGGTGTCGTCGATCACCAGCGCGCCGCTGCGGGCTTGCTTGCGCTGCAGGCGGCCACTGACCGGGGCAAAGCTCTGCAGGCCGCGTACCACGGCCTCAACCGTGATGCCGGCACCCAGCGCGCAGGCGGCAGCAGCCAGGGCATTGCGCACGTTGTGCTCACCGACGGCGGCCAGTTCCACCTTGAACTGCGCGGGCGGGACGGCCAGACCTTTCACGGTCACCTGCAGGGTACTGCCGAAGGCGCTGGCCTGATAGCTGGCGCTGACATCGGCTTGCGCAGTCAGGCCGAAAGTCAGCACGCGGCGGGCACCGGCTTCTTCACGCCAGAGCGCGGTGAAATCATCATCGGACGGGAACACGGCCACGCCGTCAGCAGGCAGGTGGCGGATCACGGCGCCGTTTTCGCGTGCCACCGCTTCGACGCTGGCCATGAATTCCTGATGCTCGCGCTGGGCATTGTTGACCAACCCCAGCGTGGGCGCGGCAATGCGAGAAAGCACGGCGATTTCGCCCGGATGATTCATGCCCATCTCGATGACGGCAGCCTGATGTTGCGCGCGCAGACGGAACAAGGTCAGCGGGACGCCGATCTCGTTGTTGAAATTGCCGCGCGTACCCAGGTAGCCGTCTTCACCGAAGGCGGCCGTGAGGATGGCGGCGATCATTTCCTTGACGGTGGTCTTGCCGTTGCTGCCGGTCACGCCGATCACCGGGATCTGATGCCGGATACGCCAGCCATGGGCGATCTGGCCCAGTGCGGCGCGGGTGTCGGGTACCACGATGGCCGGCACGCCAAGGCCTGGCGGTACGCGTTCGACCACCACGGCGGCAGCACCCTGGGCGGCTACCGTATCGAGGAAATCATGCGCATCGAAGCGCTCGCCGCGCAGAGCGACGAAGACATTGCCGGGCTTGACCGCACGACTGTCGGTGACGACGTCATTGAGTTCGAGTACGCCTGCCGGCGCATTGACCACGCCCGGCACGGTGCGTGCGGAGGCGGCTTGCTCGGCGGTGCGGATCCACTCCAGCAACTGGCGGAAATCGAATCGCATCATGCGCCTCCCATCATCGTCGAGCGCGCGGCCAGGGCCAGGGCGACATGGTCGGCATCGAGGAAGGGCAGTTTCTTGCCGGCGATTTCCTGGTAGGGCTCATGCCCCTTGCCGGCCAGCAGTACCACGTCGGAGCGGGTGGCATGGCGGATCGCCCACAGGATGGCGCCGGCGCGGTCGGGCAGCACCACCGGTTCGACGCGGCTCATGCCTACACGGATCTGCTCGATGATGGCCTGCGGATCTTCACTGCGCGGATTGTCGCTGGTCAGCACGACCTGGTCGGCCTGCTCGGCGATCTGGCCCATCTGCGGGCGCTTGCCCGGATCGCGATCACCACCGCAGCCGAATACGCACCACAGCTGGCCGCCACGCTGGGTGGCGACCTGGCGCAGGGTGGACAGGGTCTTGTCGAGGGCGTCGGGGGTATGGGCGTAATCGATCACGATCAGCGGCACATCAGGGCCGCCGAACTGCTGCATGCGGCCCGGTGCCGGGGTCAGTGCGGCCGCTGCGGCGACCACGGCATCCCAGGCCACGCCCTGCGTGAGCAGTACGCCCATGATGCCCAGCACGTTGCTGACATTGAAGCGTCCCACCAGCTGGGTCTTGACCTGGCCGCTGCCGAAAGGGGAATCGACGTGGAAGGCGGTGCCGGTATGGCTGCTGCGCAGTTGGCTGGCGCGCAAAGTCGGTACGCCGTGCGTGTTGCCGCCCTGCTCGTCGGCGATGGCGTAACCGATCACCGGCAGCTTGCGCTCGGCCAGCAGCGGCAGCAGGCGCTGGCCCATGCCATCGTCCAGGTTGACCACGGCGTGCTTCAGGCCCGGCCACTGGAACAGCTTGCGCTTGGCGTCTTCGTAGGTCTGCATGTCACCGTGGAAATCCAGGTGATCACGGGTGAAATTGGTCAGCAGCGCGACATCGACGTGCATGCCGTTCATGCGCCCCTGGGCCAGTCCGATGGAGGAGGCCTCGATGGCCAGCGCACCGACGCGGCCCTGCGACAACTTGAACAGGCTGCGTTGCAGCAGTACGGCGTCCGGTGTGGTGTAGCCGGTGACCTCGAAGCCTTGCGGCTTGCCATTGACAAAGCTGCCCACGCCGAGCGTACCGATCACGCCGGCGGCGCTGGCGCCGGGCAGACGCGACAATGCGGTACCCAGCCAGTAGGCGCAGGAAGTCTTGCCATTGGTGCCGGTGACGGCCACCGTCAACATGGCCTGATCAGGCTGGCCGTACCAGGCGGCGGCGATCTCGCCGGCGCGCGCCTTCAGGTCGGACAGGGGCAGGTGCGGCACGTCGATCTGGGCCGGCCAGGTATAACCGTCGGCTTCGTAGAGCACGGCGGCCGCGCCCCGCTCGACGGCATCGGCAATATAGGAGCGGCCATCGGCGTCGCCCACGTAAGCGAAGAACACGTCGCCGGCCGCCACGCGGCGGGAATCCGAGGTGAGTTGCGCAGACGGCGACGCCTGGCGCAGCCAGGCGAGGATGTCTTGAAGGCTGGGAACGCGCTCGGACATTACATGCTCTCCTCAAGCGGTTCTTTGGGAATGATGATGTTGGTCACGCTGGAATCCGGCGGTACGTTCAATGCGCGCAAGGCATTGGCGGCGACGTTGGCAAATACCGGGCCGGCCACCGGGCCGCCGAAGTGCTGACCTTGCGGCTCGTCGATCATCACCGAGATGATCAGGCGCGGGTCCGACATCGGGGCGATGCCCGTAAACGAGGCCACGTACTTGCGCACGTACTTGCCGTTTTCGATCTTGTAAGCGGTACCGGTCTTGCCGCCGACGCGATAGCCCGGCACCTGGGCCTGCGGTGCCGTACCGCCCGGAGCGACCACGGTTTCCAGCATGCGACGCATCTGCAGGGCGGTATCGGCCGAGATGACACGCTGGCCGATGGGCGAATCGGTGACCTTGGTGAAGGACAAGGGAATGATGTCGCCATTGCGGGCGAAGATCAGATAGGCGTGGGCCAGCTGGATCAACGACACCGAAATGCCGTGGCCGTAGCTCATGGTGGCCTGCTCGATCGGGCGCCACGACTTGTAGGGACGCACGCGACCGGCCACCGCCCCCGGGAAGCCGAACTTGGGCTGCTGACCGAAACCGACCGTGGTGAACATTTCCCACATCTCTTCGGCCGGCATGCCCAGCGCGATCTTGGCAGTGCCGATGTTGGAAGACTTCTCGATGATCTGCGCCACCGTCAGCGGACCGTGGGGATGCGAATCGCCGATGGTGGCGGTGCCGATGGTCATCTTGCCGGGCGCGGTCTGGAACACCGTGGACGGAGTCACGCGATGCGTGTCCAGCGCCAGCGCCACGGTGAAGGGCTTGAGGGTCGAGCCCGGTTCGAAGGTATCGGTCACCACGCGATTGCGCAGCTGCGCCCCGGTCAGCACCGAACGGTCGTTGGGATTGTAGGAGGGCAGATTGGCCATGGCCAGCACTTCGCCGGTCTTGGCATCGACCACGATGATGCCGCCGGCCTTGGCCTTGTATTTTTCTACCGCTTCCTTCAGTTGCGTGAAGGCGATGTACTGAATCTTGCTGTCGATGGACAAGGTCAGGTCACGGCCATCGTGCGGCTCGCGGATCGATTCGATATCTTCCACCACACGGCCCAGGCGGTCCTTGATGACGCGGCGGCTGCCGGTCACGCCAGCCAGCGTCTTCTGCGCGGACAGCTCCATGCCGTCCTGGCCGGCATCCTCGATGTTGGTGAAGCCGACCACGTGCGCCATCACCTCGCCTTCGGGATAGAAGCGCTTGTATTCCTTGCGGGTCTGGATGCCGGGGATGCCCAGCTTGACGATCTTGTCGGCGGTATCCTGCTCGACCTGGCGCTTCAGATAGACGAAGCTGCGGTCGGAATCGAGCTTCTTGCGCAGCTCGGCATCGCTCATGTCCAGCAGCTTGGCCAGCTGCACCAGCTTGTCCTTGGGTGCGCCCTGCACATCGTCGGGGATGGCCCAGATCGCCTTGACCGGCACCGAGGAAGCCAGCACCTGGCCGTTGCGGTCAAGGATCTTGCCGCGCGTGGCGGGCATTTCCAGGGTGCGGGCGTAGCGCGAGGCGCCCTGCTTCTGCAGGAAATCGGTCGATACGCCCTGCAGCCACAGCGCGCGCAGCACCAGCGCCACGAAGGCGGCAAACAGCACGAACAGCACGAAGCGCGAGCGCCAGGCCGGCAGCTTGACCTGCAGGATGGGATTGGACGAAAACGCCACGCCCTTGGAGGCAGCCACGCGAGCGCCGGTCAGGTTGGTACGCGGGGGCATCTTGGTCATGGCCCCCCCACGGTGAGGTATTGGGTACGGGCGGCGGTGACCGGGACCATGCCCAGATCACGCCGTGCCAGCTCCTCGATGCGGGCATTCTTGCCCAGCGTGGACTGGTCCAGCTGCAACTGCGCCCAATCGACGTCGAGCTGGCGCGCCGCGCTCTGGGCGCGTTCCAGCTCGATGAAGAGGCTGCGTGCCTTGTACTGGGCGCTCACCACCGACAGCGCGCAACCCACCAGCATGATGGTCAGCAGGATGCACAGACGCCCGGTCATGCAGGCGCCCCTTCGGTGGTGCGGGTGGACACCGGCATCACGCGCTCCAGGCCGCGCATGACCGCCGAGCGGGCACGCGGGTTGGATTCGACTTCGGCACTGCTGGGCATGACGCGCGGCAGCAGGCGGGCCGGGGCTTGCGGCAGGTCCACGGCACGGATCGGCAGGCGACGGTCAGGCTGCGGCGCATGGGCTTTGGAGGCCATGAACTGCTTGACGATGCGATCTTCCAGCGAGTGAAAGCTGATCACGACCAATCTCCCGTGCTGCGCCATCTGGGCAAATGCCTTGTCCAGTCCTACTTCGAGTTCTTCAAGCTCTTGATTGACGAAAATCCGTACAGCCTGAAAGGTACGAGTGGCCGGGTCTTTGCCTTTCTCGCGGGTTTTGACGGCTTGTGCCACGAGCGCGGCAAGCTGTCGTGTGCTTGAAATTGGCTCGATTGCCCGGCCAGCAACAATCTTCTTTGCAATCTGAAGAGCAAACCGTTCTTCCCCATAATCTCGTATCACCTTTGCAATCTGCTGTTCATCTGCCGTTGCCAGCCATTCCGCTGCCGACACGCCACGGGTGGTATCCATGCGCATGTCCAGCGGGCCATCGAGCCGAAAACTGAAGCCGCGCGCGGCGTCATCCACCTGCGGCGACGAGATGCCCAAATCCATCAATACCCCGTCGACCTGCGCGATGCCGCGTGCGGCCAGCGCCTCATCCATGGTCGCGAAGCTGTCGTGCACGATCTCGAAGCGGGCATCGTCAATCTTGTGCGCCGTGGCAATGGCCAACGGATCCTTGTCAAATGCGATCAGGCGCCCTTGCGGGCCCAGCCTGGACAGGATGGCGCGGCTATGACCGCCACGGCCGAAGGTTCCGTCCAGGTAAATGCCATTGGCGCGCTCGCCCGCAATGGCCAGCGCGTCCACGGCTTCTTCCAACAGCACGGTGCGGTGCTGCAGCTCGGGCACCGGTTGCAGATTCATCTTGTCCGGCCGTCAGAAGGAAAAGTTGCTCAACACATCCGGCATGCCACCCGCCACGGCCTCGGCTTCACTCTCGGCCAGCTTGACGGCATCCCAGATTTCGAAATGACTACCCATGCCCAGCAACATCACATCGCGCTGCAAGCCCACGGCCGCGCGCAGTTCGGGCGCAATCAGGATGCGGCCGGCACTGTCGAGCTCCACGTCCTGGGCATTGCCCAGGAAGATGCGCTGCCAGGCACGGGCCGACATCGGCCAGTTGGCGATCTGCTCGCGATGCGTCTCCCAGGTCGGGCGCGGAAAGAACAACAGGCAGCCATGCGGATGGCGCGTCACGGTGGCGCGTCCTTCGCACTGCACAATCAGGGCGTCACGATGCTTGGCCGGAATGGTCATCCGTCCTTTGGCATCGAGATTGAGTGCTGACGCGCCCTGGAACACTGTGTTTTTCCTTCGCCTGCGGCGAGTGAGATTGCTGATCGGGTGCCGTGTCGTGCCGGGCAAATGCAAATGACACCACAAATGCCCCACAAAAAAACACTTTTTGACACTGCCGCCCACTTTAGTGGATGCACTATTGCAGGTCAAGCGGTATACGCAGCGAAAAACCGCGATTTTGCTAATAAAGTCAAAGACTTAGCGCACTTCCTTAAAACACCCTCTTCATAACATTTGTGAAGAAAATGAAGGACTTAGCATTTACATTGAAGGTGCAACCTGAGCTATACACATGTGTTTCGCGCCAGAATTGCGCAACGGCGCGGATTTGCGGCGCATGGACGCGGCGGTCTGCCCGATTTCGGGGCAGCAGGGAGAGGGAAAACGACGGGAGCAGGAAAGCGCAGGATTTGCGAGTGAACTGAACCAAAGGACATGGATTTTGCAGTGCAACTTAAGTTCACCGGATGGCGCGAAAATGGACAAGAAATATCCGTTTGGGGCAGTCCGGAGCATGCCTCGCCCTGCATCGTCACCCTGACAACGAGGGCATTGCCCTGCGGGGCAAGCGCCTCAGCAGATGCGGCGAGAACGCTTGTGATCCCGAAACTTCATGAAATTCTTCGTCAAATGAATGGCAGGAAGCGTTTTTGTTTTGACTTCGGCGGCGAGCACCTTTTACTATCCGTGTCTTTGGGAAGATCGATACGCAAAAACGCGGCCGGCATGGCCCGTTTGCGGGTGTTGAAGAGCACGTCGATTTTTTTCAATCAAGGCTGGTTCCGACCAGGCCCTATCGGCTGAAAACGCAGATAGGGCTTGCGGATCCGGCTCATTCCAGTGCTAAAATCTGGGCACCTTAACAGTGAAAGGAATTTAAAAGTGAACAAATCTGAATTGGTTGACGTTATCGCCGCCGACACCGAGATCTCCAAGGCAGCAGCCCAGCGCGCGCTGGACTCCGTCATCGAGAACATCATCAAGGCCGTGACCAAGGGCGATACCGTGCAATTGGTTGGCTTCGGTTCCTTCTCGACCGGCAAGCGCGCTGCCCGCACCGGCCGCAACCCGCAAACCGGCGAAGAAATCAAGATCGCCGCTGCGACCACCGTGAAGTTCTCGGCTGGCAAGGCTTTCAAGGAAGCCGTCAACAAGAAGAAGAAATAATTTCACGCTTCACGCATTTGAATGCCCTCAACCAGGTTCAGGGCATTCAAATCGAGGCCGATTCGACAGGATCGGCCGTCCCTCCCCCCCTCCTCGCCTTCCCGCTCGTTTCTTCTTCCTCATCGCTTCTCTTGAGGGCCACACCGCAGAGCGATGTCCCTCCAGCACAGTTGCCCGTTGGCGCGCAACGCACAGCAATGACGGTCTCCCGCACAGGCAGGCTTTGTTTGCCAAGGTCCGGCGCAGCGCCTAGAATTTTTCGATCCATCGCTCCATACAGCCGCATTCCCGCTTGTCGTCCCGTCGTAGACCATGAACAGCCGACCCATCCGGCACACCCAAGGAGACTGTCGATGAATAGCCCCGCCCAGCGTCCACCGCTGCCCCCGTTCACCCGTGAGACGGCCGCCATGAAGGCGCGCGCTGCCGAAGATGCCTGGAATTCCTGCGATCCGCAGCGCGTCTCGCTGGCCTATACCGAAGACAGCCGCTGGCGCAACCGCGCCGACTTCGTCCACGGACGCGCCGAGATCGTCGCCTTCCTCACCCGCAAATGGGCGCGCGAGCTGGATTACCGACTCATCAAGGAAGTCTGGGCGCACGAAGGCAACCGCATCGCCGTGCGCTTCGCCTACGAATGGCACGACGATTCGGGGAGCTGGTTCCGCTCCTATGGCAACGAGAACTGGGAATTCGACGAGCATGGACTGATGCGCCTGCGCCATGCTTCCATCAATGATCTGCCGATCAGGCAAGCGGAACGCAAATTCCACTGGGACCGCTCAGGCCCGCGTCCGGCCGACCATCCCGGCCTGTCCGAACTGGGCCTGTAAGCACGGGCCGTCCGTCGACCCGACCGGGGTCGACCTGAAGCGCTTCAGGCGCCCAGGTCGGCCAGCGGATGCGCCTGGCGCGACCAGGGATCGGCAAAGAATCCCTCTACCCATGCCGGCGTGGCTGCGGCCAGAGAGGCCGGATTCCATTGTGGTTTCTGGTCCTTCTCGATGATCAGCGCGCGGATGCCCTCGACGAAATCGGGGCGTGCCGCGCAATGCAGCGACACCACGAATTCCAGCCGGAACACCTCCGCCAGCGACAGCGGACGCACACGCTTCTGCAGGGCATAGCCCAGCCAGGCCGAACCGGGCGAGCCGGCCCGCAGGGTAGCCTGGGCTTTGCTCAGCCAGGCATCCTCGGTCTGCAAGCTCAGAATGCCCTCGACGATTTCCGGCAAGGTGGGCCGACGGCAGAGGGACTCGATCAGGTCGAAATGCGTACGCAGGCTGGAGGCCGCAAACGATGCCGTGCCTTGCGACGAGCAAGAAACCTGCGCCGCACCCAGTACACGATCCAGCAGCTCGGCATCCTTGCCCTCTCCCCAGGGCTGCATCAGCAGGGCATCGATCACCGATGCCTTGGCGGCATGGGCCACGCGATAGTCCGCCAGGCCGGCGAAGAGGGCGTCGTTGGCATTGAGGTTGGCACCGGTGAGCGCCAGGAAGACGCCGCTCTTGCCCGGCATGCGGGACAGGAACCAGCTGCCGCCCACATCCGGATAGAGCCCGATGGTGATTTCCGGCATGGCCAGACGCGATTTTTCGGTGACCACGCGATGGCTGCAACCGGCCATCAGGCCGATACCACCGCCCATGACGATGCCATGCCCCCAGCACAGGATGGGCTTGGCGAAGCTGTGGACAAGATAATCCAGGCGATATTCCTGCTCGAAGAATTCCGCTGCGTAGGAATTGGCGCCAATGTCCTCGCGCGCGGGCGAGGCGTGATGTTCGCGCATGGAGCGATAGAGCTGCTGCAAGTCGCCACCGGCACAAAAGGCCTTGTCGCCCTGCGCCTGCAGCATCACCATGGCCACGCCCGGATCGGCCTGCCACTGCTGCAGTTGGGGCGTGAGCAGCCTGACCATCTCCAGCGAGATGGCATGCAGGGTCTTTTCGGAAGCGAGGGTGGCGATGCCGATGCGTTGGCCGTTGGCGGCCGTCAGTTCTTCGAATGCCACGGGGGCGGCGGCTTGGTTCATGGGTCTCCTGGGGTCTCTGGCGAGCCCGCAGTGCCCACGGGCCGCAGTGTTGTTATGAAGAATGAAGAAAAAATCGAATTCAATGAAGCAGGCCGGTAGGCCGGATTCTGTTACGGCGGGAAACCCGCTATGACAGCCATTCCTCTAGGCGACGGATCGCTCCGCCGCTCAAGCTTTCTACCCGCACGCTCCGCGAGCCACATCAACGCGTGCCTATTTGAAATTGCTCCGGGTGGAGGTTACCGCGTTTCACCGTAACTGAATACGCTCGTCTCTGTGGCCCTGTTCCTCGCCTTATACCGGCTTGCGCCGGCTTTCAGCGGACGGCCGTTAACCGTCACCCTGCTCTGTGGAGTCCGGACCTTCCTCCCGCCGCCTCCTTGCGAAGACGGCCAGCGGCTGTCTGGCCTGCATCGGGCGCTATTGTAGCGCAGCATGGGCCGACACCGCGCATCGTCCATCGCAAAACGCTTTTGCGCCCACGCAAAAAGATCATGCCGATTCGGCATGTGACACCCGAGCGGCTCTTCGGTAGTCTGCTGCTGATCCGCTACAGGCCCTGCGCCGCGCGGTTCCTGACTGACTTCAACGAAACACCATGCAAATCTGCGTACTGGGCGCCGGCGTGATCGGCGTGACCACTGCCTACCGTCTCCTGCAGGATGGCCATCAGGTCAGCCTCATCGATGCCCGCGACCAACCCGGCGAGGGCACCAGCCAGGGCAATGGTGCCCAGCTCAGCTATTCCTACGTGGCCCCCCTGGCCGATCCCTCAGTGTGGACCAAATGGGCATACTACCTGTTCAGCAAGGATTCGCCGCTGACCATCAAGCCGACCGCCGATAGCGCCCAATATCGCTGGCTGCTGCAGTTCCTGCGCTGCTGCAATGCGCAGCGCGTACGCCAGACCACCATCGACCTGCTGCAACTGGCCTTCTACAGTCGCGACCAGCTCACCCAATGGAATGCCGGCCTGCAGCTGTCCTTCGATCATCAGCGTTCCGGCAAGCTGGTCATGTTTACCGATGCACAAGGGCTGGAGGCGGCTGCGCAGCAGGTGCAATTCCAGGCGCAGCATGGCTGCCGGCAAGAGGTACTCAGCGCGGCCGAGTGCATCCGCATCGAACCGGCCCTGGGCCACTCACAGCGCGACTGGGTTGGCGGGGTTTACACGCCCAGTGAAGAGGCGGGCGATTGTCCGCAATTCTGCCGCGCCCTGGTCGAAACCATGCAGGCGCATCCGGATTTCCGTTTCATCGGCGCTGCCCGCGTTGATGCCGTACGCCGCGAAGGGCGTGCCCTGCGCGCGGTGCAGGCCGGTGGCCAATGGATTGCTGCCGACCGTTTCGTGCTGGCACTGGGTGCCGATAGCGCGGACTTCGCGCGCCTGGTCGATCTGCGCCTGCCACTCTATCCACTCAAGGGCTACAGCATCACCGTGCCGCTGGAGGATGAGGCCAGCCGCGCCGCGGCGCCTCAGGTATCCATCACCGACATCGCCAGGAAGATCGTTTATGCACGCCTCGGCCAACGGCTGCGCGTGGCGGGCCGCATCGAGCTGGTGGGCCGCGACGCCCGCATCCCGCCCTCGGCCATCGAGGAACTGAAGAATGGCCTGCGCGAGCTCTTCCCCGGCTGCGCGCTGGGCGAGGATGCGACGCTGTCGCCGTGGACGGGATTTCGGCCGGCCACGCCGAGCGGCGTGCCCATCGTCGGCGCATCGCCGGTGGAGAATCTGCATCTCAACATTGGCCAGGGTGCGCTGGGCTGGACGCTGGCCTGTGGCAGTGCGGCGCTGGTGGCCGACCAGATCGCCGGCCGCCGGCGCGCCATCGACGATGCGCCCTTCCGGTACCGCGCCTGAAGAAGTTTCATCTCAGGCGCCCGCATTCGGACTTAACATGGCACATCGCCAGCATCTGCGCTGGCCTATCCACGGGAGACGAACGATGCGGGAAAACCGGCTGCGCACCCTCTTCGCGCAACAGCAACTGGCCCTCTCGGGCTGGGTATCGATGGGCAATTCGCTGCTGGCCGAAGTGCTGGGGCACAGCGGCTACGATGCGGTGACGGTGGATCTGCAGCACGGTCCCTTCTCGATCGAATCGGCGCTGCCGATGCTGCAGGCCATCTCCGGCACGCCCGCCATACCGCTGGTGCGCTGCTCCGAAAACAGCCTGGGAGAAATCAACAAGCTGCTCGACGCCGGTGCCTATGGTGTGATCTGTCCGCTCATCAACACGGCGGCCGACGCCGAGCGCTTCGTGCGGGCATGTCATTATTCCCCGCGCGGCGGACGCAGCTATGGCCCGGCGCGCGGCTTCCTGTATGGCGGAGCGGACTACTTTGCGCACGCCAACGCCACCATTCTGACCCTGGCCATGATCGAGACCCGCGAAGGCTATGCCAACGCTGAAGCGATCCTGCAGACCCCTGACCTGGACGGCATCTTCATCGGCCCCAGCGACCTGGCCATCGAACTGGGCCTGGCGCCGGATGCCTACGACGACGTGCACCTCAATGACGCCATCGACCATCTGCTGGCGCTGGCGCGCAGGCTGGGCAAATACGTGGGGATCTTCGCCGGGACCATGGAGATGGCCCAGCGCATGAAGCATATCGGGATGGATCTGGTGGTGCCGGGGACGGATATTCAGCAGATCAAGGCGGAAGGGGCGCGGCGGATCGGGGCATTGCGCTGATCCGCTCGCGTGATGCCAGAATCGTTCCGTGGCTTCAGCGGGTCACCACCCGCCCAAAGAACGGATAATTCGGATCGTTATACCCATGCGTGGAAGCATGCCCGGGCGTCACCAGGCTATCCACCAGCGCTTCCTCCTCGGCAGTGATCTTCAGGTCCGCCGCATCGTAGTAATCCTCCATCTGCACCAGCGTGCGCGGCCCCGCGATCACGCTGCTGATGGCCGAATTGGCCAGCACCCAGGCGGTGGCGAACTGGCCCAGTTTGATGCCGCGCGCTTCGCAGTGCTGCTGCAGCCGCTGCGCGATCAGCAGCGATTCCTCGCGAAACTCGGTTTCCATCATGCGCTTGTCGCCCCGACCGGCGCGCGTGTTTTCGGGCGGCTTCTGACCGGGCTGGTACTTGCCGGTCAGCACCCCGCGTGCAATCGGGCTGTAAGGCACCACGCCCAAACCGTAATGCGCGCAAGCCGGCAGGATTTCCACTTCCGGCTGACGATTGAGCAGGTTGTAATACGGCTGGCACACCAGCGGCAACGGCACATTGTTTTTCTCGCACAGCCGCACGATCTCGGCAATGCGCCAACCACGGAAATTGGAGACGCCAAACCCGCGAATCTTGCCCGCACGGATCAGATCGCCCAGAGCCTGCACGGCTTCCTCCAGGTTCTCTTCCTGGTAGTCGCGGTGCATGTAGAGGATGTCGAGGTAATCGGTATCCAGGCGCTTGAGGATGTTCTCGGTCTCGCGCACGATCCAGCTGCGCGAGTAGTTCGACTCATTGGGCTTGCCGCTCATGGCATTGCCCAGCTTGCTGGCCAGCACCCACTCGTGGCGCTGTCCGGCCAGCAGCTTGCCGACGATTTCCTCGGACTTGCCCTTGGTGTAGACGTCGGCAGTATCGATGAAATTGACGCCATGCTCACGGGCCGAGGCCACGATGCGGCCGGACTCCTGCAGATCGGTCTGATCCCCGAACATCATCGACCCCAAACACAGGGCCGATACCTTCAGATTGCTCTTGCCAAGGCGACGATAGTGCATGCTCTCTCCAAATCGAAAAAAGGGTGTGGATAAATCAACTGCCCGATTGCATACCTCACAGGCTCACAAGACCGGCGCTTCCTCTTCCTGCCAGCGCCGCTTGTCGCGCAGGGGCGGGGCGCCGAACAGGCGGCTGTATTCACGGCTGAACTGGGATGAACTTTCATACCCGACGCGATGCGCAGCGGTGGCCACGCTGGCGTCGGCGGTGAGGATCAGCTTGCGCGCTTCCTGCAGACGCAGGTTCTTCTGGTATTGCAGCGGACTCATGGCCGTCACCAGCTTGAAGTGATGATGCAGCGAAGATACGCTCATGTGCACCTCGCGTGCCACATCCTCGATGCGCAGCGCCTGGTCATAACCCTCCTTGATGAGCCGGATCGCCTTGGCCACGCGGTTCATCTGGCTATCCTGCAAAACGGTCTGGCGCAGCAGCGCGCCCTGCCCGTTCATCAATAGCCGGTACAGGATCTCGCGCCGTATCATGGGCGCCATGATCGGCACATCGCGCGGCGTTTCATGCAGGCGCAACAGGCGCAGCACCGCGTCGAGCAGGTCGACGTCGAGCCGGTTCACGTACAGCCCGCGTGCCGCCCCCTCGCCCAGGCTGGCGGCGGCGGGCAGGTTTTCATCGCCGATGAGCTCACCGATTTCCTGGGTATCCAGCTCCAGCCGCAAACCCAGATAGGGCTCGTCAGGACTGGTGACCATGACCTTGCCGACCACCGGCAGATCGACCGAGGCCACCAGGTAGTGCATGGGATCGTATTCGTAGATCTCGTCGCCCACGAAGATGCGCTTGGAACCCTGCGCAATCACCGCAAAAACCGGCTTCTGCACCGCGTGCTTGGGGCCGGTCGGGCAGGTGATGCGATAGATTTCCATGTTGGGAATGGCCGTGGCCAGCATGCCCTCGGCACCTGTCGTATAGCGCTCCAGCAACTGCAACAGTTCCTGCTGCATGGCCTGGAAACGCGGGTCATCCCTCTCCTGGTCCGCGGCGCTCGGCGCCGCATCAGGCAGCAGCAAGGGCCCGGCATCCTGCAGGGAATGCAGATCGAGGTCCATAAGCTCCTCTCATTGAAAGACAGACACGACTGTAGCGCGGACTGACATTTGCCTGATCCTCCATGATGCAAGACCGGAGAATCAGGCAAGAAGTTTGCAGAATCAGGTATGCCGCAACAGGAATGGGTCCGACCAAAATTCCAACAACGCAGCATACAAAAGGACGTGGGGCTGCCCCACCTGAAAACCCAAGCACGACACACAGAGAATCGGGCAGAAAATCTGCAACTTAAGGCACGCCTAAAGCGGTGCCACCACTGCATAATCCTCGCCGAACCCAAAGCGATACAGAATCGGTCAGAACACGCTCTCCGCGATGTTGTACTGCTCTACCACCGTACGCACCGTCGTGGATTCGGGCTTGTTGACGAAGTGGCACTCGCTGTCTTCCATGCCCATGGTGCAGGCCTTGTTCAGCGGGCAGGTAGCGAACAGCTCGGCCACCCAGTCCACGAAGGCGCGCACCTTGGGCGAGAGATGACGGTTGTGCAGGTACACCACCGAGATTGGCAGCGGTGCCGGCTTCCATTGCGACAGCACCTCCACCAGCCGGCCTTCGTCGATGTGGCGCGTGACCATGTAGAGCGGCGCCTGCACCATGCCGAAGCCCTGCAGTGCGCATTCCACGTAGGCATCGGCATCGTTGACGGAAAGACGTCCGTTCATCTTCACCTCGCGGGTGACGCCATCGACCACGAAATCCCAGTCGATGGTGCGCCCGGTACGGCTGGAGAAGTAATGCACCGACTGGTGCTGCTGCAGATCTTCCAGGGTGTGCGGTACGCCATGGCGCTCCAGGTAGGAAGGCGCGGCGCAGGTCACGGTCTGGAAAGTGCCGATGCGGCGCGCCACCATCGAGGAATCCTGCAGCTCGCCCACGCGGATGACGCAGTCCACTGCCTCCTGCACCAGATCCACCGGACGGTCGCCCATGCCCATGACCAGTTCGATGTCCGGGTACTTGCCGTAGAAATCGCACAGATTGGGCAGCAACATCAGGCGCCCGATCGAGCCGGGCACGTCGATGCGCAGTCGTCCCTGCGGGCCGCGCGTGACATTGCGGAAGGACTGCTCGGTCTCGTCGATGTCAGCCAGGATGCGCACGCAGCGCTCGTAATAGGCTGCGCCATCAGGTGTGAGGCTGATGCGGCGCGTGGTGCGGTTCAGCAGGCGCACTTGCAGCATGCTCTCCAGCCCCTGGATCAGGGTGGTGACGGTGGTGCGCGGCAGGTTCAGGTTGTCGGCAGCGCGCGTGAAGCTGTTGGCATCCACCACAGCGGTAAAGACCTGCATGGCCTGGAAACGGTCCATCGCTCTCTCCTTTGAGGCCGCCACCGGGGTCAACACCGGCGCGGCAAACGGGGGCCAAGACAGATCCACGCAAGGCCAGGCACCGCCCCCGGCGCGCCGTCTTGCCATGACGGGATGCAGCAACAAGCCTCATCCCAATTTAAACCAAATAACGCCAAAAGCCAGCCAACTTAGTGCATCGGCAGCCAATCTTGCCGATGCCACCTCAGCAAGCCTGCCCGGCCGGGGCGGCTGACCTGGTTTTTTCTTCACCAAAAGGATAGCAAAGTGAATGAATTGATTCTCCCGATTGTTCAGGGTTGCCGAACAGTGTTGTTGGATTATAGGTGTTTATTCGAGACCCTGCTGTGCCGCACAATTCGCCTCATTCTTGGACAAGTGGCTTCGGCCCGGGCGCTCATCATGCACGCTTCCTCTTCGCTGGACATCCGCAATTTCTTCGTTCCAGGCCCGCTGGGACGTATCCCCGTGCGTCTGTACCAGCCCGCCGAAGCGCTGCCCAAGGGCGAGAAACGCCCGCTGGTGCTGTATTTCCACGGTGGCGGTTTCACCAGTGGTTCACTGGACGACGCCGATACCCCGGCCAGTTTCCTGGCACGGCACAACCAGGCCGTGGTGCTCTCTGTGGGCTACGCGCTGGCCCCGGCCAAGCCCTTCCCGGCCGCGCCCGAAGACGCCTTTGCCGCCGCCACCTGGGCCTGCAAGAACGCGGCCGAACTGAAGGTGGACCTGGAGCGCATGGTGGTGGCCGGTGACGACGCCGGTGGCAGCCTGGCCGCCAGCCTGACCATGATGACGCGCGACCGCTGCGGCAAGCCGCTGGCGGCCCAGGTGCTGATCAGCCCGATGCTGGATCCGAGCATGCGCCTGCTGGGCGACGCCGCCCGCCTGCAATCGGACCTCACCGCCGAGACCTGTGCGGCCAGCTATCGCCAGTACCTGCCGCAGACCATGCAGCGCCTGCATCCCTATGCCGCACCGCTGGAAGTGAGCCGCCTGGCCGGTCTGCCGCCGGCCTTCATCGCCACCGCCGAGCGCGACGTGTTGTGTCCGGAGGCGGAAAAATACGCCTCCAGCCTGATCCGCGCCGGTGTGCCGACCCAGGTCTCGCGCTTTGCCGGTATCACGCATGGCGCCCTGCGTACGCACCTGCCGCTGCTGACCGAGATCGTCAATTTCCTGCGCTGTCGCTTCGCCAGCTTGCGACGCGATGCCGCGCCCGCTGAATTCCTGCCGTATCCGCTTCACCCCTCCACTTCACTTTGAGGACAAGAAAATGAACACTCCCGCTCCACTGCGCAAACGCTTCGCTCTCACCGCTACGGTCCTGGCCGTCATCGCCCTCGCTATCGGTGGCGCCATTTCGGTGGTAGGCCTCTCGGCCAACGCCACCACCGCACCGACCGCCGCCGCCGCTGGTGCCCCGGTCGATGTGGCCGAAGTGGTCCAGCGCCGGATCATCGACTGGCAATCCTATTCGGGCCGCATCGAAGCCGTCGATCGTGTCGAAATCCGTCCCCTGGTTGGCGGCACCCTGACCGCCGTCCACTTCAAGGATGGCGCGCTGGTCAAGAAGGGCGATCTGCTCTTCACCATCGATCCGCGCCCTTATGAGGCCGAAGTCGCCCGTGCCGAAGCCCAACTGGCCGGTGCAGAAGCCCGCGCCGGCTACACCGCCTCCGACCTGGCCCGTGGTCAGCGCCTGCTGGGCGACAACGCCATCGCCAAGCGCGACTTCGAAGAGAAGCAGAACGCCTCGCGCGAAGCATCAGCCAACGTCGCCGCCGCCCGCGCCGCCCTGCGTGCAGCACGCCTGAACCTGGAATACACCCGCATCACCGCACCGGTGTCCGGACGTATTTCCCGCGCCGAAGTCACGCTCGGGAACGTAGTGAACCCCGGTGCAGCCAATGCGCCCCTCACCACGCTGGTATCCGTGGCCAAGGTCTATGCCTCCTTCGACGTAGATGAACAAAGTTTCCTGAAATACGTCAACCCGGCCCGCGCCGCAGGCACCACCGTCCCCGTGGAACTGGGCCTGGCCAATGAAGACGGCTACTCCCGCAAGGGCCGGGTCGGTTCGGTGGACAACCGTCTCGACACCGCCTCCGGCACCATCCGCGTGCGCGCCATCTTCGACAATGCCGACGGCCAGCTGGTACCGGGTCTGTATGCCCGCGTGCGCCTGGGTGGCGGCTCGCCCCATGAGGCGGTGCTGATCGATGAAAAGGCCATCGGCACCGACCAGGACAAGCGCTTCGTGATGGTGGCCGACAAGGACAACCACGCCAACTATCGCCAGGTGGTGGTAGGCGCCGGTCACGATGGCCTGGTGGTGATCGAAAAGGGTCTGCAGCCGGGTGAACGCATCGTGGTCAATGGCCTGCAGCGCATCCGTCCGGGTGACGCCATCACCCCGACCGTGGTGCCGATGCAGGTGCAGACCGCGACAGCGGCACCGGCGCCCGCTGCCGGCAAGGCCTGATCCGGCACAGACCTCTCTCGCATTCAAGGAAGAACAAGTCGCAGGGGCGCAAACCGCCCGCTGCCCGGGCGTTTGCATCCTGACGACTGACAAGGAACCTACATGAATATCTCCAAATTCTTCATCGACCGCCCGATCTTCGCGGGTGTGCTGTCGGTACTGCTCCTGCTGGGCGGCGTGCTGGCCATGCTGCAGCTGCCCATCTCCGAATATCCGGAAGTGGTGCCGCCCTCGGTGGTGGTGCGCGCCCAGTATCCCGGCGCCAACCCCAAGGTGATCGCCGAGACCGTGGCCGCACCGCTGGAAGAGCAGATCAACGGTGTGGAAAACATGCTCTACATGCAGTCGCAGGCCAACAGCGACGGCAACCTCACCATCACCGTCAACTTCCGCCTGGGGGTCGATCCCGACAAGGCCCAGCAACTGGTGCAGAACCGCGTCTCGCAAGCCCTGCCGCGCCTGCCGGAAGACGTGCAGCGCCTGGGCGTGACCACGCTCAAGTCCTCCCCCACGCTGACCATGGTGGTGCACCTGACCTCGCCCGACAACCGCTATGACACCACCTACCTGCGCAACTATGCGGTCCTCAACGTCAAGGACCGCCTGGCGCGTATCCAGGGTGTCGGTGAAGTGGGCCTGTTCGGTTCTGGCAACTACGCCATGCGCGTCTGGCTCGATCCCAACAAGGTAGCGCAGCGCGGCCTGACGGCTAGCGATGTGGTACGCGCCATCCGCGAGCAGAACGTGCAGGTGGCCGCCGGTGTGATCGGCGCCTCGCCCAGCTCGCCCGACACGCCGCTGCAACTGTCGGTGAACGCGCAAGGCCGCCTGAAGACCGAAGCCGAATTCCGCGACATCATCCTGAAAGCCTCGCCGGATGGCGCCACCACCCGCCTGGGTGACGTGGCCCGGGTGGAGCTGGCCGCTTCCGAATACGGCCTGCGCTCGCTGCTGGACAACAAGCCGGCCGTGGCCATCCCCATCTTCCAGGCGCCCGGCGCCAATGCGCTGGAAGTCTCGACCCAGGTGCGCGCGGCGATGAAGGAATTGTCGGCCGACTTCCCCAGCTCGGTCAGCTACAGCATCGTCTATGACCCCACCCAGTTCGTGCGTGCTTCCATCGAAGCGGTGGTGCATACGTTGCTGGAAGCCATTGCGCTGGTGGTGATCGTGGTGATCATCTTCCTGCAGACCTGGCGCGCCTCCATCATTCCGCTCCTGGCGGTGCCGGTGTCCATCATCGGTACCTTCTCGCTGATGCTGGGCTTCGGCTACACCATCAATGCGCTGTCGCTGTTCGGGATGGTGCTGGCCATCGGTATCGTGGTCGACGATGCCATCGTGGTGGTGGAAAACGTCGAGCGCAACATCGGCGCCGGGCTCTCGCCGCGCGACGCAACCTATCGCGCCATGCAGGAGGTCTCCGGCCCCATCATCGCCATTGCCCTGACGCTGGTGGCGGTGTTCGTGCCGCTGGCCTTCATGACCGGCCTGACCGGCCAGTTCTACAAGCAGTTCGCGATGACCATTGCGATTTCCACCGTCATCTCGGCCTTCAATTCGTTGACGCTCTCGCCGGCCCTGGCCGCCCTGCTGCTCAAGGGCCACGGTGACAAGCCGGACTGGCTGACGCGTCAGATGGACCGCTTCCTCGGTGGTTTCTTCATCCGCTTCAACCGCTTCTTCAATCGCGCCTCCAACAACTACGGCGGCGGCGTGACCGGCGTGATCAAGCGCAAGGGCGCCACCATGGGCGTGTATGTGGTGCTGCTGGCCGCGACCCTGGGGGTGTCCTACATCGTCCCCGGCGGTTTCGTGCCGGGGCAGGACAAGCAATATCTGGTGGCCTTCGCGCAGCTGCCCAATGGCGCCTCCATCGACCGCAGCGAAGAAGTGATGCGCAAGATGAGCGACATCATGTTGAAGGAACCCGGTGTGGCCAGTGCGATTGCCTTCCCCGGCCTGTCCATCAACGGTTTCACCAACAGCTCCTCGGCCGGTATCGTCTTCGTGGGTCTGAAGCCCTTTGAGGAACGCAAGAGCAAGGAATTGTCGGGCAATGCCATCGCCGCCTCGCTGAACAAGAAATTCGGCAGCATCAAGGAAGCCTTCACCGCCGTCTTCCCGCCACCGCCAGTCATGGGGCTGGGCACGCTGGGTGGCTTCAAGATGCAGATCGAAGACCGCGGTGCGCTGGGTTATGCCGAACTGGACAAGGCCGCACAAGCCTTCATGAAGGCGGCGGCCAAGGAACCGGCGCTGGGTCCGATGTTCTCCAGCTACCAGATCAACGTGCCGCAACTGGATGTGGAACTGGATCGTGTGAAGGCCAAGCAGCTCGGCATCCCTGTCACCGATGTGTTCAACACCATGCAGATCTACCTCGGCTCGCTGTATGT
Organism: Herbaspirillum sp. C9C3; assembly: GCF_013359625.1. Lineage (NCBI taxonomy): Bacteria > Pseudomonadati > Pseudomonadota > Betaproteobacteria > Burkholderiales > Oxalobacteraceae > Herbaspirillum > Herbaspirillum sp. C9C3. The sequence goes on from NZ_JABFMQ010000003.1 coordinate 207,609, forward strand.
GAACGACTTCAACCGCTTCGGCCGCGTCTACCAGGTGCGTGCCCAGGCTGACGCGCCCTTCCGCGCCAAGGCCGAGGACATCGCGCAACTGAAGACCCGCAACGATGCCGGAGAGATGGTGCCGCTGTCTTCGGTGGTGAAGGTCAAGCAGACCTTCGGTCCGGAAATGGTGGTGCGCTACAACGGTTATACCGCCGCCGACATCAACGGCGGCCCGGCACCCGGCTATTCGTCGGACCAGGCCCAGGCTGCTGCCGAACGCGTGGCCGCTGCCACCCTGCCACGCGGCATCAAGTTCGAATGGACCGACCTGACCTATCAGAAGATCCTGGCCGGCAATGCGGGCGTGTGGGTGTTCCCGATCAGCGTGCTGCTGGTGTTCCTGGTGCTGGCTGCGCTGTATGAAAGCCTGACCCTGCCGCTGGCCGTGATCCTGATCGTGCCGATGAGCATCCTGGCGGCCTTGACCGGTGTCTGGCTGACCCGTGGCGACAACAACATCTTCACCCAGATCGGCCTGATGGTACTGGTGGGACTCTCGGCCAAGAACGCCATCCTGATCGTGGAATTCGCCCGCGAACTGGAGATGCAGGGCCGCAGCGCCGTACAAGCCGCCATCGAAGCCAGCCGCCTGCGTCTGCGTCCGATCCTGATGACCTCCATCGCCTTCATCATGGGTGTGGTGCCGCTGGTGACGTCCTCCGGCGCGGGTTCGGAAATGCGTCATGCGATGGGGATCGCGGTGTTCTTCGGCATGCTGGGCGTGACCCTGTTCGGCCTGTTCCTGACCCCGGTGTTCTATGTCCTGCTGCGCACCATCGACCGCCGCGCGCTGCACTCGGCCTCGCATCACGAAGCACCGATGACTGCCGGCACCCACATCGCCCACGCTGCACCGGGCGCACAGGATGATCGCTGATCTGCGGATCAGCCCATGAATGGAGCAAGAAAAATGATGACCCAATCTCTATCGATGAGCCGCCTGCTGCGCCCCGTGCGCATCGGCTCGGCCCTGCTGGCAGCGCTGCTGGTACTGGCCGGCTGCTCGGTGGCCCCGACCTATGAACGTCCTTCGGTGGACACCCCGGCCGCCTTCAAGGAAGCCGCCCCGACCGCGCAGACCGGCGAAAACGGCAGCCAGTGGAAGACCGCCCAGCCCGCCGAAGACATCGCCCGCGGCCAGTGGTGGAAGATCTTCGGTGACGACAAGCTGAACGCCCTCGAAGACACCGCCCAGCAAGCCAACCAGGACCTCAAGGCCGCCGCCGCGCGACTCGGCCAGGCGCGCGCCCTGACCCGCGATGCACGCTCGGGCTACTTCCCGCAGGTGGATGCAGGGGTCGGCGCGACCCGCCAGCGCCCTTCGCCCGCCTCACAAGGGTTAGCGGCCGATGCCAATACACAACCGTTCACTCTGTATCGCGCACAAGTGAATGTTTCTTACGAAGTTGACCTGTTCGGCCGGGTCGCCTCCACGGTCGATGCCGCCACCGCCGATGCCCAGCGCAGCGAGGCATTGTTCCACTCGGTGCTGCTGGCCTTGCAGGCCGACGTGGCGCAGCAGTATTTCCAGGTGCGCGAACTGGATGCCGCCGCTGAGCTGTACCGCGGCACTGTGGACCTGCGCCAGGAATCGCTGCGCCTGGTGCAGCGCCGCTTCGATGAGGGTGATATCAGCGAGGTCGACGTCGCCCGTGCCCGCTCCGAACTGGCCTCGGCCCAATCGGAGGCGCTGGGCATTGCGCGCCAGCGCGCCAGTGCCGAACATGCGCTGGCGATCCTGCTGGGCCGCACCCCGGCCGAGTTCTCGCTGCCGCCACAACCGCTCACGCGCCTGAACGTATCGGTGCCGGCGGGGCTGCCTTCGGCGCTGCTGGAACGCCGTCCCGACATCGCCGCCGCCGAGCGCGCCATGGCTGCCGCCAATGCCCGCGTGGGCGTGGCCAAGTCGGCCTTCTTCCCGGCGCTGAACCTGACCGGTGGCCTGGGGTATGAGTCGGCGCAACTGGGCGATCTCTTCAACTGGTCCAGCCGCACTTTCCTGCTGGGACCGCTGGTAGGCACGGCCTTGTCAATGCCGCTCTTCGATGGCGACCGCCGTCAGGCCGGTGTGGATCGTGCGCGCGCCAGCTATGAAGAACAGGTGGCCACCTATCGCGGCACGGTCTTGAATGCCTTCCGCGAAGTGGAAGACAACCTGGCCAATCTGCGCATCCTGGATGACCAGAACCGCGCCCAGGATGAAGCCGTGGCTGCCTCCTCGCGCGCAGCCAAACTCTCGCACACGCAGTACCGCGAGGGTGCGGTGAGCTACTTCAGCGTCATCGATGCCGATCGCACCGTGCTGCAGACCAGGCGCGCCTCGGTCACGCTCGATGGCGAACGCGCCCGTTCCACCGTCAACCTGATCCGCGCACTGGGCGGCGGCTGGGGCGGACCGGCGACGCAGCTGTCTTCCTCGAAGTAGGAGCGCCCGCAGCGACAAGCAACAAACAAAAACCAGCAATACGAAAAACCGGCCCGCATCCTTCGATGCGGGCCGGTCATGCAGCAGAATTTCCCGTGGTACTTCAGCCCGCCCCGCACCCAGCGACGGCGGGCATTTTTTACGCCACCTGCGGCAAGCCCGCCCGCTGCAACAACTGGCTGCAGCGCTGCGACAAGGTCACCACGCGCAGGTCCTTGCCAAGTCGGGCATAGCGCTCGGCCAGGGTCTGCACGGCAGCAATGGCGGAATGATCGGCCAGGCGCAGATGGCGGCAATCCAGGGTGACCTGCTGCGGATCATTGACGGTATCGAACAATTCGAGGAAATGCGTGGTGGAAGCAAAGAACAGCGTGCCATGCGGCAGGTAGGTGCGGCTGCCGTCGTCTTCATCGCGCACATCCGAGCGCACTTCGCGCGCATGCTGCCAGGCGAAGTTGAGCGCGGCGATCACGATGCCGCACAACACCGCCACGGCCAGATCGGTCAGCACCGTAATGACCGTCACCGCAATGATGACCAGCGCGTCGTTCCGCGGCACCTTGCCCAGCACCCGCAGCGAGCCCCAGGCGAAGGTCTCCTGCGCCACCACCAGCATGACCCCGGCCAGCGCGGCCAGAGGAATGCGCTCGATGGCCGGCGAAAGGAACAGGATGAACAGCAGGATCATGCCACCGGCCACCGCCCCGGAGAGCCGCGACCGGCCGCCGGAGCCGAGGTTGATCATGGTCTGGCCGATCATGGCGCAACCGCCCATGCCACCGAACAGGCCCGAGACGATGTTGGCCGCGCCCAGGGCCAGGCATTCGCGGTTGGGCTGGCCCCGGCTGGAGGTGATCTCATCGGTGAGATTGAAGGTCAGCAGGGTTTCAAGCAGGCCGACGATGGCCATGAGTACCGCGTAGGGACCGATGATGCGCAGCGTCTCCAGGTTCATCGGCACGCTCGGCCAGTGCAGTGGCGGCAGGCCGCCGGCGATGTGGGCCATGTCGGCCAGCGTACGGGTATGCAGGCCGCTGGCCCAGGTCACCAGTCCCACCCCCAGAATGGCCGCCAGCGCCGGTGGAACCGCCTTGGTCACGCGCGGCAGCAGCCACACGATCAGCATGGTCGCCAGGGTCAGGCCGATCATGATGGCCAGCGCCGAGCCCTGCAGCCATTGCGGACCGGCAGCAGTATCGACACGGAAATGCTCCAGCTGCGACATGGCGATCACGATGGCCAGGCCATTGACGAAACCCAGCATCACCGGATGCGGCACCATGCGCACCAGCTTGCCCAGCCTGAGCGCACCGAAGAGCAGCATGATCACGCCCGAGAGCACCACCGTCGCCAGGAAATACTGTGCACCATGCTGCACCACCAGCGCCACGATGACCACGGCCATCGAGCCGGCAGCCCCGGAAATCATGCCCGGGCGGCCACCGAAAAGAGCCGTGATGGTACAGATGAAGAAAGCACCATATAGCCCCATGAGCGGGTTCAACTGGGCCACCAGCGCAAAGGCGATACATTCGGGCACCAGTGCAAAGGAAGTGGTAAGGCCGGCCAGTACGTTCTGGCGCAGATCGCGCAGGCGCGAAGTCGGGGTGGCGATAGTCGTCATGGGCAAGATCAGCGGGAAAACAGCAGGAAAACAGCAGGAAAGCAGCAGCCGCAGACGTCAGGGTCGCGGCAGGAATGGAACAGCAAGCAATGACATGTACGATGTCGTGCCGACAACTCACGCGCGGCATGCCGCACGGCGGGCAGGAAAGGAAGTCCTTATTTTACCGCATTGCAGCATACGCTGCCCGGACGCTGCCTGTCCGCCTCATTCGCGGGAATACAACACTCGCAAGGCGACGCGTTTTTCGGCTGGGGGCAACTGATTGACAGCCAGCAGGTAGGCGATGGAGGCATCGCAGGTCGCCACCGGATCGGCCTGGCGCCGCAATGGCGAGGACAGCAGTTTCAACTGTTCCTGGGTCAGCGGGGCCAGCGCCTTGCGCATGACGCGGGTCCGCTCGGCCAGGCTGTAGCGCCCGGCGTTGGCCGGGTCGGCATCGCGCAGCAGGCGCTGGGTCATCTGTTGCTCGCGGTTGGCGAATTCCTGTGGCAGCGCCGCTTGCGGGGCTTCCCGGCCGGCCGCGGCATCGGCGCGCGAACGGGGATAGATCAGTTCGGTACAGGCCGACACGCTGATGCCGCGCAGCGCCACGGCCTCATCCAGCAGCAATTGCTGGAACTCGGCGAGCGATTCATCGGAGGCGATGGGCAGCAGCCGCCGACTCAGCAGTCCGACCTGCTCGCGCCCCACGGCCAGGATCTCGGCATCCGAGGCATGCGCCTGCACCTTGGCCCAGGCCAGGTCGATGGTCCGGGCGAAGGCGGCCGGATGATAGCGCGCCATGATGTCGAAGAGCGCGCCCTTCTTGAATTCGGCCTCCAGCACATCGCGCGACGTGGCGATGGTGGCGATCTGCGCGGTCTCGCCGCCCGGTGCCAGGCGCGTGAGCACGCCGGCCTGCAACAGTTGGCCCAGCTCGGGATACCAGCTCTGCGCTGCCGGCGTATCGGCAATGCGTTCGATGAAGTCATGCGGCAGGCCCAGCTTGCCGTAGGTCTCGAAGGTCAGCTTGCGGTCGAAGCTCTTGTTGATGCGGTCATCGCCGCCGACCGTGTAGAGCGTATGGAAACCGATGTGCGCGCGCGGGTCCATGGCACGGTCACGGCCGGCCAGGAAGGCCAGCGTGCAGGAGGACGAGCACTCCTGTTCCACATAGGTGTTGAGCCGGTGACGACGGATCACCTCGCCCACCAGCTTGCCCTCGCGCACCCAGCCACCGGCCGAATACAGCACCACGGTGCGCACCGAGGGGTGCTGTTGCAGGACCGCATCGAGGCCATCGGCTGCACCATCGTTCATGCCACCTTGCAGCAGGACCGACTTGCCATCCACCCGCACCTGGTACACCACGGGTGGCCCCAGTTGCTTGCCCAGCGCGATGTCCAGCTGTTCACGTACCGAGTGCGCCGCCCGCCAGGTGCTGGTGACCATGCTGATGACACCACAGAGGATGAGGAACTTGACCACCACCTCGGCCCAGCGCCGTCCGCCGCGCCCCACATGCTTGCTGGCCGAGCGCCAGCAGCCGCATACGCCCCAGGTCCAGGCCAGATAGCTGAAGGCGGCGATGCCCAGCACCCCGGCCATGCCGTAGCGCGCCGGCATGTCGTTGGTCAGCCGCGCCAGCACCGAGATGGCCAGCGCCGGTACCAGCGAGGTCAGCAGGACGGTATGCAGCCAGTAGGAGCGGCCCAGCCCATAATCGCCGCGCCAGTGACGACGCACGAAACCGGTGGACGAACGGGTGGGAACGGGAGATCGGGTTACTGCCTCGGACACGTGGTGCTTTTCCTCGATGCGCTGCGGCCAGGCACACAGCGTCTTCAATGAAAGGTGACTTTATGAAGACCTCAGCATAACCCAGCTTGGCGATGCCGTCGCGCTTTCAGCCGCCGTGGCCGGGAATGCGCGACAGGTCGACCTGGTCGATCTGGCTGGGGTGCATGAATTGTTGGGCATACTTCTCGTAGATGCGTTCCCGCACGAACAGATCGAACAGATCCGGATCGATATGGTTGCGTTGCTTGAACCCGGCCAGGATCTCGACCGCCTCGTTGAGCGTATTGCCACGCTTGTAGGGCCGGTCGGCGGCGGTCACCGCCTCGAAGATGTCGGCCACCGCCATGATGCGGGCCTGCACCGACATCTGCTCGCGCGTGAGGCCCTTGGGATAGCCCTTGCCATCCATGCGCTCGTGGTGGCCGCCGGCAAACTCCGTGACCCGCGCCAGCTGCCTGGGCCACGGCAAGGATTCCAGCATCTTGATGGTGATGACGATGTGGTTGTTGATGATGGCGCGTTCGGCATCATTGAGGGTGCCGGCACGGATGCGCAGGTTGCCTGCTTCCTCGTCATCGAGCAGTTTGCGCAGCTGGCCATCGGGGCCGCGCCAGCTGCGCTCGGCGATGTCCAGCACGCGCTGCTGGTCTTCCGCGCGCATGCCTTCGGTGCCGTAGTTGATCTTGCGCAGGAAAGCCCGCTCCTCGTCCAAGGTCAGCAACTCGGCCTGCAGCCCGGCCTCCAGTTCGGCCACGCGTTGCGGGGTCAGCGCGGCGCCCAGCGCCAGTTTCTCCTGCAAGACGCGGATCTCGGCATCGCGCTTGAGGACTTCGAAACGCGTGTCGATCAGGTGAATGCGATCGAAAATGGTCTCCAGCTTGGTCGCCTTTTCGACGATATGACTGGGCGTGCCGATCTTGCCGCAATCGTGCAGCAGACCGGCCAGCCACAGTTCGCGGCGGTCGGCCTCGCTCATGCTGAAATCGGCCAGCGGTCCTTCGGTAGTATTGTGCGCAGCCTCGGCCAGCATCATGGCCAGTTGCGGTACCTGCTCGCAATGGCGCCCGGTGTGCGGGGATTTTTCACCGATGCCGATGTTGATGAGCTTGATCAGGCTTTCGAACAGGTTTTCCAGACGCGCGATCAACTGCTGGTTGGTCATCGTCATGGCGGCTTGCGCGGCCAGGGCCTCAATGAAGCGCTGGTCGGTTTCCGAGAAGGGAACCGCCTCGCCACTGTCGGCATCGATGGCGTTGATGAGCTGCAACACCCCCACCAGCTCGCCCTCGTGATCCTGCATCGGCACCGTCAGGATGGACTTGGAATGGTAGCCATACTTCTCGTCGAAGAGCCGCATGCCATTGAAATTGAATCCGCTGGCCTGGTAGACATCGGCGATGTTGACCGATTCCCGGGTATTGGCCGCATAGGCCGCCACCGCCGTCAGATTGGGCTTGCCGTCGGGCAAGCTCAGGGCGATGTCGGCAATCGAGATGACCTGGCCGCTGCTGCCACCCTGGTGCATCTTGAGGGTCTGGTTGACGGAAATGTCGAAGCGCAGCGCCTCGCCATTGTCGGTGGTGCGGTAGAGGGTGCCGCCATCGGCACGGGTGATGTCGCGCGCGGTCAGCAGGATGCGTTCCAGCAACAGGGGAATGTCGCGCTGGCTGCCCAGCTCGCGGCACAGGTCGGTGAGGCGCTCCAGCCGATAGGCGATGTCGCGGTGCTCGCCGGCAGTGGGCGCGAGATCGTGCATGCTGGCCGGGACGTTCATGCTTCCATCTCCCGCGCGCCACAGTGCGAACACTGGACGCGATGGCGGGTGTGAGTTGCTGGATGGACGACTGGCAACATGCGGCTCCCTGAAGCGTTGGCATACGGACATGGCGCGATCATTGCCAGAGGACAATGTCGGCGCACTTTTGGCGGATGCTTTTTCGGCATCATCGCGATTTTAGAACGACTGCGCACGCCGTCTTGCAGCGAGCTTGAGGGGAATTGACCGCCAATTCTGCGCTTGCCCGACGCGCTCGCCAAGGCCGAGCTCAGGGATATCCCGATTGCACAGCACCGCTGAATCCCTTACCATCACGATATGTTGCATAATTTGCTACATCGTCCGCAAAGCCAGTCCGGACAAGGGTTTCCGGACTGCAACAAGGTTCCGAATCAGTCCGAGCGGTGGGGCCGGAACCCATAACCTATGAGCGGCAATCACAATGCGTGTAGAAATCCTGGGATGCAGCGGGGGCATCGGTGGCAATGGCATGCGCACCACCTCTCTGCTCATCGATGACGATATCCTGATCGACGCCGGCACCGGTGTCGGCGACCTGTCGCTGGCGCGGCTGGTGAAGATCGATCACGTTTTCATCACCCATGCGCACCTGGATCACATTGCCTGCCTGCCACTGATGATCGACAGCGTGGGCGACATGCGCAGCGCCCCGCTGACCATGCACGCCAGCGCGGCGACCATGGAGATCATCCGCAAGCACATCTTCAACTGGCACATATGGCCCGACTTCAGCGTCATCCCCGATGCCCAGCGCCCCTTCCTGCGCTTCGCCACGGTTGAGCCGGGCCAACCTGTGCAGCTGGGCCAGCGCAGCATCACGCCGCTGCCCGCAGCGCATACCGTGCCGGCCGTCGGTTACCAGGTCCGCAATCATGCCAGCGGTGCCTCGCTGGCCTTCAGCGGCGACACCTGTCGCTGTGCACCACTGTGGGAGGCGGTCAATCGCATCGACCAGTTGCGCTATCTGATCATCGAGGCCGCCTTCGCCAACCGCGACCGTGAGCTGGCACTGCTGTCCAAGCACCTGTGCCCCAGCCTGCTGCTGGAGGAACTGCAACACCTGCAGGGCCATCCGGAGGTCCTGATCACCCACGCCAAACCCGGACAACTTGAGGAGATCGCCGCAGAAATCGCGGCCGGGTCCGGCCCGCATCATCCGCGCATGCTGGCCACGGGAACCATACTGGAATTCTGACGGGCTGCCTGGCCAACGACAAAGGCGCCGCACATCCGTGCCGGCGCCTTTTTTCATGTCTGCGCCAGGCGCGGCCGGGCGCTTACTGGGTCACGCAGGCATCCAGCTTGGCCGCACCGATCTTTTGCGTCCCGGTATTGGCATTGCTGCTGATGGTCGGCGGCATCGTCACCGCCACGCCTTGCGTCGGCGGCACGATCACCGGCGGCAGCGAGATCGAGGGGACGAAACCGAACTGGCCCGCGCTGTAGAGTTGCGTGCCACTGGGGTTGGTGACCTGAATGGCACCGCTGACCACATCCACGTGCAGGCCGTTGGCCGGCGGCTGACCGTTGGGGGTCGGCACACCGCCGCAATCGTTCTGGCAGTACAGGGCGCCGAAGTGGGTGCCGCGGATACCGATGGTGGCCGTGGGCGTATCGAAATTGACGGCATCGTGGTTGCGCTTGCCAACCAGCCCGGTGACCGCCCGCAGTCCGCCCTTGACCAGACTGATGGCGACCGAGTCATTCTTCGGATCTTTATCGTCGTAGAGGTATTTGCTCACGGCCACCTCGGACCCCGGACGCAACACGATCTCGCCGTTGTCGACGAACTTGACGCGGGCATAGGTCTCGCGCTCGGTGATGAGCGTGTCGCCCTGCAGGATCGCCGACTTGACCGACAGCACCACGCGCGTACCGTCGGCATGCCGCACACTGAGTACGCCCGACAGATGGGTGACCTGCCCGACCACCGGCTGCGCCTGGGCGAAGGCGCAGGTCACCGCCAGCAGAAGCAGCAGTGCCATCACCAGCCCGATCGGTGGACGCCGGAACGAGGCCGGCGGATTTTGCTTGAAGAAATTCATGAAGATCACATCATCCGGTTATTACGGGTCATCCGTCGTGCATCCCGTATCACATCAGGTACACATCGGCAGCGGTTTCTTGGCCTGCTTGCGGTCCTCGCCCTCGTCACCGAAGTGGTCCGTCGTGCCACCCACGGTCTGGGTGGCATTGCCGGTCTGCTGCACCACACTGCCGTTGACGGGAGCCACCTCCGTGCCGGGCTGGGCGTTGTTCAGACTGGTCTGCAGGTCCTGGCTCTGCTGGTTCTGTTGTTGCTGCACGGCCTGCGCAGCCTGGCTGTTGCTCGAGCTGCTGGTAGTGCCCGTCACCGGAGTGCGGGTGCCATTGGCGTCAACGATGGTCACGCCCTGGGCATAACCGATGACCTGACCAGACGCCACCGACAGCAGTGCCACGCCCGGGGGCGAGGTCGAGATATTGGCGTTGATGGTCATCGAATCACCCGCCGACAGCGTGATGTTGCCCCCCGTGGAGACCAGAACCCCGTTGATCAGCAGTGTGTCATTGCTGCCCGAGGAGGCGCTGGCGGTCAGGGTAATGGTCCCGGTGGCGCTGACGCCGCCGGAACCGATCGTCAGCGGGCTGTGCGTCACGACGCTGACCGTACCGTTGCTGGTCTTGATCTGGCCACTGCTGTTGATGCCCAGGGTGGTGAGCCTGCTGCTGGTACTGATGGTCGCGCCGCTGGCCTCGGCGGGCAGGCTGCCGAGGAAGTTGGCCTTGGCGCCGATGGCCGAGGTCACCACGCCGCCGGTGTTGTCGATGCTGATATTGCCGCGCGTGGTCGTGACGCCATTGATGCTGACCGCACTGGCATCGCTGGTGTTGAGGGTGTTCTTCAAGGTGATATCACCGGTGCCGCTGTTGTTGGCGGCAAAGCCTGCAATCTGGTTGCCGGTGTTGTTGAAGGTGATGCCGTTGCTGGCCGAGGCGATCAACTGCGACTTCACGTGCATTGCGGTTCCGGTGTTCTGGCTGAGATTGCCGCTGGCTGCCTCCAGCACCAGATTGTTGGCGGTGATGTTGCCAACGGCCAGAGAACCGTCAGCCTGCGACAGGGCCGCATCGGCCAGGGTCAGATTGCCGCCGCTCTGGCTGAAGGAGTCGGTCACCACCAGGCGCGAACCGACGTTGCCTGTGACGGTACCATTGGAGACCGTCAGGTTGGACAGGCGCACATCCCCTCCCAGGGTCAGGTCGCCTGCCGTCAGCACCGCCGTCATGCCGGACTGGGCGGCGCTGGCCACGGTGACGGTGCCGTTGAGCAGGACTGTCTGCCCCTCTCTGTAGTCCGTGCCGCCGATATTGAGGGTCCCGTTGCCGCTGGTAGTGCCATTGAGCACCAGGGCGGCAACGCTGCCCTCACTGGCGTCGCTGGCGACATTGACGCTGATGGTCCCGTTGTTGCTGGTACTGTTGCGCACCGTGAGCGTACCGCCTTGCTGATTGAGCTGGGCATCGGACCCGATCTGAAGATTGGCGACGGTATCGTCACCACTGCCATGCCTGACGCTCTGATCGCCCGTGATGACCACCGTATCGATCTGCGTCGGCATGTAGGTAGACACATTGCCTACCGTGGCGTTGCTGCTCCAGTTGGAGCGGTCTTCCCAGCCCCCCTCGGAATAGGAGGACTGCTGGTAAGTGAAGGTCTCGGCCCCGCGCAAGGACAGATTGGCCAGGCCATTCTCATCGTAGACCGCCTTGAACATCTTCTCTTGCTGCCCCGCGCCGACGATATCGCCCGTCACGGTGCCGAAGTAGTCGCTCAATTGCTGACCCTGAGCGAGGTTGAAAGGATTGATGCTCACCTCACCGGTAGGCGCATAGCCGTCCAGCAGGCGGGTCTTGAGCGTACCGCCCAGCCTGGCTGAGGACCACCCCATCAGGTCGATCTGGTCGTAGCTGTCGGCGCTGGCGATATCGATGAGCATCTTCCCGGTATCACCCTGACTGAAGCGGGGCTCGGTGGATTCACCAAAGCCTCTGAGGATGAGATGGCCCACAGTCCCATCGCTGCCCGGCGCCAGAACACCGTCATTGGTGAATGACCCGCTGACCGCAACGGTGCCGTTGCCGGCGATGGTGCCATTGGCCTCATTGCTGATGGCGGCGGCACTGATGTTGCCACCGGCCAGCGTCAGCAGACCGTAGTTGGTCAGACTGGCATTGCCCGTCACGTTCAGGGAAGCGGCGTCGCCGTTGAGGGTGAGCGTGGCATTGGCATTGTTGGTCACATCACCGCTGGAAGCGACGTTGCCGCTGATGTTGAACGTAGCGTTGTTGGTGATGCCATCACTACCAACGGACAGGCTGTTGTTGCCACTCGTGGCCACGTTGACGGTACCGTTGTTGTTGAGCGAAGTGATGTTGCCCTGGCCACCGTTCAGTGTCAGGGTACCGGCACTGTTGACGGTCACCGCGGCTGCGCTCAGGTTGCCGCTGCCCAGGTTGACCGTGCCATTGTTGATGAGCAGATCGCCGCTGGCCGAACCGTCGTTGACGCTCAGGGAGCCGCCATTGAGCAGAATGCGCGCGCCATTGTCGACGGTACTCAGATGACTCGTCTTGCCCTCGTCCAGGACACGGGCTTCCGAGACGACCTGCGTCCCCGGCCCGCTGTAACCGCTGTTGAGGATCAGATCCAGTGCGCCCCCCTGGCTGGTGATGTCAGCCGTGATGCTGATGTTGTTGGCGGCATTGAGCGTGAGCGAACTGTTGGCCGATCCGGTCTTGCTGATATTGGCCGTGACGTTGATGTTGCCGCCCAGTCCTTCGCCATCGCCCGTCACCAGCTGGACGTTGGTTCCGTTGTTGAGCTGGCTGGTGATGGTCTCTGCGGTGATCCTTGATCCGCTGCCGGTGGAGGTGATGGCGTAATCGCTTGAACAGGCAGGAATGCTGATGTTCACATTCTGCGAACCGGTGGACACCACATCCAGGTTAAGCGGATCGATGAGCCAGGTGCCGCCCGCTCCCACCCTGGGAACCTTCACCACTTCCAGTTGCTTCAGACCGGAGGTATCGACAAAGCCGCCCGCACCTGACGTGCCCAGTGCCGACACGTCGCCATCAATGAAGGCCGTATTGGCGGCATACAAGGTGACGTTGCCCCCCTGAGTGCCATCGGCATTGATGCTGGAGCTGGCAGTGGTGGTCAGGTTGCCCGATGCGCGCAGGAAGATGCGGCCACCTTCACGCACCACGCTGGAGGCATTGATGACGCCACTGTTGGTAATGAGACCGGCCGCCACGCCGATCCGCCCGGCCTCGGCCGTGATCGTGCCCAGGTTGGTGACGTTGCCGGCACTGCCGGTGACGTTGACGGTCACGCCCGGTGTGGCCGTATCGGCCAGGGTCACGGTCTGACCTGCGGCCAGGATGACCTCGCCCTGCGGGCTGGTGATGATGCCGCTGTTGGACGCACTGCCGCCGATCAGGTAAACGCTGCCACCGGTGGCGGAGGTGATCTTGCCCTGGTTGTCCACCAGTCCGGCAGTACCATCCTTGACGAAGTTGAGCCGGCCGGCCAGGAAGTCGCTGTCGCTCACGGCCAGCGAAGTGGCGATGAAGCGCGCTGCATCGACCGTACCGCTGGGGCCGATCACCACGCCATTGGGGTTGTACAGCACCACCGTGCCATTGGCCGAGAGCTTGCCGTAGATCTGCGAGATATCGGCTCCGGTCACCTTGGCCAGCAAGGCGGCCGAGGCACCCGGCTGGAGCACGTTGACGGTCGCATCCGCACCGATGCTGAAGGACGCGAAAGCGGCGATGGCCTGCGGCGAGAGCTGGTTGATGTTGAGCGTGTTGCCGTTCTGGCTGAAGCTGAGATTGCCGTTGACCACGCTCCACCCGGTGGGCAGGGTGCCAGGTGCCGGGGCTGCTGCCAGCGCCGTTGCCTGCCAGGCAGCGCACACGGCGGCCGCCGCCAGTGACAGGCGCAGGCCCGGCGCCAGCACGCGCACCCAGGCGCGTCGCAACAGACGCGACAACAGCATCGGCAGGGGCTTGCGTACGCGCCAGGTCAAGCTCAGGCGGCGCTTGCCCACGCGCACCGTGATCGATGGCGGCAGCAGTTCGATGGCCGGACGGGCCGGTACTTGCACGGCAGTGGATGGTGATGTCATGTCAGAACCCCAGGATGGCACTCAGGTGGGCGTTGAGATCGCCCCGCTGTTCGGTCACGGAATTGCCGTTGAGCAGCACCCGCGCCACATCCAGGCGCAGGCTGAAGTCACGCCCGAGCGTATAGCGCAGGCCGGCACCGATGCTGGCCAGCGTGACCGTGGAGGGCACGGTGGAGGCGGAGGTGACGTTGTTGTTGGCTCCGCGTCCGGCATCGACAAAGCCCAACAGGCGCAGGTTGCCGCGCATCTCGGTCTTGACCAGCAGATCCGGGGTATAGAGTTCGGTATTGAGGACCGCACCGCTGTCGGCCGCTACGGCGCGCTCGGTGAAACCGCGCACCGCATTGGCACCGGCCAGACCGAACTGCTCCACCGCCGGCAGGGCATGGGGCGACACCTGCAAGGCAGCGGCCAGACGTACCTGCCAGTCATTCTGGAAGACCCTGAACCAGCTCGCGCCACCACGGATGGCGATGAAGTTGTCCATCGACCGGCGCGATCCGGTAAACAGCGAGTAGCGGTCCGTCACCTGCAGGGTATCGTTGCGGCGCGCCTGACCGGTGGCCATGTTGCGCGCAATGCCCAGGTTGTAATCGACGATCTGGCCCACGCCCTGCCGCTGCGCGCTGTAGCTTACCGACAATGGCAAGGTGGAATAAGGCAGGCAGGTATTGAGGGTGGCGCCATTGAGCAGGCCGCCATTGATGCTGCAGGAGGAATCGACTTTCTTGTAATCGGCACCGAAGACCAGCTTGCTGCTCCACTCGCCGCTGCGGGCAAAGTAGTGGTTCCAGCGCAGCGCATAGATTTCACCGCGACCGGTGATGTTGAGCGTGGAATTGACCGCCAGCGTCTGACCTGAACTGACGTTGGATTTGCCGTAGATGAAGTCCAGGCTGTCGCCCAGTCCATACAGGGGCAGACGATAGCCCAGCGAGTACAGATCGACCTTGGCCCCCGAGGGACTGTCGGGCGAGGTGGTATAGGCCACCGTGGCGACGTGGTCGCGGTTGAACAGATTGGAATGCTGCACGGCCACGCCGGTGCGCCACTGACCGGTATCGCGACTGCCGCTGTTGTCGAGGTTGAGCATCACGCGCAGGGGATTCTCATCCTTGACGGAGATGGCCGCATCGATCTGGTTGGTGGCTTCGGAGGCCGTCAGGGTGACATTGACCTGCTTGGCCGGATTGTCATTGGCCAGTTGTACCGATTCGGAAATGCGCCGCAGGTTGGGCGCACTGCCCTCCACCAGCTGCGGGATGCTGGCGCGGATGTTCTGCTCGCTGAAATGGCGGTTGTCGCTCACCACCACCTTGCCCACCACCGTCTCGACCACCTGCAGCCGCACCACGCCGCCGGTGAGTTCCTGCTCCGGCACGCTCACTTGC
Source organism: Herbaspirillum sp. C9C3 (assembly GCF_013359625.1). Classification (NCBI taxonomy): domain Bacteria; kingdom Pseudomonadati; phylum Pseudomonadota; class Betaproteobacteria; order Burkholderiales; family Oxalobacteraceae; genus Herbaspirillum; species Herbaspirillum sp. C9C3. Next base: position 222,847 of record NZ_JABFMQ010000003.1, read on the forward strand.
ACGGCCGTGTAACCGGCGCTGCGGTAGGCATTTTCCAGGGACTCCAGCGCTTGCTGGATATCGCCATAGACACGCCCGCGACCGAGGAACGGGGCCACCGCCTGATCCACCCTGGCCTGCGTGAGCAAGGTATTGCCCTCGACCGCAAAGCGGGTGATGTCGAAACGCTCGTCCTGATGGACCTGCGCACTGTCGCCGGCGGGCATGGCGCCAGGAGCCATGCCTGCCGGCTGCGCAAGCGCGGCCACGGCACTGCCCAACAGCGCCATCCCCATCAGAGAATGCTGAAAGCATCGATTCATTGTCTCTGTGACCCGCCCCCGGCGAGCCCTCCCAGTTTTCTTCTCGTGCAACGCGGCACCGGCCACGCTCACACTGCCACCTCTGCATCCAGTCGCACGCTGCCCCGGCGAGCGCCCATGGCGGACGCGCACGCAAGGCCCGGTCCGCCACACAAGCGGCGAACGGACCACGACAGCCAACGACAAGACGAAAAGGAACCCCTGAAGCAGACCTGCCCGGACATCGATATGCCCCTTCTTGGAGGAGGGATGGATCGTCTCCGGCAGTGAAGCCACCTTGCCAGGCGACATCACTCTTGACACTTGCAAAGTATACTGACTAGGTCTGACCGCGTCGACAAGAATCGGCGAAAAACCGCTTGCAGTGGGCGTTTGCGCCAGATTGCGCGACGCTTGATTGCCATGCGGAAATGATTTGCACCTTCAACATGCAAAGAAATTCAGGCAATGCCAGTGGCTGAGAAATTTTGCACAGGGGGCTGTACGTTTTTCATCAGCCGCATGATTTCCGCACGGCAATTGCAGCCATGCGCCACGCCATTGCGTTTACTTGGTCTCGAAGGTGGTCACGCCATCCCAATGCGCCGCAGGCGGCGTCTGGCGGAAATGCGCGATGCGCTCCAGGTAGAGCGTGTAGAGGCCACGTGCCTGCGTCGCCTGCAGGCGTTCAATGGCGTGCTGCGCCTCATCCCAGCGCTGCGCGCGCACCAGAGCCAGCGCCGCATGCCACTGTTGGACTTCGGCGCGCAAGTCGGCATCGAGTTCGCTCTCCAGGGCCAGTGGCTCGAAGATCGGTACCGGCTCGTTCTTGCCCTTCACGCGCACCCGGTCCAGCTCGCGGTAGGCGAACTGCGGCGCAGCCTGGCGGGTGGCCTCCCCCACCAGCACACCCACGCCATAGACCTTGGTGATCGATTCCAGCCGCGAGGACAGGTTGACCGCATCACCCATCACCGTATAGGCCTTGCGGATGCGCGAGCCCATGTCGCCCACGCGCATCTGGCCGCTGTTGACGCCAATGCCGATCTTCAGAGGCGGCCAGTTGCGGCGCGTGAATTCCTCGTTGAGCAGCAGCGTGGTCTGCTGCATCTTCAATGCCGTGGCTACTGCCCGGGCGGCGTGATCGGGCACATCCAGCGGCGCACCCCAGAAGGCCATCACGGCGTCACCGATGTACTTGTCGAGCGTGCCGCGATTGCCGCGAATGTCTTCGGACATCGCCGTCAGATAGAGGTTGATGTATTCACGCAGCTCATTGGGTTGCAGGCTCTCCGAGATGGTGGTGAATCCGCGCACGTCGGAGAACATCACGGTCAGCTCGCGGATCTCGCCTTCCATGTTGTAGCTGGCCGGATTGGCCGCCATTTCGGCCACCAGTTCCGGCGCCACGTATTCACCGAACAGATTGACGATGGCCTTGCGGTTGCGGTACTCGAACAGATAGCCCCAGCCCAGGTTGCTGATGAACAGCAGCACCACCAGCAGCAGCACCGAGGCCAGCGGCAGCACCATGCCTGCGCTGTCGTAGAGCCAGTAGTTGAGCCAGGCCAGTGCACCGGCCGTACCCAGCGACAGGAGCATCGAGGCCAGCGGCCCCAGCATGGGCAGCAGCAGGCCCAGCAGCAGGCCGGCCAGTGCCACCTGCACCCCGTCATAGCCGGCGGCGAAATCGGGCCGGGTCTTGAAGTCGTCATCGATGATGGAGGCGATCAGGTTGGCATGGATCTCCACTCCCGGATAGACCGGGTTCACGGGCGTAGCCCGCAGATCGTTCAGACCGGGCACGGTGGTGCCCACCAGCATGATGCGGCCATCGAGCTGGTCATGCGGGTAGGTGCCACGGATCACGTCGATCGCCGGCACGTAACGATAGGCGCCGCCCTGCGGCCCGCCATGCCCGCGGTAGGTCACCAGAGTCGTGAGCCGCCGCTCCACCGGAATGATCAGCGGTTGCGGACGCGCCTCCACGGCGATGGCGGCCAGGGCGTCGTAATTCTCCTTCTGGCTCCCCAGCAAGCCATCGGCGCTGGTCAGGAAGACCGGTTTGATGCGCTTGCCGCCCACGGCCACCCGTGCGGTGGCCAGGGCCAGCGACTCGTAGAAATTGTCGCCATGCCGCGCCAGCAGCGAGACGGTGCGGATGAGTCCGTCGTCATCTGGAACCGGATTGAAGAAACCGCCGGCACGCGCCGCCGATTGCAGCTGCGGCAGATTGGCACCATAGGCGCGCCAGCGCACCACATCCACATCGCGCCCGCCCAGGTCGGCCACGGTAAAGGCCGGCGGCGGCAACTCGCCCTTGACCACGGCGCCGCTCTCATTGGAGAACGCATAGCCCATCACCACCGGCTGCCCCTTCAGGGCTGCCGCCAAACGGCCGTCGTAATCCATCTGCGGCTTGAGCATGCGCAGCTGCTGCGCCAGTTGCGGCACATCCTTGAGCGGACCGTGCGCGAGATCTTCCAGGCGACCGTAGCCCGACGTGGTGTCGGGCTCGGCAAAGACGACGTCGAAACCGACCGCCTGGGCCTGATAGGTTTGCGTCATCTGCTGGACCAGCTTGGCCACCAGGTCGCGGCTCCAGGGCCAGCGCCCGAGTTCGTCGATGCTGCGTTCATCGATATCGACGATGACGATGCGCGGGTCCAGCGCGGGCTTGGCCACCCGCATGCGCAAGTCATAGAAGAACAGGTCCATGCGCTCGACCACCGGATTGGGCAACAGCCCTGACACCATTGCCTCGGCCAGACCGATGAGCAACAGTGCCAGCAGCCAGCGCGCCCAATACTTGGCCAAGGCGGTACGCAAACGACGCAACATGGACTTTCCCCCGATTCCCTTTTTGATTGGCTGCGATCATGCCACCAGTTGCCTGTGCCCACAATCGGCAGGGACTTGCGGAAGTTGCCCGCCGGCATCATTCCCATGCTGATGAGAGCGCGGGGTGCGGTGAACCGATGCGCAAAATGGGTTCTAATGTTTTCCCGTCCATGATGAAGGAGTCCTGCATGAAGCCGATTGCCTCGCTCACCCTGCGCAATGGAACACCAGTCCCGATCTTGGGCCAAGGCACCTGGAACATGGGTGAGTCGTCCGCTGCCGCCAGCGCCGAAGTGCGCGCCCTGCAGGCCGGCATCGACCTGGGCATGACCCTGATCGACACCGCCGAGATGTATGCCGATGGCCAGTCCGAACGCATCGTCGCCCGCGCCATCGCGGGCCGGCGCGAGCAGGTCTACCTGGTCAGCAAGGTGTTGCCGCACAACGCCAGCGAGCGCGGCACCATTGCCGCCTGCGAGGCCAGCCTCAAGCGCCTGGGCACCGACCATCTGGACCTCTACCTGCTGCACTGGCGCGGATCGCATCGGCTGGCGGCCACCATCACGGGCATGCAGACGCTGATGGCGCAGGGGAAAATTCGCGGATGGGGCGTGAGCAATTTCGATACCGACGACATGGACGAGCTGATCGCTCAACCCGGCGGCGATCAGGTCCTGTGCAATCAGGTGCTGTACAACCTCTCGCGCCGGGGCATCGAATACGACCTGCTGCCGCAGGCCGCAGACAGTGGCGTGGCCGTCATGGCCTATTCGCCCATCGAGCAGGGACGCATCCTCAAGCAGCCAGCCTTGAAGGCGGTGGCGCAGCGCCACGGCGTGACACCGGCACAGGTGGCGCTGGCCTGGGTATTGCGGCGCACGGGTGTGATCGCCATCCCCAAGGCGACCGAGCTGGCGCACGTGCAGGCCAACCGGGCCTGCCTGGAACTGCAACTGAATGAAAATGACATCAGCGAGCTGGACGCGGCCTTCCCGCCGCCGCGACGCAAGCAGCCGCTGGCGATGTTGTGAAGAAATGGACCAGAGGCCGTCAGGCCGCCGCGTCCAGGGCCCGCAGGGCCTTGAGCAAATAGCGTACGGCTGCCGGAATCGGCGCAATCACCGGCACGGAAAAACGCTGCGCCAGGGCCGTCGCCGCCTGCCCCAAGGGTCCACCGCCGATCACCACCGCCTCGGCCCCATCGCGCTCCACGCAAGCGCGCACGGCCTGCGCCAGCGCTTGCTCCAATGCCTGCGGATCAGCCGCCAGCGTACGCGGATCTCCGGCAGTCAGGCTGATACCGGTATAGAGCGCGGCAACGCCGGCCTGCTGCGCCTTTTCCCCAATCACCTCGGCCAGCTCCGGGGTGACGGTGGCCACACCGAAACGCCGGCCACCCTCGGCCGCCTCCAGCATCGACGCTTCACACAGTCCGGCGACCGGACGCCCATCGAGCCCGCGCAGACGCTCGATGCCAGGATCGCCGAAGGCGCTGATGATGGCACCTGCGCTGTGCCGTCCGCCTTCGCACCAGTTGCGCTGGACTTCCTCACCCGCCGCTGCCAGCTCCACGGCATTGACGATCATCTCCGGCCCCCGGCGTGCACTCACGCCCGTGAGCGAATACCCCGATGGCAGCCAGGCGCGGGCAATGGCCACCATCATCTCGGTGGTGGCCTGGGAAGAATTGGGATTGATCAACAGGATATGCGGCATGCCAGACTCATGAAAAAGACCATCAACTACGCGCCACCGCTGCCTGCACCACCGCTTGCGAAGCGGCTTCTTCCAGCGGTGCATCGGGTGACTTGCCATAGGTCTCCGGCATGGTACGGATGGCCACGGTGAAGATGCCGTACATGACGGCGATCATGCCGAAGACGCCGGCCAGGCCGAAGGCATCGAACAGGCGTCCGGCCACCAGCGGCATGAACGCTCCGGCCGCCGTGCCGGTGGCAAGGATGAAGGCGGTGCCGAAGGCGCGTACGCGGGTCGGATACAGTTCGGGCGCGAAGATCCAGATGGTGGTGTTGAGCAACAGCACGAAGAACTGGAATACCGCACCGGCCGCCAGAATCAGTACGATGCTCTTGGCCAGGAAACCGATGGCCAGCGCCGCCAGACAAGCACAGATGGCGCCCACCGTCAGCACGCGCTTGCGTGGCAGGTGGAAACCGAACACCGAGGCGGCAATCGCCCCCAGCAGGCTGCCGCTCTGCATGACCATGGTGAACAGAAGACTCTTGGAAATGGTATAGCCCAGGCTCACCAGGATGGTCGGCATGAGGGTCAGCACCGAAATCTGCGCGCCATAGGTCATCCAGATGGCGATACACAGCGGCAGGGTGCGGCGAGCCAGCGGACCCTGGAAGATTTCCATGGAGCGCACCTTGACCGAGGCCGCATGCTCGTGGCGGCCATCGTCGCTGATCCATTCACGGCCCTGTGGCGCCGGACCGGAGAGCTTGCCGCTGGCCAGTCGTGCCAGCACCGCATTGGCTTGCGCGACCTGGTTGCGCGAGAGCAGGAAACGCGGCGTCTCCGGGATGTAGCGGCGATAAAAGGCGCCCAGCAGCGCCGGCAGCATCAGGCAGAAGAACAGCCAGCGCCAGCTGTTCTCACCGGGAAAGAGCGTGAACACCAAGAGACCAAAGGCCGGCGCCAGGAAATTGCCCATGCCGCCCGCCCCCACGTTGACCAGTCCCACTGCCGTTCCACGGAACTTGCTGGAACAGAATTCAGCCAGCATCGTGACCGCAATGGCGATCTCGCCCCCGAGACCGAAGCCGACAATGGCGCGCCCCACGGCCATTACCGTCAGGTCCGGCGCCAGCGCGCAGATGCCCGCGCCCAGCGTGAAGAGCAGCAGATCCAGGCTCAGCATGACGCGCCGGCCATAGCGGTCAGCCACCAGACCGGAGACGATGCGGCCGATGGCGGCGCTGGCAAAGGTAACCGTATTGAGCAGGCCGATGTCGGTCGCGCTCAGCCCCCACTGCTGCTTGAGCAGCGGGCCGACCAGGCCGATGGCATTCTGTTCGAAGGCGTCGAACAGACAGCCGATCAGGATCAGGAAAATGATGGTGTGATGCGAACGGGTCACCCCGATCTTGTCCAGCGCGCCGTCCAGTTCGGCCACGCGCGATGAGTGCGGCAGGTCGGGCGACGAAAGTGTGGGTCCAGCCATGGTCTGCTCCTCTTGCGTTGGAAGGTCCAATGAGTGCTGCTCGGTGTGCACATCGGATGATGCGAGGCTGTGGAACCACGCCGCCCTGCTTCGGTGGCCGCGAAAGTACTGTAGTCCAGCATGCCCGTGAATGAAAGAACAATTTCAATTTATATGATTTATTGAAATTATTATTTCAGACATGCGGTGCACCAGCAATCTTCGTGCCAGACTGCTGCACTGGATGAAATCCGGATTTCAGAAGAAAGTGGTCGCCCGGGAGGCGCCGGCGTGCGCCGCAAGAGGGCGGTCAGCCGGCTCAGCGCACCGCGACGGGGCGGCACGCATGAAAATTGGGAGTCAGAATAAAGGCGGGGATGAAATCGGGATTTCAATATCTTGCCGATGGCGAACATGCGCCATTTCATTCAGGCAATTCAATCGAAGTCGCCCAGTTCCTCGTGTTCCTGCTCCACCGCCGCCAGCCGCTTGCGCCCGGCGGCACCGCTGGCCTCGATCACCAGGGTGGCCAGCAGATCGCACAGGGCCATCACGCCAACGTGGTTGTCCAGAGAACCGGGGCCACGGCAATGCGCCTGCAACGACCAGGTCGCCGGGGCATAGTCGGCCGACGCCTGGTCGCTGATGTAGAGCAGATCAGCACCGGCGCGCGTGGCCGCCTCCAGGAGGCGCTGCATCTGCCCGGTCTGGCGGCGGGTGCCGAAGACGATCACGCAATCGCGCTCGGACAAACCGGCGGTGTATTCCCCCAGCGTCTCGCCCGGCCCCGGCAGGCAGGTCACGCGCGGCAAGACCTGGATGATCTGCCAGCGCAGATAGAGCGCAAAGGCCTGGCTGCTGCGGCTGCCGAAGATGAGCACTTGCGGCGCGGCGACGATGGCACGGGCGATCTCGGCCAGGGTCGCATCCGAGAGACGCTCGAAGGTCGCTGCCAGATTGTGCCGGGATTGCTGGAAGTGCGCCGCCACCGAACGCACCTGGCGCGCGGCAGCGGGGCTGCTGGCGTGGAACAGCGGGGAGCCGGTTTCCTGTTCCTCGCGCACGTGGCGCCGCGCCTCCTCGTAGCTGTCGTAACCGACGCGGCGGATGAAGCGGCTCACGGTCGAGGGCGAGACACCGGCCAGTTGCGCCAGTTCGTTGCCGGCATAGCTGGCCAGCTCGCCCGGAAACTCCAGCAGGAAGTCTGCCAGCTGGCGCTCGGTACTGGAGAGCTCGTCGAGTTTGCTGCGCACGCGGCGCACGAAGGATTCGGCAGAAGGTTTCATGTCGGTACGGGGATCAATCCGCGATGCGGTTCAATGCAGGCCCAGGCGATGCCGTCTGTGACGATTTGCTTCATATCGCCCCAAACCCACGCGATCCGGACCGGGTCGCCGCATTGTATAGCAGCAGGACCGCGCTGCGGCTTCAGCCGAACTTGCGCGCGGCGTCGATGGCCAGGCCGCTGCCGATGCTGCCGAACAGATCGCCTTCCACATGACGCGCCTGCGGGGCGAGCGCACCGATGCGTTCGCGCAGCAGGCGCACCCCGCTGGAACCACCGGTGAAGAAGACACTGTCGATATCGTCGGCGCGCAAACCGGCCTGCTGCAGCAGTGCCAGTACGGTCTGCTCGACCGATTGCACCAGGTGATCGACGGCTCCGTTGAAGTCGCTGCGCAAGATCGGCAACTGCTCGGGCTGGCGCAGGCGATCCAGCTCCAGCAGGGTCTGGTCGGCGGTGGAGAGGGCAATCTTGCCCGCTTCCACCTGCAGCGCCAGCCAGTGGCCGCAACGCTGCTCGACCACGTCCAGCAGGCGCGCAAAACGCTCGCGGTCGACCACTTCACGCGCCACGTCCTGCAGTTGCTGCCAGGCCTTGCGGGTGTAGAGCTGGTTGATGGTGTGCCAGGTGGCCAGGTTGAAATAGTAGCTCGACGGGATCTCGGCATTGCCCAGCAGGCGCCCGCCCAGGCCCAGCAGCGGCATCACGCAGGCCAGGCTGAAGTACTTGTCGAAGTCGGTGCCCCCGATGTGCACGCCGCCATTGGCCAGGATATCGTCGCGCCGCTCGCTGCGCGCGGCGCGCCGGGGCGACAGGCGCACCAGCGAAAAGTCGGAGGTACCGCCGCCGATGTCGACGATGAGCACCAGCTCTTCCCGGTCGATGCGCGATTCGTAATCAAAGGCGGCCGCGATGGGTTCGAACTGGAAGGCGATGTCCTTGAAACCGACATCGCGCGCAATCTGCTCCAGCGTATCCTGGGCCAGCTGGTCGGCGGCAGCATCCTCATCGACGAAGTGCACCGGGCGCCCCAGCACCACCTGGGAAAAGGCGGTCCCGGCGGTACGCTCGGCGCGCTGCTTGAGCTCACCGATGAACTGCGAGAGCAGCCCCCGATAGGGCAGCGCGCGCCCGCCCACTTCGGTCTGGCCATCGATGGCGCCGGAGCCCAGCAGGCTCTTCAGTGAGCGCATCAGACGGCCTTCGTAACCGGCCAGGTATTCGCCCAGCCCGGCACGACCATAGCTGAAACTGTTCTCGTCGGCATTGAAGAACACGACCGAAGGCAGCGTGGGCTTGCCGTCTTCCAGCGGCAGCAGCAGAGAATCCCCGGCATCCGGACGCAGCCAGCCCACCGTGGAATTGGAGGTGCCGAAATCCACACCGCACGCGTTCGCCATCGATCACTCCTTCTTTTTTGGGCCGGCAATCATATAGAAAAGCACCGTGCTTGTCTGCACGCGCGCATTGCAGCGTTTGAAGCAAACAACATGCCGCCGCGAAATCATTGCCGATACGGCAATGGCAGGATAACAAGCCCACGAAAAACGGCGCCGGAAGGCATCACTGCCCACCGGCGCCGTCGTAAGGCGCGAAGAAGATCGCTTGTGGAAAACTTAGAATTCCTGGGCCACCGGACGCAGCACCACTTCGCTGATATCCACATTGGCCGGTTGTTCAATGGCATAGGCGATCGCACGTGCCACCGAATCGGCCGGGATCTGGTTGGCCTCATACCAGGCCAGCAGGGCTTCCGAGGTCTCCTTGTCGCTGCTGTGGGTCTTCAATTCGGAATCCACCGCCCCCGGGGAGATGATGGTGGTGCGCACACCGTCCGGTGCTTCAGCACGCAGGCCTTCGGTCAGGGCGCGTACCGCGAACTTGGTGGCGCTGTAGACCGTGCCCATGCCGGCGAAGACCTTGATGCCGGCCACCGACGATACGTTGATGAAATGACCGTTGCCCTGCGCGGCAAAGCGCGGCAGCGCAGCGGCCACACCATAGAGCAGGCCCTTGACGTTGACGTCGATCATGCGGTCCCACTCCTCGACCTTGAGCCTGGCCATCGGCGCCAGCGGCATGATGCCGGCATTGTTGATCAGCACGTCGATGCGACCGAAGTGCTGCTCTCCCTTGGCGACCAGCGCCTCGACGTCGTCACGACGGGAGACGTCGGTGGTGACGGCGATGGCCTGGCCACCGGCGGCGGTGATGTCGGCCACCAGTTTTTCGAGCCGCTCGGTGCGGCGTGCACCCAGTACCAGCCTGGCGCCCAGCGAAGCGAGATGACGTGCGGTGGTTTCGCCCAGGCCGCTGCTGGCTCCGGTGATGACGACGACCTTGTCCTTGATGTTGTTGCTCATGATGAATTCCTTTCCGGTATTGACGGGTTGGCTTGTCGTTGCTGCTTGTCGTTGCTGCTTGTCGATGGAAGGATTATGGGTGGCACGAATATGCCAAACAATGGAAATGTTAAGATTACAGAATTCCATTTTCAGGAATCATCATGCTCAACCGACTGGAGATGCTGCGCATCTTCTGCGCCGCTGCCGATACCGGCAGCTTCAAGGAGGCGGCCATCCGGCTGGGCATTTCGCCGCAGGCCGTCACGCGAGCCATTCAGGAACTGGAACGTCTGCAGGGTGAGATGCTGTTCCATCGCAATACCCGCCAGGTACGCATCACCAGCTTCGGCGAGGCCCTGGCCGAACGCGCCCGCCTCAGCTTGCGCGAATTGGATGGCCTGTTCGACACGGACAACGGCAGCCCGACGGACGAGATGAGCGGACTGGTGCGCCTGGCTGCGCCCTCGGCCTTGGGACGCAACCGCCTGCTACCGCTCGTCGAACGACTGGCACGGGCGCATCCGGGCTTGCGCTTCGACCTGCGCCTGACCGACCAGCGCGCCGATGTGGTGGGGGAGAAGATCGACATCGGCATCCGCATCGGTACGGTGCCGGACAATCGCTTCGTGGTACGCCGCCTGGGCAAGGTGCGTTTCCACGTGGTGGCCACGCCGCGCTTCCTGCGGCGCCACGGCATACCGACCGATGCCGACGCCCTGCGCAACCTGCCCTGCACGGCCATGCTGGATCGCGGCACGGGTCGGCCCTGGCCCTGGCTGTTCCAGCAGGAGAACCAGTGGATGGCCGATCATGCACGCTTCCTCTGCGATGACTCGGAGGGGGAATATCTGCTGGTGAGAAGTGGCGTGGCCATCGGCCAGATCGCCGGCTTTCTGTGCGAGGACGACATCGCCGCCGGTCGCCTGGTGCCGGTCATGGCCGACCACGAGCCCGACCCCTGGGACATGTATCTCTACCGTCCACAACGCGGACCGGTGCCACCGCGCCTGCGGCTGGTGTTCGATGCCCTGGTGCGCGAATTCGCCCACTGAGACCGGGGCTTACCAGCGGCAGTCGTGATCCATCAGTACTTCGGCGCTGCCCGGCTCCTGCTGGTCGAAATTGACCGCCATGTTGACCAGGAAGAAGCCATTGCTGCCATCGGCAAAACGTGCACCGGTCAGCAGCAAGGACTGCGCGGCCATGTTGGCCGCCGCATAGGTGCTGCGTTCAGCGGCCAGCCTGAAGGGATCGTGCCGGACCAGGGCATCGGCGGGCAGCCGCATCACCCAATAGCGATGGCCCTCGAAGAACCATGGCTGCCAGTGCTGCAGGGGATCATCGCGATGGTCGGCCAGGCTGGCGGCCACGTCACGACGCATGCAGTCGATGTGCAGATGCAGGTGCAACTGCGAACGTGCCGCGGCCGAATTGACTTCCACCCCCAGCTGCTCGTCGCTCAAGGAGCGTCCCAGCGCCTGCGCCACACGAGCGCGCTGCTCCCACGCATAGGCCCAGTAGCGGGGCGCATCCGGTGCCAGCAGTTCCGGGCTTTCGATGCCGGTGAGGCGACGGGTCGGCATGAGCAGGTACTGCGCGGGTCCGACCAGATCCTTGAGCACCACGAAGCCCCGCGCCAGGTCAACCAGCACGCAAGGCTGCGGCTGGCCACTGGCCTGCATGCCGGGCACGCATTGCTGGCTGGTGATTTCCCACAGCTTGTTCGGGTCGGCGGCCAGGGCCGGTGTGACCGGCATGGTCCCGCCCGCCAGCAGCAGGCAGAGCGAAAAGAGGGAAGAGAAGCAGGAAGGAGAACGGGAAAACGGTCGCATCGACATCATCCGGGCAAGACGCTGCGCGACCTCAGGACAGTGGACAGTGGACAGTGGACGCTGCAGCCAGAGCGTGAGCTTAGCGGCCCGGTGTTTCCGGAGGATGACAGCGGTGCCGGACGATCACTTGTCGCGGGTGGCCTGCACCAGGCACTTGGAGAGCTTGTCGAAATGCAGCCAGGCGGCCTGGCTCAGTTCGACCTGCTTGCGGCGCGGGTCTTCGGTATCGGCCAGCACGATCCAGCCCTTCTCGCGCATCGATTTCAGGCGCGTATGCAGCATCGCCGGCGAGCCCAATTCACTTTGCGCCATCAGGTCGCGTACCGACAGCCGTTGCTGCTCCTGCCCGGCACGGGCGATGAAAGCCAGGATCCGGTCTTCGAGCGGATCCAGCGTGGCCAGTGACGGCAATCCCCGGAGTGCTTCGGCCAGTTGCAGAAATCGCAGGTAGATGTCCGCCGGCCGCTTGTTTTTACCCATGTGACGATGGTGTTGGTTGTTGTATTGCAAGTGCGGTACGACTGGCGGGGTCCCATTTGCCTGCCACATCGTTCCAGAATTGATAGCGAATCATACGCCGGCCCTGCCTGAAAGTGCAATCTTTAAGGTCTTGACCGGCGCCAACTCGTCCACTGCGACCGTTTGCGCGACCATTTGCGCGGCTGGCACGCCACACTGTCGAAAATTGTGGAGGTGCAGCCGGCCAGCTTAATGGGTAACATACGCGCCGTTGCGCATGTCTCCCCCTCCCGTCATGCAAGCCTCCTCCGACCTCCGCCCTGCCCTGCGCACCCACCTGGCCGCCATTGCCGGTACGGCGCTGTGCTATTTCCTGTTCTATTCGATCAATGAATGGCTGTTCCGGCGCACCCAGTTCACCGAGGGCATTGCCTGGATCTACCTGCCTGCCGGGGTACGCCTGATCTGCACGCTGCTCTTTGCCGAGGCCGGCTGCGTGGGCCTGCTGGTGGGCTCGCTGGCCACGGCGGCGACCTACCAGCTGTTCCCGCACGACCTGGTCACGGCGGCAGGCTACTGCCTGATCTCCGCCGCTGCCCCCTACCTGGCCTACCGGCTCACCCTCTCCGGCCTGGACCTGGGCCGCAATCTGGTCAACCTCAATACCACCCGGCTGATGGCCTGCATCCTGCTGTATGCACTCTCCAATCCGCTGTTCCAGCTGATCTGGTTCGTCCTGCGCGGGGTCTATCCGGATTTCTGGAGCGGCCTGGTGGTCATGTCCATGGGCGACCTCTCCGGCTCACTGATCGTGGTCTACCTGTGCAAGCTGCTGCTGTCGCTGCTGCCGCGCAGGCCGTTGCCACGCCGCTGATCACGACTTCCACCGCTGTCGCCGGCAGGCGTCGGCGACATCTTCATGCAGGCGGTGGACGGTCAACATTCCTTCACACCGCTTAACGCAAACCTGCATGGTGTAATACGCACGACACATTTCCTCGCTACGCTGCGCATCGCTATAAAAACTATAGCGCTACAAATCGTATAACGAAGCTTCGAGGAGTGTGGCATGCGCAGTTGGGACGAACCCAAAAAACGGAAGGCCCGTGTCGAGATCATTCCGATGATCGACGTGATGATGTTCCTGCTGGTCTTCTTCGTGCTGATCAGCCTGAACGTGATTCCGGCACTGGGACTGAAGACCCGGCTGCCCAGCTCGTCTACCGCCCAGGACCTGAAACCGCAGACCAAGGCCGTCATCACCATCGCCAAGGATGATGTGATCCAGGTCGATGGCGAGAACACCAACCTGGACGCGCTCACCGCCCGCCTGGACAAGCTGCGCGGCGAAGGCGAAAAACTCAACCTCATCATCAACAGCGACCGGGGCGTGGAAGTGCAGCGCCTGGTCGACGTGATGGATACGCTCAAGAAGGGCGGTTTCGATTCCATCTCGATTGCCACCCGCAGGCCATGATGATGAACGTTCCCGTCCTCTTCCGCTTCCGTGAGCCATTGGCCACGCTGCCGTCGCTGCTGGTGCTGGCCGTGCTCATCCTGGCCGGGGTGCAGAAGGCCAGTGAACTCAAGCGCAAGGAAGATCCGCAGCCGGTGCAGATCTCGCTGACCGAATTGCCACCACCGCCCACACCGCCGCAACCCAAGCCGCAAGTGGAGCCGCCGCCCAAACCCGTGGAACCACCCAGGAAACAGGAAGCGCCCAAGCCCGTGTCCAAGCCGGCCCCGGTCAGGCAAGCACCGGCGCCGGTGGATCCGGCGCCACCGTCGTCGGAAGCGCCCATCCTGCCGGCCGCCAGCGCCCCGGCTACCCCCCCGGTGCAGGCCGCTGCGGTGACACCACCGGCGCCGCCGCCGGTCGATACCGCCAGGATCGAACAGACCTACGTCGGCCTGCTGCGTGCGCATCTCAACAGCATCAAGCGTTATCCGACCGGCCGCGAGGCCAGCACCCTGCGGCCGCAAGGCAAGGTGCGCGTGTGGTTCGTCCTGAAGCGCGATGGCAGCGTGGTCGACAGCGGCATCGAGAGTTCCTCGAACTCCATGCTGCTCGATGACGCGGCCCGCAAGACCATCCACCGCGCCACCTTTGCCCCCTTCCCGCAAGACAGCTACCAGGGCGAGAGCACGCACCGATTCACTGCCGATCTGGAATTCATTCCCGTCTGAGCTGCCCTGCAGAAAGGGGCGGTAGCCGGGCGCAACGATTTCAACATGTAGTCCAACAAACCCAGGGGAACACGACATGCAATGCAAACTTACCCGGCTGTCCTTGCTGATATCCGGGATCTTCATGGCGGGCGCACCGGCCTGCGCCCAGACCACGACCGATGTAGGGACCGTGACCGTACAGGGAGGCGGCAGCGCCAGTGCCGGCACCGCTGCTGCGACCGGCCTGATCCAGGCCGAGGATTCGCCCAAGGCGCGCAGCTCGGTCAACCGTGATTACATCGAGAAGCAATCGCCCACCGGTACGCCCTACCAGATGATCAACCTGCTGCCGGGTGTGAACACCTATGACAACGACGGCACGGGCCTGTTCGGCGGCAACATCCGCGTGCGCGGCTTCAACAGCGACCAGTTGGGCTTCACCATCAACGGCGCGCCGGTCAACGACTCCGGCAACTTCGCAGTCTATCCGCAGGAGTACACGGAGCCTGACAACCTGTGCAACGTCTTCGTGACCCAGGGGTCGACCGATACCGAAGCCCCCCACGTGGGCGCCACCGGCGGCAACATCGGCATGACCTTCTGCGCGCCGGAAGACCAGCAGCGCATCCGCGTGACCAATGCCTTCGGTTCCAACAGCCTCTGGAAGCGCTATGTGCGCTTCGATTCGGGCAAGCTGTTCGATGACAAGTTCAAGTTCTTCATCTCGTACTCCAAGACCACGGCCGACAAGTTCAAGGGACCGGGCGGTGCCATCAAGGATCACGTCGACATTGGCACCAGCTTCAATCTGGGCCAGGGCAGCTTCATCAATGCCAACCTGCTCTACAACCGCCAGCTCAACAACAACTACCGCTCGCTGACCAAGGCCCAGATCGCCCAGTTCGGCAGCAATGCCGATTACGGCAGCACCGTGCCGCAGCACCAGCCGGCCGTGGCCGGTACCGCGCAGAACGATACGACCTATGCGCCCAACGTGGCCGCCAACATCGCCGGCAATGGCTACTACGCCTACAACCTCAATCCCTTCGAGAACTGGCTGGGCACCGTCAATGCGCACTTCCAGCTGAGCCCGACCGCCAGCCTCGATATCGATCCCTACTTCTGGTACGGCTTCGGCACCGGTGGCAACCAGTTGCAGACCGTGCGTGAAGGCGGCGTGGCCGGTGCCAGCCAGCTCGGTGGTGGCGTCGCCGACGTCAACGGCGATGGCGACCGTCTCGATACCGTCTATGCCTACGAAGGCAGCCGCACCCGTACCTACCGTCCGGGCGTGACCTTCAAGTTCAACCAGCAGCTGGACAACCATCACATCCTGGCCGGCTATTGGGTCGAACGCGCGCGCCACCAGCAGACCGGCCCCTTCAGCCGCGTGGACAACAACGGCAACATCGCCGATCTGTGGCAGGACAGCTCCGACCTGTGGCTGCGCAATGCCGATGGCTCCCTGCTCCAGTACCGCGACACCATGACCGTCAGCACGGCCCAGTCGATCTTCCTGCAGGACAGCATCAGCATGATGAACGACAAGCTCAACGTGCAAGTCGGTGGCCGCTATTCCTCCATCGACCGGGACTTCACCAACTACCCCAGCACCGGCTCCACCAGCGGGACCAACAGCTATTCCAGCGCCGCCTTCTACAAGGTCAAGAAGAACTACGCCGACTTCCTGCCCAGCCTGGGCGTACGCTTCCAGCTCGATGAGAAGCAGTCGGTGTTCTTCAACGCCGCCAAGAACTTCAAGGCCCCGGGCAACTTCTCCTACTTCGGCCTGCTCTCGGGCGGCACCATCGTCAACGGTCAACTGGTCGGCGCCACCCAGCGCGAGGTGCCGGTGGACAAGGAAACCTCCTGGAACTACGACCTCGGCTATCGCTACAACACCGAGAAGTGGATGGCCTCGGGCTCGCTGTTCTACATCGATTATCACAACCGCATCGCCAGCGCCTACAACCCGGACACCGCCAACAAGACCGACTACAACGTGGGCGACGCCAGCTCGCACGGTCTGGAACTGGAAAGCGGCTATGCCTTCACGCGCAACCTGTCGATGTACGGCTCGCTGTCCTACATCAAGAGCAAGATGAAGCAGGACCTGCGCAACAGCGCGACCCAGTACCTGCCGACCTCGGGCAAGCAATTCCCGGATACGCCGAACTGGCTCTCGGGCCTGTCGCTGCAATACCAGCAGGATGGCTGGTATGTGTTCGGTCAGGCCAAGTACACCGGCCGCCGCTACACCACGCTGGTCAACGACGACACCCTGGGGGGCTACACCCTGTTCAACGCCGGTGCCGGCATGACCTTCGCATCCACCACCTGGTTGAAGAAGCCGACCGTGCGGCTGAACCTCTACAACCTCTTCGACAAGCAGTACCTCAACCTCAATGGCGGCAGCGGCAGCCAGTTCACCACCAATGCCGTGGCGGTCAACGGCATTGCCGGCACCGCCCCTTCGCTCTACATCGGTGCCCCGCGCACCTTCACCATCACCCTGACTGCGGATTTCTGATCGCGGTCTGAACCGGGCGGCCCGCACCAGCAGCACGGGCCGCCCATCAACGCAAGAGAGGCAAGCATGAACATGCAACTACTCCACGAACTGGCTTTCTATCTGATGTATGCCTGCGCGGCACTGGCCATCTTCGTCATCGTCGAACGCGGTCTGTTCTTCGCTTACACCATGCGCCAGGCCACCGGACTGGAACGCGCCATGACCCATGCGGTGCAGCACCTGCAAGAGCTGCCGCCCGAACTGACCACCCGTCCCAGCCTGCCGCTGGCGCTGGTCTCGGACATCCTGGCCGAAAAGCACCATCTGCACACCGAGAAAGACCTGGAAGATTTCAGCGAGTCGGTCTATATCGCCAAGCGCGGCGAAGTGCAGCAGCGCCTGTGGATCCTCGATACCATCGTGACTGCTGCGCCCCTGCTGGGCCTCCTGGGCACCATCCTGGGCATCATCGATACCTTCAAGGCGCTGGCCGTGTCGGGCGTCTCCGATCCTGGCCAGGTGTCGCAGGGCATCGGTACTGCGCTCTATGCGACGGCCCTGGGCATCGGCATCGCCGTGGTCGGCATGTTCTTCTTCAATCTGTTCCAGGAACGCATCGAGCGCATCAACGATCATCTCAAGGTGCTGATGCTGCGCGCCTGCGTCGGCCGTCTGGACCCGCAACCCCAGCACAGCCCGCAACCGCAGGGCAAGCTGCATATCGCCTGAGCGCAACGCTGACATCACCTTCTCCGACACCATGAAACTCGCGCCACGCCGTCTACTGCTTCGCTTCGCAGCCGCCTTCGGGCTGGCCCTCTCGCTCGTCTGCCCGGTCCACGCCGAATTCGCCATCCCCGGCTTCGAACTGGTGCACACGGTCCCTCGCGAGACCACGCTGGCCACGCCGGACCTGCGCGATGCAGCGCTGGTGTGGAAGGAAATGTTCGATAGCGCACAGCGCGAGATCGTCTTTGGCCAGTTCTACGTGGCGGGGCAGGATGGGGAAGCGCTCGACGACATCATGGCGCACCTGGAGGCGGCCGGGCGGCGCGGCGTGAAGATCCGCTTCCTGATGGAAAAGAAGGGCGAGTTCGCCTCGGTCCCGGCCACCATCGAGAAGCTCAAGCGCATCCCGAACCTGGAATTGCGCCAGCTCGACTATTCCCGCATGACCGGCAACGGCATCATCCACGCCAAGTATTTCGTGGTTGATGGTCGCACTGCTTACGTGGGTAGCCAGAACTTCGACTGGCGTTCGTTCTCGCACATCCACGAGACCGGACTGAAGATCACCGACCCGACCGTGGCGGCGCAGGTACAGGCGATCTTCGAGATCGACTGGGCGGCACAGGCCGCCATCGCCGCCGGGCAGACCCCGGTGATGACCAACCACAGCGTAGTCGCGGCCGATGTGGCACGCGGAAACTATCTGGTGGCCAGTCCGAACGCCTACAATCCGCCCGGCGTGGGGGATTCGCAAAGTGAACTGGTGCGTCTGATCGGTCAGGCACAACAGGAGATACGCGTGCAGTTGCTGGACTACGCCCCGCTGTCCTACGGACCCAATCACACCCGGCCCTATTACGCCGTGATCGATGATGCCCTGCGCGCCGCGGCCACCCGAGGCGTAAAGATCAAGCTGATGGTCTCCAACTGGAACACCGAGGCACCGGCCATCCGCTATCTGCAGAGCCTGGCGCTGCTGCCCAACGTGGAAATCCGCATCGTCACGCTGCCACAGGCCAAGAGCGGTTTCATTCCCTTCGCACGGGTGATCCATACCAAGGCCATGAGCATCGATGGCAAGATCGCCTGGATCGGCACCAGCAACTGGGCCGGTGGCTACCTGGACAACTCGCGCAATCTCGAAGTGGTGCTGCACGATGCCGCCATGGCGCAGCGCGTGGCGGCCCTGCACGAGCAGACCTGGAGTTCGTCCTATGCACAAGCCATCGATGTGCTGAAGGTCTATCCCAGGCCGGCCAAGGGCAAACCCGCCTCGCAATGATTCGATCCGGAACCGGCATTTGAGGCTGATGCCTGTGGCCCCCTGCCTGCTGGTCTACACTGACGAAATGTAGCGTTGTTTCGTCATTGTGTAGCATCGACCAGGAGAACCGGGATGACCAGGCTGGACCAACTCGACGACATCGACCGTCAACTCCTTTCCATCCTCCAGCTCAATGCCCGTGAACCGGTGGCCGAGATTGCACGGCGCCTGGGAGTCGCGCGCACTACCGTAGTAGCCCGTATCGAGCGGCTGGAGCAGACCGGCATCATCGGCGGCTATACCCTCAAGCTCGGACGCGAGGTCGTCGATGCCAGCCTGCAAGCCTACGTGGGCGTAACCGTGCAGCCGCGCGCCGGACGCGACGTGATTCGCCGCTTCGGCCGCATCCCGGAAGTCCACCAGCTCTGCGCGGTCAGCGGCGAATATGATTACGTGGCCTGGCTGCGCGTCAATACGCCCGAACAGCTGGACAAGATCCTGGACCAGATCGGCGAGATGGAAGGCGTGCTCAAGACCACTACCTCGGTGGTGCTGGCCCGCAAGATTGATCGGGGGGACGCGGCCAGGACGCGCTGAAAAGCACGTCGATTTCGCCGGATTGCATTGGCGTCGCTACATAATGACGAAACTGCACTGCAAAGTGACGAAATCTGCGCTACTTTCTGACGATCTGGCAATGGTTTCCGTCACGGCGGCTACCTAGAATGAATCATCGTATCCATCTTCATTCGGGAGTCCCTCATGCGTACCGTCCTCCTCGGCTGCGGCCACATCGGCCAGACCATCGCCCGCCTGCTGGCTGAGTGCGGCGAAGGCCGCGACTACCAGGTCACCATCGCTGACCGCGATGCGGCGGCCATGCAGGCCATCGCGGGCGTGCATGCCGAAAAGGCCGTGCTCGACTCGTCCGACCCGCTGGCCTTGGCGGCACTGCTGCAACGCGCCGACGTGGTCATCAATGCCCTGCCCTATCACATGGCCACGAGCGTGGCCACGGTCGCGCGCCAGACCGGCACCCACTACTTTGATCTGACTGAAGACGTACAGGCCACGCGTGCCATCGCCGCCCTGGCCGCCGATGCGCCCTGCGCCTTCATGCCGCAATGTGGTCTGGCACCGGGCTTCATCGGGATTGCCGCGCATCATCTCGCGGCAGGTTTCGATGAGGTGGACGAAATCAAGATGCGCGTCGGTGCGCTGCCGCAGTATCCGACCAATGAATTGAAATACAACCTGACCTGGAGCGTGGACGGTCTCATCAACGAGTACTGCCATCCCTGCGAAGCCTTGCGCGACGGCGAGCGGGTCATGGTCGATCCCCTGGCCGACCTCGAACACTTTTCGCTGGAAGGGGTGGAGTACGAAGCCTTCAATACCTCGGGCGGCCTGGGCAGCCTGTGTGAGACGCTAGCCGGCAAGGTGCGCAATCTCGACTACAAGTCGGTGCGCTACCCCGGCCATCAGCAGCGCATGAAATTCCTGCTGGGCGATCTCGGGCTGCGGCATGATCCGGGCTTGCTCAAGGACATCCTGCGCAAGAGCGTGCCGGCGACCTTGCAGGATGTGGTGCTGGTGTTCATTACCGTCAGCGGCTTGCGGGAAGGCAAGCTGATGCAGGAAGTCTTCACCCGCAAGATCTTCGCGCAGGAGCGCGAGGGCCGGCGCGAGAGCGCCATCCAGTCCAGCACGGCTGCCGGTGTCTGCGCGGCGCTGGACCTGTTCCGTACAGGTCGACTGCCAGCGCGCGGTTTCATCCGCCAGGAACAGATCAGCTTGCCGGAGCTGCTCGGCAACCGCTTCGGCGCGGTGTATGCCTGAACGGACGCTGCACGCCAGCCTGCGGACAGGATGAATTGCCGCACAGGGACCAGGGCCGTGGCCCTGCGCTTGTTGATGCTGAAGCCTGAGGCCGGCCTCACTTGCCTCCGGTCACGTCCAGAAAAGTCCCCGTACTGAAGGAAGCTTCCTCGCTGGCCAGCCAGAGAATGGCGCGCGCCACTTCCTCGGGCTGTCCGCCCCGCCCCATGGGGATGGATTCCCTGACCCGGTTGACCCGGTCCGGTTCGCCACCGCTGGCGTGCATGTCGGTGTAGATGTGGCCGGGCCGCACGCAGTTGACGCGGATCCCTTCGCGGGCGACTTCCTTGGCCAGTCCCGTGGTGAAGGTTTCCAGTGCGCCCTTCGAGGCGGCGTAGTCGACATACTCGTTGGGACTGCCCAGGCGGGCCGAGGCCGACGACACGTTGATCACCACCCCGCCCCTGCCCTGGTGCCGATAGGCCATGCGCCTGACCGCCTGCTGCGCGCACAGCATGGGACCGATGGCATTGACCGCGAAGATGCGCTGCATGCGCGCGAAACCCAGGTCTTCCATGCGTGACTGGCGCTCCAGCATGGCTGCATTGTTGACCAGCACATCGATGCGGCCGAAGCGCGCATCGATGGCAGCAAAGAGCTGCGCCACCTGGTCCGGGTCGGCACTGTCGGCCCGCAGCGCCAGCGCCCGCGCGCCGCGCTGCGCGATATCGGCCGCCACCGAATCGGCCGCTGGCGCATCGCGCAGATAGCTGAAGGCCACGTCGTAGCCGCGTTCGGCGGCCAGCCGCGCGGTGGCGGCTCCCATGCCGCGGCTGCCGCCGGTGATGAGGATGACGGGCTTCGATGACGCATGAGTCATGACGGATCTCCTTGGAGTGAGCAAAACGGCAGGGGAGCAGCGGCGGGAACAGCCACCGGGTTAACCGATCAGTACCGTCCCTGCTGCAATGGCGGCACAGGCCAGTACCCGTGGCCAGCTCAGCGTCTCGCCCAGGAACAGCCGGCCGATGATGGCGGCAAACAAGACGCTGGTTTCGCGCAGCGCCGAGACTGCGCCCATGGGCGCCAGCGCCATGGCCTGGATGACGATGCCATAGGCCAGCAGCGACACCAGACCGCCTGCGAAGGCGGTGGCAAAGGTCGCCGCCGATGCAGGTGGCTGCCACAATGCACGGGGGCCGCGCCAGGCCATGAAGACGGCGGGCATCAGCAAGCCCCATCCCGCGCACATCCATGCGGTATAGGCCATGGGGTTGCCCGCGAGCCGCACACCCAGGCCATCCACCACGCTGTAGGCCGCGATGAAGCAGCCGGTCCCCAGGGCATAGCGCAGGCCGGGCAGTGCCACCCTGCGGCCCCGGAATGCCAGGGCGATGATGCCGCCCGATACCAGCCCGATGCCCAGCAGCGCCTGCGGTCCCGGCGTCTCGCCGGCGAGCAGGGCCGCGCCCAGCGTGACCAGCAGGGGCGAGCTTCCACGCGCGATCGGATAGGTCTGGCCCAGCTCACCGCTGCGGTAACTACGCACCAGGAACAGGTTGTAGCCCACGTGCAGCAGGGCCGAGAGCACTCCATACGGCCAGCTGGCCGGCAACGGTACGGGCAGCCACGGCGCGGTGGCCAGGCTGGCCACGGCTACGGCCAGGCACATCACGGTCATCGACCAGAGGCGATCGGTGCCGTTGCGCAGCAGCGCATTCCAGCTGGCATGCAGGACGGCGGCAAGGAGGATGAGCAGGACGACAGGCAAGGGCATGCGCCATGGTAAGCAGGAGCGCCGCCGGACAGAAGCGAAGTCTCCTCATCCCGTCATGAGCAAATCCTCATGCCTGGTGACGATGCGGTGACCCCGCATCTCAGTAGCGCGCACCGGCGACCTGTGACTGCGCCAGCAGCCAGGCACGGAAACTGGCCACGTGCGGCTGCGTCTCCACGCCCTTGGGGCAGACAAAGTAATAGGCCAGCGGGGAAGGCAAGGCCAGCTCGAACAGCCGCACCAGGCTGCCATTGGCCAGTTCCTGCTCGACATGGCCGCTGCGGGCCAGGGCCACGCCCTGGCCCAGCAGCGCCGCCTCGAGCGTCATGTTGGTATCGGCCAGGCGCACGCTTTCCCGCAAGGCCGAAACGCTTACCCCGGCTTGCTGGAACCACAGGTCCCATTTCGGCACCATGTCGGCCCCGGCGCGCGTGAGCAAGGGATAGCGGCGCAGGTCGGCCGGCTTGCGCGGCATGCCCAGGCGCGCCAGCAGGGCCGG
Organism: Herbaspirillum sp. C9C3; assembly: GCF_013359625.1. Classification (NCBI taxonomy): domain Bacteria; kingdom Pseudomonadati; phylum Pseudomonadota; class Betaproteobacteria; order Burkholderiales; family Oxalobacteraceae; genus Herbaspirillum; species Herbaspirillum sp. C9C3. Next base: position 245,824 of record NZ_JABFMQ010000003.1, read on the forward strand.
GCTGGCCACCGGGAACACCTGCTCACGGAACAGGAATTCGGAAAACAGGCTGGGATAGTGGCCGGGACCGAAGCGGATCGCCACATCCGGTTCGGACGGCGTGAAGTGGATGGCCGTATCCGTGGTCTCCAACGTCACCAGCAGCTCGGGATGGGCCTGTGCCAGCGCGGGCAGCCGGGGCAGCAACCATTTGAGCGCAAAGGAATAGGTGGTACTGACCTTCAGCGGCTGCCGCCCTTCCTGTGCGCGCAGCTCGGCCAGGGTGGCTTCAAGGCGGGCGAAGAACTCGCGCACCACCGGCGCCAGCGCGGCCCCGGCCGGGGTCAGCGTGTTGGACTTGCCGCGCTGGAACAGCGGCATGCCCCACAGCGCTTCGAGGTGGCGCAGCTGGTGGCTGACCGCACTCTGCGTGACATGCAGCTCTTCCGAGGCGGAGGTGAAACTGGGATGGCGGGTGGCGACTTCAAAGGCCCGCAGGGTGGCCGTGGGGGGAAGGTCTCTCATGGGTGCGCTCAGGGATGGACGGCTGGAAACAACAGTCATGAACAAGAGCTCATGATAGCAACAGGCACCGTCTTGCAGTCCGGAAAGCCCCTCGCAAGCGGACGAGAATGCAGCGCAACATCGCGGCTATACATACCGTCTAATTTTAGATAATATGTATCGCATGACCTCCCGCTCCCGCAAAAAGAAACCTGACCGTCCCGACCATGCCCTGCTGCTTTCGCAATTGCAGCAGGTGGCCAAGGGCCTGGGTGAGACCTTCGCACCGTTCTGCGAAGTGGTGCTGCACGACCTGCGTGACGCGGATCACTCCATCGTCGCCCTGCACAACAACCTGTCCGGCCGCGAGGTAGGAGATGCCACCACCGAACTGGGACTGGCACGCATCGCCGACGAGAGTTATCCGCAGGTCCTGACCAATTACGCCAACACCCTGCCCGACGGACGCCAGGCCAAGAGCACCTCGATCGGCATCAAGGATGCGGACGGCAAATACGTCGCGGCCCTCTGCATGAACATTGATCTGACCCTGTTCGGCGCACTGCAAGGCATGCTGCGCCAGTTCGGCGGTATCGACAACGCGGTCCGCGTGGCCGAGACGCTGGAGCCGGCAGGTGCCGATGCCCTGCGCAGTCGCATTGATGCCTTTGCCGCCCGAATGTCGACCACCCCGCGTAGTCTCAAGGCCGAGGACCGCCGCCAGCTCATGCGTGAGTTGCGGCAGTCCGGCTGCATGGATGTGCGGCGCTCGGCCGAGATCGTGGCCGCGCACCTGGGGGTGTCGCGCGCGACGGTCTACAACGACGAGAAGGAGTGAGGGCTGCGATCCGCGCCTTCATCGCTTGCCATGCTCAAGGTCCTCATCTTTCCATCCCACTTGAAGGAAACCTCATGATTCCCCTCTCCAGTTCCACCGAATTGCCCAGCTTTGCCGACGTCCTGCTGGCTGCCGAACGCATCAAGCCCTGGGCCCACAAGACGCCCGTGCTGCGCTCGCGCACGGCCGATGCGGAGGTAGGCGCACAACTGTTCTTCAAGTGCGAGAACTTCCAGCGCATGGGCGCCTTCAAGTTCCGTGGCGCCATGAATGCGCTTTCACAATTCGACAGCGAGCAGCGCAAGCATGGCGTGATCACCTTCTCTTCCGGCAACCATGCCCAGGGGACGGCGCTGGCGGCGCAGCTGCTGGGTATTCCGGCAGTGATCGTCATGCCCCAGGACGCGCCTGCGGCGAAGGTGGCCGCCACGCGCGGTTACGGCGCGGAGGTCGTGATGTATGACCGCTATACCGAGGACCGCGAAGCCATCGGTGCGCGCCTGGCGGCCGAACGCAAGATGACGCTGATCCCGCCCTACGACCATCCGCACGTGATGGCCGGTCAGGGAACGGCCACGCTGGAACTGCTGCAGGAAACCGGCCCGCTGGATGCGCTCTTCGTCTGCCTGGGCGGCGGCGGCCTGCTCTCGGGCGCTGCACTGGCGGCGCGGGCGCTGTCGCCCGACTGCAAGATTTATGGCGTCGAGCCGGAAGCGGGCAACGATGGCCAGCAATCGCTGCGCGCAGGCCAGATCGTGCACATCGATACCCCCAAGACCATTGCCGATGGCGCCCAGACGCAGCACCTGGGCAAGTACACCTTCGAGGTCATCCGCGAGCTGGTGGACGACATCCATACGGTCAGCGACGCCGAGCTGGTGTCGGGCCTGCGCTTCTTTGCCGAACGCATGAAGATGGTGGTGGAACCGACCGGCTGCCTGGGCTTTGCCGCGGCCCGCAAGCTGAAGGACCAGCTGCGGGGCAAGCGCGTGGGCGTGATCATCAGCGGGGGCAACATCGACCTGGGCAAGTTGTCGGGGTATTTGTCCTGATGATTGGCCGCATCAGTGACCCCAATCTCGCGCGGGGTCATTTTGACTTACAGTGTTGAGCCTCATCATTGACTTTGCTCCCACCATTCAATCACAAGGACTGGAAACACCATGCCCCATCTCGTTCTGGAATACACCGGCAATCTCGCGCTCGATGTGCAGCCCACCCTGCTCAAGCTCAACCAGGCACTGGTGGCCAGCGGCCACTTTGAAGAGAACGCCATCAAGGCGCGTGCCGTGCGCCTGGACAATTACCTGGTCGGTACCGCTGCCGAGGCCAAGCGTGCCTTCGTCGCACTGCGCCTGGCCATCCTGACCGGCCGCACGCTGGAAGAAAAGAAGACGGTGTCGGACCTGCTGGGTGCGGCGATCCAGAAGGACCAGAGCTGGCCCAAGGATCTCCAGGTGCAGATCACCGTGGAAGTGGTCGACATGCAGCGCGAGACCTATTTCAAGGTCGCCCTGCAATAAGCCGATGGCGTGACCCTGCTGCCCTGGCAGCGGACACCCCAAAACGAAAAGCCGCGCGGTGCAAAACCGGGCGGCTTTTTTTCGGGTGAAGGACGCTGCGCGATGCTGTTCTTGTGATGCCGCGCAGCCTTCTCCCCCGGTGCATCAGGCGTTCAGGACGCCAGCGCCGTTTCGCGCAGGACCTCGCGGAACTGCACTACGTTGCCTTCCGGATCGAAGCCATCGCAGGCCCGGAAATCCGGTCCGTTCCATTCAGCCGCGGCGGGCTTCATGCCACCGCCGAGCTGCTCGGCAGACAGGCGCGTGTGGGCAAGTGAACGCACGGGAAGGAAGAGCTTCACCGGCACGTTCTCGCGCAGCACCGGTGGTGAACAAATCTCCACCTTGGCTGCCGTGGCTTGTGGAATCGCATGAATCACCAACAGGAAATCCTCGGCCTCGATCACTACCTTCTCGGCCTGGGCCTGCTTGGGAACCACCGCCAGCACCTGCGCATAAAACGCGGCGAGGCGGGCTACATCTTTGGCGAACAGGACTGCGCCTGCTTTGGGCTGGGTCGACATCTCTGCTTTCAAAAACGTTGATCGGATCAAACAAGGAACGGCAGAGTTTATTTACGACCATGGCACTTGGCAAGCATTAATCGTCTCCCTGTGGCGACGCTGTTGTGTCGCTGTCCGGCGACGCCTTTCTGTCGTCCTTTGCATGAAATATTGCAGAGCAATATAAGAATCCGCTGACACGCGAAAGTGGTGCTGTCCGATGTTCATTTGCCTGCGAAGAAACTATCCTGACTTACCGTCGGCAAGAGACTAATAAAACGTCAATTGTCAGCATGATCAGCCAAGCTGTCTGTATGTGATCGGAATAGCATCGTTTGCACTAGGAACGCGTATAAATTGTAAGCGGATGTTCCCAAGCGGTTTACTTCCGAACTTGATCTGCTACCTTGATGTCGCAGGGCAACATGGTGTGCGGTGAAGAAAAAAGAAAAATATTTCCACTTGCACACTGACTTGCCGCACCGTCCCCCACTGCATAGCGCTGCGCAGACGGTGACCGAACATAACGCACCACAACCCTCACGAGTATCGCGCCATGAACATTCGAGACTTGCACGCTCAGTACACTCCCGAACGCTCCATTTTCAAGCGGTCCCAGGCTACGCATCACGCGAACCCGCAAGACCCTGCCCAGCGCATCGAGCTGGCGCATACCGACAGCGATGCCGATGCCTGGCTGGAACCGGCCCTGTCCGACTTCATCTCGCTGGCCTCCAGCGTCTGCGGCACCCCCATGGGCATGTTCAGCCAGCTGCACGCCGATATCGGTCTGCAGCATCCTTACCTCTCGGTCAACAATGGCCGCGGTGATGCTCGCAACCAATGGTGGCGCTTCCCCGGTCAGACCGGTGTACTGCGTCATGCCGTCGACTTCTCGCTGTGTGAACTGGCCGCGCGTACGCCGGGCCAGGTTACCGAGGTCAGTGACCTGGCCGGCGATCTGCGCTTTGCCACCAGTGCATTGGCCCGCGGCAATCCGGCGGTGCGATTTTATGCGGGCGTGCCGCTGGTATCGGGCAATGGCGATCTCCTGGGTACGCTGTGCGTGATGGACCGCGCACCGCGCACGCTGACTCCGGCGCAACGCGAAGCTTTCCAGAAGCTGGCACGCCAGCTCGAAGCGCAGATCGACAGCCATCGCGCCATGCAGAAGCTGGAGCAGCAGACGCTGACCGACGCCCTGACCGGCATCGGCAATCGCCGCAGTTTTGATTCACGCCTGCGCGAGGAGTGGACGCGCCATCTGCGCAACGCCCGCCCCTTGACCATGCTGATGGTGGACGTGGATTACTTCAAGCAATACAACGATACCTATGGTCACCCCGCCGGTGATGCGCTGTTGGTGCAGCTTGCTCGTGTGTTGCGCTCGCCGCTGCGTGCCAGCGATTTCCTGGCGCGCTACGGTGGCGATGAGTTCTCGCTGATCCTGCCGGATACCGACGAGACCGGCGCATTGCAGGTATCCGAACGCATCAGGCAGGCGGTGGCACGCGTGAGGTGGCCGCATACGGATATCGAAATCAGCCTCGGCGCAGCCACGGTGACGCCGTCGGAGATGTGCGACTTCAGCGCCTTGCTGCATGCGGCTGACCAGGCGATGTATCAGCGCAAGCATGGGCGTAATCCGCGCAATGCGTGATCGATGGCCTTGCGGGGAGGGGTAAGCCCAGGGCGCTTCCCTTGCTGCATGGAGACAAGCGCCGCTGCACATGCAGCGGCGTTTTTGCTTGATGTGCCCTCAGGCAGCGCCGCTATTGGACAGCGATGAGATCAGCACGGCGATGCCCCCATCTCATCGACATGGACCTCCTTGTCTCCATCCCCGACGACGAGCGCACTCATCATCCCCAGCTTGAGCAGCTGGTCCGGGTCATACGACGGCACGATGGCGGTGTCGCTCCGGACGCATTCAAACGCATTGCAGTAAATCGGTACGTCCAGCGCAGTCTGATCACCCAGATGGGCGCGCGGGCAACCACTCCTGCATCAGCGCGGCCATCCATGGCGCATCAAGGACCAGGCCATTGCGCGCGTAGAGTGCAAGGCGGCCGCCAGAACGCTATTGTCCTGGCGATGCTCAGTGAGGATCTGCTCGCTGATGTCCAGGACCGAACGGTCACAAAAGACGCGCCAGGTCTGGCGCTGGTCAGGCCGCATACCAATGCCGGGCTCCCTTCGGCATCCCTCACGAAAAAGCCGACGGGAAGTCCTTGCGCGGCGCCGCCGTGGAGGCGCGTTCCACCAGTTGTGGCGTGGCCGTCACGCGCATCACGGGCGAGGCGCTGCGGCGCTCGATGAGGGCCAGCAGCAGGTCGATGGACATGCGGGCCGCCTCTTCGGTCGGCACCGCCACGGTGGTCAGCGCAGGACGCGAGACCCGCGCCCACTGGATGTCGGTGATGCCGGTCACGGAGATATCGCGTGGCACGTTCAGACCAAGGTCGGCAATGGCATTCATCGCGCCCAGCGCGGGCAGGTCATTGCTGGCGAAGATGGCGGTCAGTTGCGGCTCCTCGCGCAGCAGCGTCATGGTGGCCTGGTAGCCGGATTCGACCGTGTCGCCGATATAGCGGGTGCGCTGCAGGGTGTGCTTGATGCCTGCGGCGGCACAGGCTTCCACGAAGCCGCGATAGCGCTCGGCATGGATGCCGCTCTTCTTGCTGCCCACCAGCGCACCGATGTGGCGATGGCCCAGCCCCACCAGGTGCTGCGCAGCGATGGCGCCGGCCGCAAAGAAATCCACCGCGATGCAGGGCAGCTCGGGCGGTGCATCGGGTTTTTCCCACATGCAAAGTACGACCGGTGCGCCGCGCTGTTCGGTCTTCTTCAACTCATCCATGGGCAGGTTGGCATTCATGATGAGTACGCCGTCCGACAGCGTGCCGGCGATCTGGTCCAGATAGGCACGGCCGGTATCGGGGTCGTCGTTGGTATTGCAGACGATCAGGAAACGACCGCGCTCGCGCGCCGCGCGTTCGGCGGCCAGGGCGAATTCCGGATAGAAGGGATTGGCGATGCTGGAGACCACCAGCGCCAGTGTCGGCGCGCGACCTTCGGCCAGCGCACGGGCCGTCAGATGCGGCCGATAGCCGAGCTGGGCAACCGCCTCCAGCACGCGCTGGCGCGTCTGCTCGCCAACCTTGCCGCGCTGGCGCAAGACGTTGGACACAGTGGCCGAGGTAACACCGGCCAGACGGGCAACTTCGGATAAGGTGGTCATGGGTGCATGGAGTTGGAAGCCCTCGCATTCAAACCGCTTATGACGGCCTTGTCAACGCGCACGCGTCAGCCACGATGCACGCCATGAATGCGCAGCCCGCAGGAAATACGGAAACGATTTACGCAAAGTTCGCCGGCCCCTCGCACATGCGCATGAGCGTTTCCTGACAAATCGCTGGCAGCTGGTGGTTACAGGATTGTTGTTGCGGAGGGCATGCAAGATGGGTATGATCAACCAAAATATTTGCCAACCCAACACGGCAACACGCTCAGAACAACGACGTGGAGACAACCCCCGATTGCACACAGGAAACTCAAGCGATCTTTTTTTTGGCTCGCTTGATTAAGCGCTTAACCTGACGCCGCACCTGCCTCGTGGCGCCCTGCCCTGCAATCCATTTCTGTTAGGAAAACGTGATGGCCAGCATCAGCTTGCGTGCAGCACAAAAAGCCTACGGCGATGCACCGCCGGTGATCCGCAATGTCGACCTCGACATTGGCGAACATGAATTCTGTGTCTTCCTGGGCCCGTCCGGCTGCGGCAAATCCACGCTCCTGCGCAGCATCGCGGGGCTGGAAGATCTGACCAGCGGTGACCTCTTCATCGGTGGCAAGCGCGTCAATGATGTGCCCTCGGCGCAGCGTTCGGTGGCGATGGTGTTCCAGAGCTATGCACTGTTTCCGCACATGACGGTGTATGAAAACATGAGCTTCGGTCTGACCCTGGCCAAGCTGCCCAAGGCCGAGATCGAACAGAAGGTGCGCGAAGCTGCGCGCATCCTGCAGCTGGAAGAACTGTTGCAGCGCAAGCCCAAGGAACTCTCCGGCGGCCAACGTCAGCGCGTGGCGATTGGCCGCGCCATCGTGCGGCGCCCCGGGGTGTTCCTCTTCGACGAACCGCTCTCCAATCTCGATGCCACCCTGCGCAGCCAGACCCGCATCGAGATCGCGCGCCTGCATCGCCAGTTCGAGCAGGCCAGCGTGGTCTACGTCACGCACGACCAGGTCGAGGCGATGACCCTGGCCGATCGCATCGTGCTGCTGCATGCCGGCGCCGATACCCAGCGCTTTGGCAGCATCGCCCAGGTGGGCGCGCCCATGGAGCTGTATCACCATCCGCGCAATCGCTTCGTGGCCGGCTTCATCGGTTCTCCACGCATGAACTTCCTGCCGGCACAGGTGGTGAGCGCCCAGGACAATGGCATCCAGATCCGCTTGCAGCACAGCGAAGAAACCCTGCTGGTCGCCGCCAAAGGTCCGGTGCAAGCGGGCCAGCAGGTGACCGTGGGCGTGCGTCCCGAACACATGGAGATCGGCACCCAGGGCCAGTACGGCATCACCCGCGAAGTGATGCTGGTGGAGCGCCTGGGCGAGCAGACCTACGTGCACCTGGACGAACCGGCCGGTCAGCCGCTGGTGGCCAAGGCGCCGGGCGATGCCCGCATTGCCCGCGGCGAACGCCTGCGCGTAACGGTGACGCCGAGCTGTGCCTACCTCTTCGATGAGGACGGGGTCGCGCTGGCGCGCACAGAAGTTCATCCGGGCCTGGCCGCCGCAGCCTGAACAGGCCGCGTACGCGCCCTTCTTCACTCCACGCTTCACTACCGCTAAGGAACCACGACCATGTCGTTACGATTGGGAGTCTGTTACTACCCTGAACATTGGCCCGAGGCCATGTGGGAAAGCGATGCCCGGCGCATGAAGGCGCTGGGCATCAAGCAGGTGCGCATCGGCGAATTCGCCTGGAGCCGCATCGAACCTTCGCCCGGAGACCTGCGCTGGGACTGGCTCGACCGCGCCATCGAGGTGTTGGCCAAACATGACCTGGAAGTGGTGATGTGCACCCCGACCGCAACGCCTCCGAAGTGGCTCATCGACCGTCATGACGACGTGCTGGCAGTCGATGCCAACGGTCGCGAGCGCGCCTTCGGTTCGCGCCGTCATTATGATTTTTCCTCGGACTCGTATTACGAGGAATCACAGCGCATCGTGCGCCTGCTGGGCGAACGTTACGGCCAGCATCCGGCGGTCACCGCCTGGCAGCTGGACAATGAATACGGCTGCCACCAGACCGTGGTCAGCTATTCGCCCTCGGCCCAGCGCCGCTTCCGACAGTGGCTGCGCCAGCGCTATGGCAGCATCGATGCCCTCAATACCGCCTGGGGCACGGTGTTCTGGAGCATGGAATACCGCAGCTTCGAGGAGATCGATGCGCCCGTGGGCACCGTCACCGAAGCCCATCCCTCGCATCGCCTGGACTATCGCCGCTTTGCGTCGGATGAAGTGGTGCGCTACAACCGCATGCAGGTCGAGATCCTGCGTCCGCTCTCGCCGGGCCGTCTGATGGTGCACAACTTCATGCAGATGTTCCTGGAGTTCGATCACTATCCGGTCGCCGCCGACCTCGATGTCGCCACCTGGGACAGCTATCCGCTGGGCGCGCTGGAAGTGATGTGGTACGACCCGGAAACCAAGGCGCGCTGGCTGCGCACCGGCCATCCCGATTTCGCCAGCTTCAACCACGACCTCTATCGCGGCATGTCGGCCCAGCCGTTCTGGGTGATGGAACAACAGCCCGGCCCGGTGAACTGGGCGCACTGGAACCCGGCCCCACTGCCCGGCATGGTGCGCCTGTGGAGCTGGGAAGCCTTTGCCCACGGTGCGGGCTGCGTGTCCTACTTCCGCTGGCGTCAGTGCCCGTTCGCGCAGGAACAACTGCACGCCGGCCTGAACCGTCCCGACAATCGCCTGGACGTGGGCGGCAGCGAAGCCGAACGCGTGGCCCGGGAAATCCTCGCGGTGGAAAACGCCAACGGCGCGCTGGCCCAGCCGCGCGGCAAGGTGGCGCTGCTGTTCGATTACGATGCCAAGTGGCTCTTCGAGATCCACTTCCAGGGCATCGATTTCGAATATGCGCATTTCGCCTTCGACTATTACTCGACCCTGCGTTCGCTCGGCCTGGATGTGGACATCGTCCCGCTCAACGCCGATCTGCAAGGCTACGCCATGATCGTGGTGCCGCCGCTGCCCATCGTGCCGGACGATCTGCCGGCCCGCATCGCAGAGAGCGGTGCGCAGGTGGTATTCGGTCCGCGCAGCGGCTCCAAGACCCAGTCGCTGCAGATTCCTTCGACCCTGCCGCCGGGCCCGCTGCAACAGTTGCTGCCGATGCGCGTATGGCGGGTGGAATCGATGCGCCCCAACGTCAGCGAAACAGTACAGTTCGGTACGACACAAGGCCAGGCCCGCTACTGGCGCGACCTGATCGAAGCCGATGGCGAGGGCCTGCAGACCATTGCCAGCTTCGGTGACGGCCATCCAGCCATCGTGCAGAAGGAGCGCGCGCACTACCTGGCCGGCATCTTCGATACCGAGCTGACCACGCGCTATTTCGAGCACGTGGCGCGCGCCGCCGGACTGGCTCCGCAACGCCTGCCGGAAGGCCTGCGCCTGCAGCAGCGGGGCGGCCTGCAGTTCGCCTTCAACTACAGTGACGCACCAATCACGCTGCCGCATGCAGAGGGTGCGCAGTTCCTGGTCGGACAGGCAGCGCTGGAGCCGCAGGGCGTGGCCATTTACCGTCCGCACACGCAAGCATGAGCAATACGCCGGCCTCACTCTGGAAGACAGCACGGCGGCTGCGGCCGCCTGCACAAGCAGGCCACAGACCTGCGCAAGATCGCTGTACCGTGAACGTACAAGAAGCTGCGAGATCCATGACACAGCCGTTTTGCTTTTTAAACCGTTTTGACCTTATAAACCGTTTAGCTGTTTGAACTGCCTGAACCGCTTGAACCAAACATTCGGAGACAACAATGAAGAAGATGATTCGCATGACCGTGATCGCCGGCTGCCTGGCTGCATCCGCCGCCTGGGGCGCCGCTGCCATGGCCGGTACCCTGGCCGTCAACATCGCCTACAAGGGCGCAGTACAGCGCAACGTCTGGCAATCCACGGTCGATGAATTCAAGAAGGCCAACCCGGATGTGGACGTCAAGGTGTCCTTCATCGAGGAAGAAGCCTACAAGGTCCAACTGCCGGGCTGGCTCTCGACCCAGGCTCCGGACATCATCAACTGGCACAACGGCGAGCGCATGGCCTTCTACGCCAGCCGAGGCTTGCTGGAAGACCTGAGTGACGACTGGAAGAAGAACGGCTGGGATACGACCTACGCCTCCACCAAGGAAGCCTCTTCCTGGCACGGCAAACAGTATTCGGCGCCGACCGTGTATTACTCCTGGGGCATGTTCTATCGCAAGGACCTGTTCAAGAAGGTCGGCATCAGCGCCGAACCCAAGACCTGGGATGAATTCCTGGATGCCTGCAAGAAGTTGAAGGCCGCCGGCATCGCCCCCATCGCCGTGGGTGGCCGTGACGCCTGGACCCTGGCCGGCTGGTTCGATTATCTGGACCTGCGCATCAACGGCAACGCCTTCCACCAGCAGTTGATGGCGGGCGATGTCGCCTACACCGATGCGCGCGTCAAGAAGGTCTACACCGCCTGGAAGAGCCTGATCGACGACAAGTATTTCATCGACAACGCCCTGTCCTATGACCTCGATGGCGCACAACCCTTCCTGTTCCAGGGCAAGGCCGCCATGATGTTGATGGGTACCTTCATTGCCAAGGGCTTCCCGGCCAAACTGGCGCCGGAGATGGGTTACTTCCAGTTCCCCATCATCGATGCCAACGTGCCGACGGCTGAAGAAGGCCCGACCGAATCCATTCACATCCCGGCCAAGGCCCGCAACAAGGCCGATGCGCACCGCTTCATCGCCTTCGTCGGTACCCCGGCCATCAGCGCCAAGCTGGCCGAGGGCCTGGGTTCGCTGCCGGCCAACAGCAAGTCACCGGCGCCCACCGATCCGATCTCGCGCATCGGTTTCGAGATCCTCTCCAACGCCAAGGGCGGTATCTCGCAGTTCTATGATCGCGACATGACCAAGGAAATGGCCGATGAAGGCATGAAGGGCATGCAGAAGTTCGTCAGCGACCCGACCAAGATCGATGACGTGCTCAATGAGCTGGAACAAAGCCGCAAGCGTATCTACAAGAAGTCCTGATCGTCCTTGATGCCTGGCTGGTCCAGGTAGTCCATCCGGGTCATTCCCCTGCCGCGTGCGGCAGCGGAATGGCCCGCAGAAAAAGAAGGAGACCCCGCCATGCTAGCGCCCACATCCGCCGCGCAGCCGTCTGCGACCCAAGCCTCTGCCACGCCGGTGACCGGCCCGCAGCGCAGTGCCGCCCGCCGCAACCGTGCCGCCTTCTGGTTCCTGGCGCCGGCCTGCGTCATGACGCTGGTCTATGTGCTGTACCCGATTCTCTATACGATCTATCTCAGCTTCTTCAGCTGGGATGGCATGACTGCGCCCAAGTACGTGGGTATGGCCAACTACATCGAACTGTTCCATGCGCCGACCTTCTACACGGCCCTGAAAAACAACGTGCTGTGGCTGCTCATGTTCCTGCTGGCCCCGCCCATGGGCCTGGCCATCGCGCTCTACCTGAACCAGAAGGTGCGCGGCATGCGCGTGGTGAAGTCATTGTTTTTCGCGCCCTTCGTGCTCTCGGGCGTGGTGGTGGGGCTGATCTACAGCTGGTTCTACGACCCCAGCTTCGGCCTGCTGTCGCTGATCCTCGGCCATGGTGTGCCGGTGCTGGGCGATGCGCGCTATGCCACCTTCGGCATCATCTTCGCCGCCCTGTGGCCGCAGACCGCCTACTGCATGATCCTCTTCCTGACCGGTCTGACCGCCTTGAACCATGACCAGGTAGAGGCTGCCCGCATGGAAGGCGCCAAGGGCTGGACCATGCTGCGCTACGTGATCCTGCCGCAATTGCGCTCGACCACCTTCATGGCCTTCGTGGTCAGCATCATCGGGGCCCTGCGCAGCTTCGACCTGATCTCGGTGATGACCAGCGGCGGCCCTTACGAGAGTTCCACCGTGCTGGCGTATTACGCCTATGACCAGGCCATCAAGTATTACCGCCAGGGGTATTCGGCGGCGGTGGCGGTGACGCTCTTTGCCATCATGCTGGTCTACATCGTCTTCCAGCTGCGCCGCATGCTGCGCGCTGAACGCTGAACGCAAACGCCCATCGTCAACCGCTTAACGAGAAAAGAGAGATCGCCATGTTTCCCATGCCGATAGAAAAATGGAAGCCGATCAACCGCGCGCTCTACCGCGCCTCGCTGCCGGTGGCGCTGCTGATCTGGTTGTTGCCGATGCTGACCGCGCTGGTGACCTCGATACGCTCCAACGACGAACTGATGGCCGGCAACTACTGGGGCTGGCCGCAGGACTTCGCCATGCTGGACAATTATCGCGAGGCGCTGACCGCCTCGCCCATGCTGCATTATTTCTGGAACAGCTGCCTCATCACCGTCCCGTCGGTGATCGGTGCCATCTCGCTGGCGGCCATGGCCGGCTTTGCGCTGTCGACCTATCAGTTTCGCGGCAACACCGTACTCTTCGCCACCTTCGTGGCCTGCAACTTCGTGCCGCAACAGATCCTGATGATTCCGGTACGGGACCTCACCCTGTCCCTGGGGCTGTTCAATACCATCACCGGGATGATGCTGTTCCACATCGCCATGCAGACCGGATTCTGTACCTTGTTCCTGCGCAATTTCATCAAGCAGTTGCCCTTCGAGATGATCGAAGCCGCGCGCATCGAAGGGGCCAGCGAGTGGACCGTGTTCTATCGCATCGTGCTGCCGCTGATCCGGCCGGCCCTGGCCGCGCTGGCGGTGCTGGTCTTCACCTTCGTCTGGAATGATTACTTCTGGGCGCTGGTGCTGACCCAGGGCGATGATGTGGCGCCCATCACCGTCGGCGTGGCGGCGCTGCGCGGCCAGTGGACGACCTCCTGGAACCTGGTCTCGGCCGGCTCCATCCTGGCGGCGCTGCCTTCGGTGATCCTGTTCTTCGTGATGCAGAAGCAGTTCGTGGCCGGACTGACCTTCGGCGCCAGCAAGGGCTGAGCAAGCTCTGCCGACTCAGGGCTGCGTCGGTGGCGGTGCCGCCACGGGCGCTTCCTCCAGCCCCACGCCCATGGCCTGGAACAGGGTGGCCGTATCGTTCATGCGGCTGGCCGTGGCGCGGATCTCGCCCAGCCTGGCATTGAGATACTGGCGCTCGCCGGTGCGCGCGGCACTGGCCGGATAGGCCCCGAGTTGCGCGCGCCGCTGCGCATTGCGCCAGCCTTGCTCGGAAGCGATGCGCGCCGCCGACGACGCCTGCAGAGCATCGGCATCCTCGGTCAGTGCCACCAGGCTATCGGCCACGTTCTGGAAAGCATTCAACACGGTCTGGCGATAATGGGCCTCGGCCGCGAAATAGGCTTGCTTGCTGGCGTCCCGCTTGGCGCGCAAGGCCCCGCCATGAAACAGCGGCTGTGTCAGCGACGCCCCCAGGCCCCACACCGCACCGGCACCACCGGTGGCCTTGGCCCACGAGAAGCCGGACTGGCCGAAGGAAGCGCTGATGGACAGGCTGGGAAACATCTCGGCCGTGGCCACCGCCTGCTGGGCCGCAGCCACTTTCAAGGCCGCATCGGCCGCGAGGATGTCGGGCCGTTGCCTGAGCAGTTCGGAGGGAACCGTCATCGGAACCTGCTGCGGCAACTTCAGGCTGGCCATCTCCAGATCGGATGGTGCGGCATCCGGGGTGCGGCCCATCAAGACCGCCAGCGCATGACGCGCACCCTGCCATTGCGCCTTCAGACCGGGCAGGCTGGCGCGCAGCGATTGCGCACTGGCGCGCGCGGACAAGAGCTCGTCAGCGGACACCGCCCCCAGCGCCAGACGGCGCTGCAATTCCTCCACATCGGCATCGGCCAGCGCCACCAGGCGCTCGGTGTCGCTCACCTGTGCGCGCAATGAAGCGGCATTGATGGCCGTGATGACCACGTTGGCTGCCACTGCCCGCCGTGCCGCATCGAACTGATAGGACTGGGCATCGACCTGCGCGGCCAGGGCCGAATTGGCGAAGCGTTCCACCCCGAACAGGTCGAAGGTATAGCTGGCCCGGATCTGGCCGGCGAAGACGTTGTACAGATTGGTGGTCGGGCCGATGTTGGGCAGGCCCAGAGCGCGCTGACGCTGGGCCTGTCCGACCGCATCGATGGTGGGCCAGAGCGACTCATCGATCTGCGCGCGCAATTGCAGGCGTGCACTGGCCAGATTGCGATCGGCCTCGGCCAGCGAATGATTGTTGCGCAAGGCCTCCTCGACCCAGGCCGACAGTTCCGGCGAGCCATAGGCACGCCACCAGTGCGGCACCGTGCGCTGACCCAGCACGAAGGTCTGGCGCGCCTCCGAAGGTCCCAGCGTGGCAGGCGTGGCCTGGGCGGCATAGTGGGCCGGCTGCGGCATGGCCGGCGCTTCGCCGGTCGGTCCCAGGGCGCAACCGGACAGCAGCAGCGCGGCGGCCAGCGCCACGGGGCGCAGCTGCGGGGCGAAGATCAAACGAACGGCGCTCATCAGTGACTCCCTTGCGCGGCATGGTCGCGGTGATGGGTTTCATCCGGCTTGACCCGGTAGCACAGCGCGTACAGCGCCGGCAGGTAGAACAGGGTCAGGATGGTGGCGATGGTGATGCCGCCCATGAGCGCGGTGGCCATCGGTCCGAAGAAGTTGCTGCGCAACAGCGGAATCAATGCCAGCACGGCCGCGGCAGCAGTGAGCGTGATCGGACGGAAGCGGCGCACGGTGGCGCCGACGATGGCATCGAAGCGGCCACGACCGGCGGCGATGTCCTGCTCGATCTGGTCCACCAGGATCACCGAGTTGCGCATGATGATGCCCAGCATGGCAATGGTGCCCAGCATGGCCACGAAGCCGAAGGGCTGACCAAACAGCAGCAGCGCGCCGACCACGCCGATCAGGCCCAGCGGTGCAGTCATCACCACCATCAGGGTGCGGCCGAAGCTCTGCAACTGCACCATCAGCAACAGCAGCACGGCGATGACCATCAAGGGCATCTGCGCCGAGATGGAGGACTGGGCCTTGGCGTTCTCTTCCACCGGACCGCCCACATCGATGCGATAACCCACCGGCAGCTCGCCGCGCAGGGCATCGAGCTTGCGGTTGACGTCATTGGTGACATCGATGCCCTGCACGCCCGGGCGCACGTCGGCCAGCACGGTGATGGTGGGCTGGCGGTCGCGCTCCCAGATCACGCCGTATTCCAGCGTATTGCGGAACTGGCCCAGTGTGGCCAGCGGCACCGGACCATTGGCGGTGGGCATGGACAAGCTGGCCAGGCGCGAGGGATCGACGCGCTCGCTGCGCGGGGTGCGCAGGTCGACGCTGACGAGTTTGTCGCGCTCGCGATATTGCGTCACGGTCACGCCCGACAACTGCATGGCCAGGAAGTTGGCAATCTGCTGGCTGCTCAAGCCCAGCTCGGCGGCACGTTTCTGGTCGATCTCGAAGGACACCGAACGCTGGGCCGGCTCATCCCAGTCGAACTGGATGTTGGTGGCACGACTTTCCTTGCGCAACTCGGCGGCTACCTGTTCGGCAATGGCGCGTACCTTGGGGATCTGTTCGCCGCTGATGCGGAACTGCACCGGGAAACCGACCGGCGGGCCATTCTCCAGCCTCGTCATGCGCGTGCGCGCACCGCTGAACTGCTGGCGCAGCGGCTCCTCCAGTGCCCGCGCCAGGGCTTCGCGGTCTTCCACCGACTTGGCCGTCACGACGAACTGCGCGAAGTTGGGGCTGGCCAGTTGCTGGTCCAGCGGCAGGTAGAAACGCGGCGCGCCGACGCCCACGAAACTGACCACATGATCGATCTGTGGACGGCCCTTGAGCAGGGCTTCCATGCGGATCGCCTCGCGCTGCGTGGCGTCAAAGGAGGCACGCTCCGGCAGGTGCAGGTCAATCAGCAGTTCGGGGCGGTCGGAGCTGGGGAAGAACTGCTGCGGCACCAGTGCGAAGGCGGCCAGCGAGCCGATGAACAGCACCGTGGTGGCGATCACCACACGCCCACGGAAGGCCACGCACCAGGCCACCGAACGACGCAGCCAGGTGTAGATGCGGGTCTGGTAGATGGGATGGTCGTGGTCCTCCTCATCATGGCCGGCATGCGGGTTGGCGGCGATCTGTTCATCCGTGAGCGCACCCGGTTTTTCCTTGAGCAGGTGATAGCCCAGCAGCGGAATGAGCACCACCGCCGCCAGCCACGACAGCAGCAATGCAATGGCCGAGACCTCGAAGATGGAACGGGTGTATTCACCGGTCCCCGACTTGGCCAGTGCAATCGGCAGGAAGCCCGCGACGGTCACCAGCGTGCCGGTCAGCATCGGGAAGGCCGTGCTGGTGTAGGCGAAGGCGGCGGCGCGGCGGCGGTTCCAGCCCTGCTCCAGTTTTACCGCCATCATTTCCACGGCGATGATGGCATCATCAACCAGCAGCCCCAGTGCCAGCACCAAAGTGCCCAGCGAGACCTTGTGCAGGCCGATGTCGAAGAGGTACATGAACAGCGAGGTCACCGCCAGCACGATGGGAATCGAAATCACCACCACCATGCCGGTGCGAATGCCCAGCGAGACCAGGCTCACCACCAGCACGATGGCGACCGCCTCGGCCACCGCTTCCAAAAAGTCATCTACCGATTTTTCCACTGCATGCGGCATGCTGGAAACCGCCGTCAGCGTGAGCCCGGCGGGCAGGCGCTTGCGCAATTGTTCAGTGCGCTCGTCCAGCGCGCGGCCCAGGCGGATCACGTCGCCGCCAGGCTGCATGGTCACGCCGATGCCCAGCACGGGCTGGCCGTTGGCGCGCATCTCCTGTTCCTGCGGTTCATCGTAACCGCGCGTGATGGTGGCGATGTCACCCAGCCGGAAATTGCGGTTGTTGACATGGATGATCTTGTCTTCCAGCGCGCGCAGGTTGTCGAACTGGCCGGTAGGACGCACGTAGACGCGGTCATTGTCGGTGGTGATGAGACCACCCGGCACCACCGCATTCTGTGCACCGATGGCATCGGCCAGCTGCTGCGGGCTGATGCCAAGGCGCGTCATGCGGGTGTTGCCGATGTCGATGTAGATGTGTTCCTGACGATCCCCGAAGTAATCGATCTTGGCCACGCCCGGCACGTGCAGCAGTTCACCGCGCAACTGGTCAGCATAGTCGCGCAACTGCGCTGGCGTGAAACCGTCACCGGCCAGTGCGTAGATGTTGGTGTAGACATCACCGAACTCGTCATTGAAGTATGGTCCCTTGACCCCCTGCGGCAAGGTGGCGGCCATGTCACCGACCTTCTTGCGCACCTGGTACCAGGTCTGCGGCACCTGCGAGGCCGGGGCCGTATCCTTGATGGTGAAGAAGAGCTGCGACTGCCCCGCGCGCGAATAACTGCGCAGAAAATCGACGTCCGGTGTCTCCTGCAGCTTGCGGGCGATGCGGTCGGTGATCTGCTCTTGCACCTGGCGCGCGGTGGCGCCGGGCCAGTCGGTCTGGATCACCATCACCTTGAAGGTGAAGGGCGGGTCTTCGGATTGCGACAGCCGCGAATAGGAACCCATGCCCAGCAAGGTCACCAGCGCCAGGATGAAGGTCACCAGCGCCTGGTGCTGCAAGGTCCAGGCGGACAGATTGAATCGGCCGGGCGCGCTCATAGGGCGAAGTCCTCGGCGTGCAACGGCGCCACCGGCTTGACCTTTTCTCCCACGGTCAGGGTATGTACGCCCTGCACCACCACCTTGTCACTGGCAGCCACGCCTTGCGAGAGCGAAATGCTGCGCTCTCCATACGCGGCCACCGTCACCGGACGCAGTACCAGCTTGCCGTCGGCACCGACGACCCACACTGCCGGTTTGTCACCCTGATGGAACAAGGCCGTGGCCGGCAGCAACAGAACCTGCGTCTGCGTCGTGTTGGACGGCGTGATCGTCACTTCGCCGGTCATGCCCAGGCGCACGCTGGCGTCAGGCTGTTCCAGCGTGACCTTGACGCGATAGGTACGACTCTGCGGATCAGCGGCCGGACTGACTTCACGCACACGCCCCTTCCAGGTCTTGCCGGGCAGGGCGGCCAGCGTGACATCGGCAGCGACCCCGGGTTGCAGGCCGGCCAGCTGGCGGTCGGCCACGTCGGTGACGACATCCACCGCCCCCGACCAGGCCAGCGAATAGACCGGCTGACCGGGGCTCAGTACATCGCCGGTATTGGCCTGCTCGGCACTGATGACGCCGTCATGCTGAGCCACCAGCGTGGTGTAGTCACGCTGGTTGCCGGCCACCGCGGCACGGGCCTGCGCGGCCTTCCATTGCGAGAGCGCGGCGGCATGGGCATCCTGGCTTTGTTCCAGCTGCTGGGCGCTGATGAGCTGTTCTGCGGCCTGCGCCGTATCGCGCTGCAGCTGCTTCTCGGCTGCGTCGAGATGCTGGCGGGCGGCCGCCAGTTCGGCGCGCGCCGACGCGGCGTTCTGGTCGGCATCGGCGGGGTCGAGACGGGCCAGGATCTGGCCCTTGCGCACCACATCGCCCAGATGTACGCGACGTTCCACCAGTTGTCCGGCCACCCGGAAGGAGAGCGAGGTCACATAGCGCGACTGCACTTCGGCCGGCAGGTGCAGGGGCTGGGTGCCGGCGCGCTCCTGCGCCTGCAACACCACCACTTCGCGCGGCACCTCGGCCACGGGGGCCGGCTTGCTGCATCCGGCCAGCCAGAGCGTAAAGGGAACGGCCAGCAGGGCCATGCGCGCCAGCCGGACGCGGCGTACGGAAAAAGCCAGGGAAGCAGGACCGGGACACGAACGTGAGACAGGCTTCACAGCATTCCTTTCGGGAAAGGGAGTGTCGGGAGGGTCGGACCGCGGCGCGCTCCGCCTCGTGGGCGTCTTTACAAAAGTTCAGCGATTCTAATGCAGATATGAATTCAAATGCAACACTGTATCCGAATACAACAGTGTTAGAATCCAGCCCCATGACACGCCAACGACTCAGCCGCGAGCAAAGCCGTGAGCAGACCCGGGAACGTCTGCTGGAGGCGGCGCACGCGATGTTCATGCAGAAGGGATATGCGCAGGCCAGCGTGGAAGATATCAGCACCGCAGCGGGCTATTCGCGCGGTGCCTTCTATTCCAACTTCGATGACAAGGAGCAGCTCTTCTTCGAGCTGTTGCGCCGCGAAGGGGAAAGCATCGACCGGGGTTTCGAGCGCATCCTCGGCGGCGGTCTGACCGATCCGCATGCCCTGCGCGACGCTCTGGCCGTGCAGTACTCGGCACTGTACCGCGATGACAAGTGCAGCCTGCTGTGGATGGAGGCGCGCATCATCGCGCTGCGCGACGAGAAATTCCGTGCCCAATTGGACAGCTTCCTGGAGCAGCGCTACGTTCAGATCACCCGCTTTGTCGAAGCCTATTGCCACCTGACCGGTACCGCCCCGGCCGCACCGCCGCGCGAGATCGCCATCGGCCTGATGGCCTTGTGCGAGGGCGTCAGTTTTTCCTACCGCTGCGTGCCGCACATCGTTGACGGCAAGACGGCCGAGTCGGTGCTGGCGTGGTTTCTGAAGGCGTCCATTGCAGTGGCCGCTCCCGCAGATCAGCCGCCCGCCGCGGAAATCAAAAAGGCGGCGCGCAAACCCGCCGCCGCCCGCAAGAGAACCCTGCCTGCTGCCTGAGAGTGGCTATCCACCGGTTTTCAGCGGGGCGGCCAACCACTGTGCAATCTGCGGCCAGGCCTCGGCCAGTGTACGCCCCCCCATGAACAGACCGATGTGCCCGCCCGGCACCACCCGCTGCGTGATGTGCGCAGAGGATGTACCGACCAGTTGCGCCGCATTGAGCACCTGCTCGGGCGTGGTGATGTCATCCCGCTCGCCCGCCAGCAGGTAGAGCGGACAGGTAATGTCGCGCAGGTCCAGCATCTTGCCCAGCGCAACGAACTGCCCGCGCGCCAGCAGGTTGTCCTTGAAGATCTGGCGAATGGCCTGGAGATACCAGCGTCCCGGCAGATCGATCGGGGTTTCGTACCAGGCGGCGAAGGTCTCGCGCTTGGCCAGGTAGACCGGATCATCGATATGCTGGAACAGGTCCACGTGTTCGGTGAAGTAGTGCTCGTCGGGGTGCATGTTCTTCCAGCCCTGCAGCATGAAGCTGCCGCGCATGAGCCCACCGCCGGTACGTACCAGGTCCTCGTAGAAGCGGATCGGCGTGCGCTCCACCATCTGCTTCAACGGCCCCTCGCCGGCACCGGCATCAATGGGTGAGCCGGCCAGCACCAGACGTTGCACCTTGTGCGGGAACCGCGCGGCTATCATGGCCGAGATCCAGCCGCCCTGGCACAGTCCGACCAGATTGGCGCGCCCGCCCAGTTCATCGATGAGCACACAGAGGTCAGCCAGATAGTTGTCGATCTCCAGGTCCTTCATGTCCTCGCTGGCACTATGCCAGTCGGTCAGAAAGACATGCGGCACACCATGGTCGAGCAGGGTTTCGACCAGGCTCTGGCCCGGATAATAATCGGCAATCACCGAGGTATGGCCGGCATACGGCGCCACCACCAGCGTGGGGACGGCGTGGGCGCCACTGGCCTTGCCATATTCGCGCAGGGTCAGGGTACGCAGCTTCAGGCGCACCTGATGAGCGGTGGCCATCTGCGGATGGTGGATGGCGTGCAGCTTGGCTTCTTCTTCCAGAAAGCGCAGCTGCTTGTCCACCACATCCTGACCCTGGCGAAACACTGCGCTGGCCAGCATCATCGGCCAGAACAGCGGAACGCAGCCAGGGCCGCAGCCCTCTGCAGTCTCGGCAACGAGCGGCGCATGGCCGGTGTGTGAGGTCGTCATGATGTACTCCCGTGTATGAGTCTTGCCGCATCGTCGGCAATGACCTGTTCTTCATCGGTCGGAATGACCAGCACGCGCACGCGGCTGGCCGGGTGGCTGATACATTCCTGGTGCTTTTCATTGGCGCTCTCGTCGAGCTGCACGCCCAGCCAGTCCAGACGCGCACAGATGGCCGCGCGCATGCGCGCGTCGTGTTCGCCGATACCGGCGGTAAAGACCAGGGCATCCATGCCGCGCAGGGTAGCAGCCAGGCGGGCGGCCTCGCCGGCGCAGCGCAGGGCGAACAGTTCCAGCGCCTCGCGCGCAGGCGCCGCCTGACTCTGCTGGAGGGTGCGTACATCGGCGCTCACACCGGATACCCCCAGCAGGCCGGAGCGGTGATACAGCAAGTCTTCCAGCGCCGCCGGTGTCATCCCCTGCTGCAGCAGATACAGCAGCACGCCAGCATCGAGCGCACCGCAACGCGTGCCCATCGGCACGCCGTCCAGGGTCGAGAAGCCGGTACTGGCATCAACGCTGCGGCCGTTCTGGATACCGCACAGACTGGCGCCGTTGCCGAGGTGCGCGACCACCACATTGCCGTGGGCCTCGGGCAGTTGGCGGCGCCGCAGTTCGGCCGCAATGTAGCTGTAGGAGAGGCCGTGGAAGCCATAACGCAGCACGCCTTGCTCGTGCAGCTCGCGCGGCAGTGCAAAGCGGCGCGCCAGCGCATCCTGGTCGGCATGGAAGGCCGTATCGAAGGACGCGCTCTGCGGCAGTCCCGGCCGCAGTCGCGCGACGGCGCGGATCAGGCGCAGATTCTGCGGTTGGTGCAGCGGTGCCAGGGGCGCCAGGGCTTGCAGCTCCGCTTCGATGCGTTCATCGAGCAGCACCGATTGCGCCAGGTGCAGGCCGCCATGCACCACCCGATGACCGACCGCGCACAATGCTCCCTGATCGTGACCGACTTCGAGCTGGTGCAGCACCTGCTCCAGTACCTTGTCCATGGATGCCACGGGATCGGCATCGATGGCTACGGTCGATGTGGCGCCTTCGATCTCCAGACGCAGCCGCAAGGGCGAGAGATGCAGATCCAGCTGTCCGTGGCCGATCTTGCCGGCGCGCGGACCATCGAGGCGGAACACGCCCAGCTTGATCGTGGACGAGCCGGCATTGAAGGTCAGCAACCAGCGATTCATGAGCGTTCCTTGCCGACCGCGCACAGCTTGCTGCGCGAGGCGAACAGACGGGCCAGCGCCGAGGAGGCCAGGCGCACTCGCAAGCTGTCAGCACGGCTGGTCAGGATCACCGGCACGCGCGCGCCCAGCACCAGTCCGGCAGCCTCGGCCTGGGACAAATAGATCAACTGCTTGGCCAGCATGTTGCCCGCTTCGAGATCGGGCACCAGCAGGATATCGGCGCTACCCGCCACCGGCGAGGCGATCTGCTTGATGCTGGCCGATTGCAGACTGATGGCGTTGTCAAAGGCCAGCGGGCCATCGACCACCGCGCCGGTGATCTGGTGGCGCGTGGCCATCACGGTCAGGGCGGCCGCATCCAGGGTGGAAGGCATGGCCGGATTGACCGTCTCCACGGCTGCCAGCACCGCTACGTGCGGACGCGGCACACCCATCACGTGCAGCAGATCGATGGCGTTCTGGCAGATGTCGCGCTTGTGGGCCAGCGTGGGGGTGATGTTGATGGCGGCATCGGTGATGATGAGGGGCTTGGCGTAGGTGGGAATGGCCATGGCATAGACATGGCTGATGCGACGTTCGGTGCGCAGACCAGCGCCCGGCGCCACCACCGCTGCGAGCAGTTCGTCGCTGTGCAGGCTGCCCTTCATGAGTGCAGCCACGCGCCCTTGTACGGCCAGCTCGACGGCGCGGGCTGCGGCCGCATGACTGTGTTCGGTGCACTCGATCTGCAAGCCCGTCAGCGACAGCCCGGCCTGCTCGGCGATACGTCGTATTCTGACTTCGGGCCCGACCAGCAACGGTTCCAGCAGACCTTCCTGGTGCGCCTCCAGCGCGCCCTGCAAGGCCTCGGCAGAACAGGGGTGGACCACGGCCACCCGCATCGGCTGCGCGCCCAGGGCATCGCGGATGAGTTGACCGTAGCGCTCGGCAGGCGTGGCCTGCGTCGGTGGAAACATGGCGTCCTCCTGAAGGGGTGGCATGAGGCAGGACGCGCTCATGCGGGCTTGCTGTGTCGCAGCATATCCCCAGGCGGAGGTGAGTTCAATTGCGGCACTGCCCGCAAGGGGGTCAGAGAGCACAAAGCTTGATCTGCTTCAACTTTGTCAGACCGCATGCAGCCATGCTGGCGCGTTCAGACCTGGGCCAGTGCCAGCACGTGTCGGCGCGCCATCTCGGCCGGCATCGGTTCGGCAAAGTAATGTCCCTGCATCGCGTGACAGTGCATGGATTGCAGGACCTGCATGTCTTGCTCGCTCTCCACGCCTTCGGCCACCACCTGGAAACCGAACGATGCCGCCAGTTGCAGCACCGCAGAAACCAGGGCCTGGTTCTCGGTCTGGTCGGCCAGGCCGGTGACGAAGCTGCGGTCGATCTTCACGCGCGAGACGTGCATCTGACGCAGGAAGCCCAGCGAGGAATAGCCCACGCCGAAGTCGTCGATGGCGATGCTCACGCCCTGCAGCGCCAGCGCCGTCAGGGTCTGTGTGGCCGCCTGAAGGTCGAGCGCGGTCTCTTCGGTGATCTCGATTTCCAGCATGTGCGCTGGCAGGTTCTGCTGTTTCAGGGTGGCCGCCACCAGGTCCTCGATGACGATGCGCTCCATTTCACGCGGCGAGATATTCATCGACACGCGCAAGTCACTGCGACCAGTGTCCTGCATGAACGCAATCATGCGCGCCACTTCGTTCATGATGAAGCGCAGCAGTTCCTCCGACAGCCCCGCCAGCGCTGCAATCTCGATCAGGTCAGGCGGTGCGATCGGGCCATGGCGGCGATGGGTCCAGCGCACCAGGGCCTCGAAACCGTCCAGGGCACGCCCGTCCTCGCAAACGATGGGCTGGAACCACACCTGCAGTTCGCCATCGGCCAGCGCCTGGGCCAGATCGCGCTCGACATCGCGCTTCATCTGCAGATGCGCATCCAGCGCCGCGTTGAAGACCTGATACTGATTGCGGCCACGGCGCTTGGCCTCATACATGGCGGCATCCGAACAGACCAGCATCTCGTTGATATCATCGCCGCGCGAGAGGTAGATCCCCACGCTCAGGCCGATGTGGCGATGGGCCAGTCGTGCGAACGGCTGGCGGATCGCCGTGATGAGGCGCTGCGCCAGCTGCTCCGGCGACTCTGCCCGGGCGGTCAGCGGGTAGAGAATCACGAATTCGTCACCCGCCAGGCGCGCCAGCGTCGCGCTCTCGGGCAGACAGGACTGCAGGCGCCGTGCCACTTCGATGAGCACCTGGTCCCCCGCCTCATGGCCATAGGCGTCGTTGATGACCTTGAAACCATCCAGGTCAAGGAACATCAGGCACTGTCGGTGCGGCTGACGCGCCAGCACCTGCGCGGCGACCCGCATGAAGCCGGCGCGGTCCAGCAGGCCGGTCAGCAGATCGTGTTCGGCCTGGTACTGCATGCGCGCGGCAAACTGGCGCAGGTCTTCATGGGCCACGGCCAGGGCCTGGTTGGCGGTGGTGGCCTCATTCTTGAGGGCGCAGGCGCGCGCAAACATGCGCTCGCCCACGCGGGCGCCGCGAATCAGGCCGGCCAGGTAGATCACGGCCGTCGCGGCCAGCGCCAGCCGGGTCGGATTGCGATTGAAGACGGACAGGCAGAAGATCACCGACAACAGCGGCGGCGTGATGAAGCTGATGGGGATGCGGGCAAAGGCGAAGCCGTGGGTGACGGCACCGGCCGTGATGCCGCACACGCAGGTGAGATAGAAAAGCGTTTCGGGCGTGGTGTAGCCCTCGCTCAGCCAGGGCATGCCGGCCCAGGCGAAGCCGGAGACCAGCGCCAGGATCCAGTGCAGGCGCAGGTTCAATTCCACCACGTCGCCTTGGCCGAGGATCGCGCCGCGCGGCTGCATCCACGGCACCAGTTGCGCCACGCGCTGCGGTGAGAGGCGGCACAGCGGGATACGCACCAGGTTGACCAGCGTGGCGCAGGCCAGCCACGCCAGGGCGATCCAGAGCTTGCCGGAATGCCAGGCGACGAAAGTCGAGATGGCGCTCAGCACGAAAGCCACCGGGATCGACAGCATGACCGTGTGGCGGGCCGCCGTCAGTTGGTCCGCGCGAATCAGTTCTCGCAATGCAGGCCGGGACGCTTGGTCGCCGACGCCGGTTTCTGTCTTCAGTTCGCTCACATCTCCATCCCGTCATGCCCGGCTGCGCTGCCCGCCGAAAGGCGTGGCAGGATCGGAGGCGTCCCTGTCCCGAGGGAGCCCGCAGCGGCTGCGGGGTATTATCCAATGAATAAGAAGAATTCTTGTCAAAACAATGGGGCCATTGAGATGTATCAACGAGTTGTTGGCGCGAAAGAGACAAGCTGCGACCTTGCTGATCCCCTTTCACAACCTGGAGAAACTGCATGGCCCAAGACAACGGCAACTGGTTATCGGCCGAACAGGCCGTCATGCCCGATGGCAGCGAACGTCAGGACTTACCCCTGATTCACAAAAAACTGCCGCAACTCTCGCCGCAACAAGGTACCGAGGGAGCCGCCACGGCTGCGCCCGACGCAGCGCCGCAAAGCTCGGCGGGAGGCGCTGCGACGCCCTGAGTTTCACAACAGCAACAAATCCTTCGGAAGCATCTGAGGAGGCAGCCCGCCGGAAGGCTAAAATGGAGCCGTATCTATTGCGCGGCAAACTGGCGCTGCTTCTGTCATGGCTCTCGATCCCTCCACTCTGCTCATCCTCACCATCGCGCTGGCGGCGTCGGCTTCGCTCTATCTGGCCATCGAATGGAACAGCGTCAGAGAACGCTCGCTGCTGCTATGGAGCAGCGGTTTTGCCATCATCACCATCGGCTCCTTCCTGGCGCTGTTGCGCTCGCGGGGCTATCTGCTGGTCGGTATCTGGTTCGCCAACGGCTTGCTGATCGCCGCGCACGCCTGCTTCCTGGCGGGCGTGGCCTGGTTCACGCGATCCCGCGTTTCACGCGGCTGGTGGCTCATCGCGCTGCTGTGGGTGCTGATGCTGTTGCTGCCTGCGCATGCCTGGTGGTCACGCGTGATGCTGGGCCTGCAATCGCTGATGATCGCCGCCCTCACCTTGCGCGCCAGCTTG
Source organism: Herbaspirillum sp. C9C3 (assembly GCF_013359625.1). NCBI lineage: Bacteria > Pseudomonadati > Pseudomonadota > Betaproteobacteria > Burkholderiales > Oxalobacteraceae > Herbaspirillum > Herbaspirillum sp. C9C3. The sequence goes on from NZ_JABFMQ010000003.1 coordinate 272,503, forward strand.
CTGCTCCGGCCCCATGGTGCCTCGCTCAGCGTAGGTGCGGTGCAGCTGCGCTTCGTCCTGCTGATCCACGGCTTGTTCTACGTGGCCAAGGCGGTCTGGGCGCTGGCATTGGGTGCTTTTGTGGATCTGGCGGCCTTTGGCGGCGTGCTGATCCAGGTCTCGCTGGTGGAGGGCTCGATGGCGGTGATGCTGATCGCATTGTCGATGACCGGCACCGAGCGTCATCGCCGCGAAGAGCACATGGGCCAACTGGCCGCGCGCGATCCCCTGACCGGACTGCTGAACCGGCGGGCGCTGCTGGCACGGGCTCCGGCGCTGCTGGCGCAAGCCAGCCAGGCGCATCCGGGCGCGCTGCTGCTCATCGACATCGACAACTTCAAGCAGGTCAACGACCTGCACGGTCATGCCGCCGGTGACAAGCTGCTGGAAGCCCTGAGCACCCTGCTGCGCGAGGTGCTGCCCGAGGATGCGCTGGCCGCTCGGCTGGGTGGGGATGAGTTCGTGATCGTGTTGCGGGATGTTCGCCCGGAGCAAGTGGCGCATCTGGGAGAACAACTGCGGGAAGCCTTCGCCCACGTGGCGCGCAAGGGGGTGCCCACGCCTGATGCGGTGAGCCTGAGCGTGGGCGTCAGTCTCTACTCGACGCCGGCACTGGCGTTGGAAAGCTTGCTGGCAATGGCCGATGCGGCGCTGTATGACGCCAAGCGCGCGGGCCGCAATCGACTCGTCGTGAACCCGGCAAACTTCACTGCAGCCAGTCCTTGAGTCGATACCAGGCACCGACCAGGGGCAGGAACCAGGGCTTGCCCAGGTGACCGGGAATGGCAGGCCAGTCCAGATCTTTCCACGGATTGAGGTCTGCCCTGCCTTCCATGACCTCGGCCATCAAGGTCCCCATGAGGCTGGCCATGTGGGTGCCATGCCCGCTGTAGCCCATTGCGTAGAACAACCCATCGCGCTGGCCGGCACGCGGCAGGCGGTCGACCGTCATGTCGACCATGCCGCCCCAGCAGTAATCGATGCGTACCGACCCCAGTTGCGGAAAGACGTTCAGCATCTGGGTTCGGAGGATCTCGCCGCTCCTGGCATCGGACTGCGGATTGGAAACCGCGAAGCGCGCGCGTCCGCCGAAGAGCAGGCGATTGTCCGGTGTCACCCGGAAATAATTGACGAAATTCCTGGTATCCGTGTACATGCGCCGTGTCGGCAGCAATTGGTCCAGCAATGCAGTCGGCAAGGGTTCCGTGACGATCAGGAAAGCGCCGACGGGGACAATGCGGCGGCGTATCCAGCCGAACGGTCCGACCTGGGAAATGCCGCTGGCCAGCAGCACCTGGCCGGCGCGCAGACTGCCCGTCGGCGTCCGTACCTGATAATGGCCACCTTGCGCCTTCAGGCCGAGCACGGGCGTATGTTCGAGGTAGATCGCACCGCGCCGCTGGGCGGCATGGGCCAGGCCGCGCACATAGCGGCCCACGTGCATGCCGGCGCTTTTTTCCATCAGCAGGCCGCCGTAGTAGCGATCGCTGCCCAGCTCCTTGCTCAGCTCGGACCGGCTGAGCAGACGCGTGTCGGGATCCACGTTGGCTGCCAGCAGGGCCTGGCTGCGCGCCAGCTTGTCGACGTGCTCGGGCTTGGCCGCCAGCTTGAGCTTGCCGTAACGGGCAAAACTGCAGTCGATGGATTCCTCGCGCACCAGCCGTTCCACGGTATCGACACCGGCATCGAAGGCTCGATAGAGCCGGTTGGCCCATTCCGTTCCCAGACGCTGTGACAGCGCGGCGTAGTCCTGCGCGAAGCCGTTGTTGCACATGCCACCGTTGCGTCCGGAAGCGGCGCCGCCGACGATACCGGCTTCACACACCACCACCCTGGCGCCCTTGCGCGCCAGTGCCAGCGCCGCAGCCGAACCGGTGATGCCGCCACCGACGACCAGCACGTCGCAGCCATCGTCGGGCAAGGTGGTGTGGGTGGTAATGAAGGGAGGGGAGGTGTCCAGCCAGTACGACGTCAGTTGCATCGGGGGCTCCATCGGAGGTGGGTAGCCTGAGCGGGGATGAACCATGGCCAGACCACAACAGGAGGGACCGATTATGGCGCTGCTGACCTGCAAGGGGATTAATGCTCATTGAACGCAGCATTAAGCCTGGATTAATGCTCGCGATGGCCTTGCGGTCTGCGCAGCAACGGCGCGACGGACAGGATGATGCCTCCTGCAAATTAAGAAAATCAACAAAAAATACTTAACATCAACTAACATATTGCCATTCGGCAATGCAGGCATTCCGACGGAGCTGCCACTGGGGATGAAGGGGTCTCAAGATGCCTTGCCGACTGATAGCGAAGACGCCACACAACGGTCCAATCCAGACAGGGGAAAACCAAGATGAAACCTGAACGCTGCGCCCCATGGGTGCGTACAGTCCTGCTCGCCAGTATCGTCCTGACGGCCTTGCCAGCCTCGGCGCAGATCGCCGAGCAGACGATGCGGGAATTCACAGGCTGCGATAGCCGCTTCTTCAGCGTCCTGGCGCAGGATGCTGCTGCAAGTCAGGCATTTTCGACACTGCAACGACAAGGTGAGATCGCCTGGATAAAGGTGCAGGACCGCAAAACGGCGCCTGCCAACCAGATCGATTTCACGGTCCCCGTCACCGTAGGCAGCATGAAGCTGCTGGGGTATTTCGACGAGATCACCGATCTCAAGGAAATGGGACGCTATTACTACTGGGGATTCATCGTCGACGGCACGGTTGAAGAGGTCATGACCAAATTGCGTCCGATGATCAAAGACGCCGGTCGTCTGCAGCGCGTCGAAACGGACTACGCCCGCACGGAATTGAAAACGGGAAGCGGCGATTGGCGTGCCATCAATACTGCTGCCAGCAGCGTCCCTCGGAAAAACACGATCGAGCGCGCCTTCATCGTCGAAAGCATGGAAAACAACAAACTTGCCACGCGCGTTTCATGCTCGCTGCAAGGCTCGGTTACTGCCACGGTTCTGCAGAAAGAACGCCCCGACCTCAGCCCGACTGAATTGCCGGATTCGTGACCGGACAAAGAATTCCCGGCACCCACCGCGCCCCCCAAAAATGCGCTCCCCAGAACATCCGGGGAGAGACAACCGCCGATGAGGTAGGCAAGATCGTTCCCGCCTACTCGGAAGCCAAGGTGAACAAGACGGTGGAATTGATGCAAGGGTCCATCATGCCCATCGACGAGGTCGGTCGCATGTGTTCGGTGACCTCCGGTGCCGATAGCCTGATGAAGGTGCAGGTATTCTTCGACTGATCTTCCTGGCGGTGCCGTGGTAGCGCCCATCTTGATGGCGGCTGCACGGCAACATTCGCAGGAAACGGCATTGGCTTCAGCCAAATTGCCTGAAATCCGGCTTGCGCTTCTCGAAGAAAGCGGTGAAGGCTTCCTTGGCCTCCGGTGCCGTGAGCATGCGCGAGAAGTGCTCGATCTCGGCCACCATCTGCTGTTCGGTCGCTATCACCCGGTTTTTTTTCATCAACTGCTTGGTTACCCGGATCGACGCTGCCGGCAGCGCCGCCAGCTTGTCCACTTGCTGCTGCGCATAGGGCAGCAACTCTTCCAGCGGCAGTACGCGATTGACCATGCCCATCTGGCAGGCTTCGTCTGCGCCGAAGGCTTCGCCCAGCAAGAGTTTTTCGGCGGCGCGCTGGTAACCGGCGATATGCGGCAACAGCAGAGAGGAAGCGGCCTCCGGGCACAAACCCAGTTGCGTGAAGGGCATCGAGAATTTGGCATTGTCGGCGGCATACACCAGATCGCAATGCAGCAGCAGCGTGGTACCGATACCCACGGCCACGCCCGAGACGGCAGCCACGATAGGCTTGCTGGCATGGCTGATCTGCCACAGGAACTGGAATACCGGTGCATCCTGGGTCTTGGGCGGATTCTTCAGGAAGTCTTCCAGGTCATTGCCGGCCGAAAAGGATTTGGGCTTGCCGGTGAAGAGGATGACCCGCACCGCGTTGTCGGTCTCGGCTTCCTTCAGGGCATCGGCCAGTTGCTGGTACATGGCGGCGGTGATGGCGTTCTTCTTGTCTTCGCGGTCGAAGTGGATGGTCAGGATGCCATCGGCCTTGGTGAGCTGGATATCCATCTGCACAGGTCTCCTTGAATGTTATAAATGATTTATAAGGTTCATGAAAAAAGCCGCACGGCATGCGCAGTGCGGCTTTTGCATCAGGCCTTGCGGGCGCGGATCAGACGCGTTCGAAAATGCCCGCGGCACCCATGCCGGTACCCACGCACATGGTCACCATGCCGTACTTCAGGTTCTTGCGGCGCAGTGCATGGATGGTGGTGGCAGCACGGATGGCACCGGTGGCGCCCAGCGGGTGGCCCAAAGCAATCGCGCCACCCATGGGGTTGACCTTGCTCGGGTCGAGGCCCAGGTCGCCGATGACGGCCAATGCTTGCGCAGCGAAGGCTTCGTTCAGTTCGATCCAGTCGATCTGGTCCTGGGTCAGGCCACCGGCCTTGAGAGCCGCAGGAATCGCTTCCTTCGGACCGATGCCCATGATTTCCGGAGGCACGCCGCGCACGGCGAAGGAGACGAAGCGCGCCAGCGGGGTCAGGTTGAATTGCTTCAAGATCTTTTCCGAGACGATGATCAGCGCACCTGCGCCATCGGAGGTCTGCGAGCTGTTGCCCGCAGTGACGCTGCCCTTGGCGGCGAAGACGGGCTTGAGCTTGGCCAGCGCGGCCAGGTTGGAATCGGCACGCGGACCTTCGTCCAGGGCGACGGTCCGGGTCTTGATGTCGATCTCGCCGGTGGCGAGATTAGGGAAGCGCTCGACGATCTCGACCGAGGTCATCTCGTCAGCAAATTCACCGGCCTGCTGGGCGGCGATGGCCTTCTGGTGCGAGGCCAGCGAGAACTCGTCCTGGGCTTCACGCGAGACCTTCCACTGCTGCGCCACCTTCTCGGCGGTCAGGCCCATGCCATAGGCCATGCCAACGTTCTCATCCTTGAAGGCATTGATGTTGATGGAAGGATGGAAGCCCATCATCGGCACCATCGACATCGATTCAGCACCGGCCGCGATCATCACATCGGCCTCGCCGACGCGGATGCGGTCGGCGGCCATGGCGATGGCGGTGATGCCGGAGGCGCAGTAGCGGTTGATGGTGACACCGCCGATGGTATTGGGCAGGCCGGCCAGCAGCACGGCATTGCGCGCCATGTTGAGGCCCTGTGCACCTTCGGGGAAGGAGCAGCCAACGATGGCGTCCTCGATCAGCTTGGGGTCCAGGCCCGGCACTTGTGCGACGGCGGACTGGATGGCACGCACCAGCAGGTCATCCGGGCGGGTGTTCTTGAACATGCCACGCGGCGCCTTGCCGATGGGGGTGCGGGTGGCGGCGACGATGTAGGCGTCTTGCAGTTGTTTGCTCATTACCAAATCTCCTTGGACTCTCCCTCCCCTTCAGGGGGGAGAGAGGTTTCATTAATTGCGCACAGGCTTGCCGGTTTGCATCATGCCCATGATGCGTTCCTGGGTCTTGGGGTGGTTGAGCAGCTCCATGAAGAACTTGCGCTCGATGTCGAGCAGCCATTGTTCATTGACGATGCTGCCTTCTTCCACCTCGCCACCGGCGACGGTCTCGGCGATCATCTTGCCCAGCTTGAAGTCGTGGGCCGAGATGAAACCGCCATCACGCATGTTGACCAGCTGCGCCATGATGGTGGCCAGACCGTTGCGGCCGATCACCGGCACCTGCGGCGGCAGCTGCGGACGGTAGCCGGCGTCGAACAGCGCACGCGCCTCGACCTTGGCCACGTGCAGCAATTCATAGGGGTTGAAGACGATCACGTCGTCCTCGCGCAGGTAGCCCAGCTTGCGCGCTTCCAGTGCGGACTTGGAGACGTTGGCAGTGGCTGCCGCCAGCATGTATTCCTTCAGGAACTGCAGGATGTCGTTGCCCTTGGCTTCGCGGGCAGCGCGCACGGCGGCTTCCTTGAGGCCGCCCCCGGCAGGGATCAGGCCCACGCCCACTTCCACCAGGCCGATATAGGACTCGATGGAGACCACGCGCTTGGCGGTATGCAGCAGCAATTCGCAGCCACCGCCCAGGGCCAGGCCGGCCACCGCGGCGATCACCGGCACGCTGGCGTACTTCAGGCGCTGGTGCGCCTGCTGCAGCTGGTGCACCACCGGCTCGATGGCCTTGACGCCACCGGACATGAACAGCGGCAGCATCGATTGCAGGTCGGCGCCGGCCGAGAAGGCGCCGCCTTCGGCTGAATCCGGATGCCAGATCACCAGGCCCTTGAAGTTCTGTTCGGCTTCGGTGACGGCCTTGTTCATGCCATCGATCACGCCCTGGCCGATCACGTGCATCTTGGTCTTGAAGGACAGGATCAGCACATCGTCATTCTGGTGCCAGATGCGTACCGATTCGTCTTCGAAGAAGGTGGTGCCGGCGCTCTTGCCATCGGCTGCACCCTCGCCCACCAGCGGGGCACGGAAGGCTTGGCGCTGATAAACCGGCAGTTCGGAACGGGCCACGTCAGCCTTCTTGGAGGGCGACCAGGAACCCTTCTCCGAATGCACGCCGTCACGGCCATCGAAGACCCAGTCGGGCAGCGGTGCGCTCGACAGTGCCTTGCCTGCATCGATGTCTTCCTTGACCCATTGCGCGATCTGCTTCCAGCCGGCGGCTTGCCAGGTCTCGAAGGGACCGACGCTCCAGCCGAAGCCCCAGCGCATGGCGAAGTCGAGGTCGCGTGCGTTGTCGGCCACCGATTCCAGGTGCACGGCGATGTAGTGGAAGGCATCGCGGAAGATGGCCCACAGGAACTGGCCTTGCGGATTGGTCGAATCATGCAGCGCCTTCATGCGCTTGACCGGATCCTTTTCCTTGAGGATGCGGGCGATGATGTCATCGGCCTTGGCACCGCCCGGGACGTAATCGCCCTTGGCCGGATCGATGCGCAGAATATCCTTGCCCACCTTCTTGTAGAAACCGGCACCGCTCTTCTGGCCCAGTGCGCCCTGCTCGACCAGCTTGGCCAGCAGCGGCGGGGTGGCATAGGAGGAGAAGAAGGGATCATCCTTCAGGTTGTCCTGCATGGTCCTGATGACGTGGCCCATGGTATCCAGGCCCACCACGTCGGCGGTGCGGAAGGTACCGGACTTGGCACGGCCCAGCTTGGCACCGGTCAGGTCATCGACCACATCAACCGAGAGACCATACTTCTCGGCTTCGATGATGGTGGCCAGGATGCCGAACACGCCCACGCGGTTGGCCACGAAGTTGGGGGTGTCGAAGGCTCGCACCACGCCCTTGCCCAGCGTCGTGGTGAGGAAGGCTTCGAGCTGGTCGAGGATGTGCGGTTCGGTCGATTGGGTCGGGATCAGTTCGACCAGGTGCATGTAGCGCGGCGGGTTGAAGAAGTGCACGCCGCAGAAGCGCGCCTTCAGGCCGGCATCGAAACCTTCGGAGAGGGCATTGATCGACAGGCCCGAGGTATTGGAGGCGAAGATGGCCTTGGGGCCGATGTGCGGGGCGACCTTCTTGTAGAGGTCATGCTTCCAGTCCATGCGCTCGGCGATGGCTTCGATGATGAGGTCGCAGCCTTCCAGCACGGCCAGGTCATCCTCGTAGTTGGCGACCTGGATCAGGGCCGCGTCATCCTTGTTGCCCAGCGGTGCGGGGCTGAGCTTCTTGAGGTTCTCGATGGCGCGTTGCACGATGCCGTTCTTCGGGCCTTCCTTGGCCGGCAGGTCGAACAGCACGACCGGCACGCGGGCATTGATGCAGTGGGCGGCAATCTGCGCCCCCATGACGCCCGCGCCGAGCACGGCCACTTTTTTGACGATGAAATTGGACACGCAAATCTCCTTTGCTGGTGCTGCAAACATGAAACATGAATTCGGGCCTGGCAAGGTGCTGCGCCGCTGGGACGAGCAACTACTGTACGCTCTTTGTCCCTTGCAAGGCGGCGGCTCTCAGCATGCCCTGCCGCAGTGACGTCCACGTGACGCCATGGCGGCCCATATTGCGGTGGATTAACGCCGCGTGCAGGCCGGCAGCCCGCACACGGCATGGTGTTGCGGTCAGAACAACGCTGCGTCCAGCGCCATCAGGTTGCCGGCGCCCGAACGGGCCTGGCGGATCAGCATCGCGGTTTCCGGCAGCAGGCGCGCGAAGTAGAAGCGCGCCGTGGCCAGCTTGGCGGTATAGAAGCTGTCGCCACTGTCCTGCTTTTCCAGCGCGATCTTGGCCATGCGGGCGAACAGGTAGGAGAACACCAGGTGGCCCACCACGCGCAGGTAAGGTACGGCAGCCGCACCGGCTTCATCCTGGTTGGCGAAGGACTTCATGCCGATTTCCATGGTCAACTTGGTGACCTTGTCGCCGATGTCGGCCAGCGGGGTGATGAATTCAGACATGGATTCATCTGTGCCGTGCTCTTCCACGAAGGCCTGGATCTGCGCGCCGAATTTCTTCAGCTTGGCGCCGTTGTCCATCAGGATCTTGCGACCCAGCAGGTCCAGCGACTGGATGGTGTTGGTCCCTTCATAAATCATGTTGATGCGGGCATCGCGCACGTATTGCTCCATGCCCCATTCGGCGATGTAGCCGTGGCCGCCATAGACCTGCAGGCACTCGGAGGTGGCCATCCAGGCGTTGTCGGTCAGGAAGGCTTTCACCACCGGGGTCAGCAGGGCCACGATGTCGGCGGCGTCCTTGCGCACCTGCTCGTCCGGATGGGTCAGTTCCTTGTCCAGCTCCAGGGCGACATAGGAGGTAAAGGCACGGCCACCTTCGGCAAACGCCTTGGCGGTCAGCAGCATGCGGCGCACATCGGGATGCACGATGATCGGGTCAGCCGGCTTGTCGGCCGCCTTGATGCCGGACAGGCTACGCATCTGCAGGCGGTCCTTGGCGTAGACCAGGGCGTTCTGGTAAGCCACTTCGGTCAGGCCCAGTCCCTGCATGCCCACGCCCAGGCGGGCTGCATTCATGAAGACGAACATGGCCTGCAGGCCCTTGTGCGGCTGGCCGATCAGCCAGCCGGTAGCGCCGTCCAGGTTCATCTGGCAGGTGGCATTGCCGTGGATGCCCATCTTCTCTTCGATGGCGCCGCAGAAGATCGGGTTGCGCGCGCCCAGCGAGCCGTCGGCATTGGGCAAAAACTTGGGAACCAGGAAAAGTGAAATTCCTTTCGAACCTTCCGGTGCATCGGGCAATCGCGCCAACACCAGGTGAACGATATTGTCGGAAACGTCGTTTTCTCCGGCGGAGATGAAAATCTTGTTGCCGGTGATCTTGTAGGAACCGTCAGCCTGCGGCTCGGCCTTGCTGCGCAAGAGGCCCAGGTCGGTGCCGCAGTGCGCTTCGGTCAGGCACATGGTGCCGGTCCATTCGCCCGAGACCAGCTTGGGCAGGTAGAGCTGCTTCTGTTCGTCCGAACCGTGCGCATGCAGGCACTCGTAGGCGCCATGCGACAGGCCGGGATACATGGTCCAGGCCTGGTTGGACGAGTTCAGCATCTCGTAGAAGGAGTTGTTGATCGTCAGCGGCAGGCCCTGGCCGCCGAATTCCGGATCGCAGGACAGCGCCGCCCAGCCGGCTTGCACGTATTGCTGGTAGGCTTGCTTGAAACCCTTGGGCGTGGTCACGGCCTTGCTCTCGCGATCGTAGTGACAGCCCTCGCGGTCACCCGAATGGTTCAGCGGGAACAGGACCTGCGAGGCAAACTTGCCGCCCTCTTCCAGCACCTGATCCACCAGTTCACGGTTGGTGTCGGCGTGGGGCGGCAGTTCCTTGAACACTTCCTCGACATTGAGCAGCTCGTGCAGCACGAACTGCATGTCGCGCAAGGGGGCGTTGTATTGGGGCATGAATGTCTCCGGACGGGTTACGCTGCCTTCCTGGCAGCCGATTTGGAATTCTTGGACGTGGTCGCGCTGCCGCTCTTGCTGTGGCTGCCCTGCGGACGATAGCTGTCGATGAGGCGACGGAAGCTGGCCTCGGCACGTTCGACACTGCCTGGGATATGCAGGAAGCGCGCATCGTGATGCAGGGCCAGGATCAGGCCATACATTTCATAGACCATCTGGCTGACCTCGATGTCGGTGCGCAGGTGGCCGGCTTCCATGGCCTGCTTGATGCAGCGTTCCAGCGCATCGCGCCAGGCCTGGACCATGGCCACGAGGTGATCGCGGATGGCGCCGGGGCGGTCGTCGTACTCGACCGCGCCGCTGATGTAGATGCAGCCCAGAGCGATTTCCACCGTGACCTGCTTGATCCAGCGCGCGAACATGCCTTCCAGGCGCGGCAGGCCGCGCGGCTCCTTGATGGAGGGATAGAACACATCCTGCTCGAAACGGTTGTGGTACAGGCGCACGACCTCGATCTGCAAATCCTCGCGCGAGCCGAAATGAGCAAAGACGCCGGACTTGCTCATCTTCATCTTCTCGGCCAGCAGGCCGATGGTGAGCCCTTCCAGGCCATCGCGGCTGGCCAGCTCCAGCGCCACATCGAGGATGGCGGCGCGGGTCTGCTCGCCCTTGCGCAGGAACTTGGGCCGGGCGGGCGCGGTGGTCACCTTGCTTGTCTCAGTCATCGTTGTCTCTTTGATATCCGCCGCAGGCGGCGGCGGGAAGGAACCGGTTCGACGGGCGCGGCTCGGGGTCCGCTGTCTTGTGCCCTGATGGATTCGACATGAATTATTCTTCATGCAGAATTTATTCGAACGATCGTACTATTATTCATCGCGCCGCAAATGTCAAACAAAAAATCGGGCCGGCTTGCCGCAGGGATTTTTCCTGGCGGCAAGCCTTCAGGCGGACTCGGCAGGGGGACTGGCGCTGCCCAGCAGGTCATGGGCATCGAGCAGGGCGTAGACGATGGTGGGGTTGTTTTCCAGGCACTTGCGAATGGCCGCCGGGATGGTGTCGCGGGTCTTGCGGCACAGGCCGGGCTGCTCGGCCAGGTGGATCTGCAGGCCGCGCACGGTGCGCACTTCGTTGGGACCGGGGCTGATGTGCAGGTGGATGCCGAGGTTCTTGCGCATGAGGCTGCGCACGTGCAGCAGCTCGTCATAGGTGGCGATGCGGGTGATGCGTTCGATCAGGCGCTTTTCTTCTTCGCGGGTCAGCCACAGCACGCGAGCCTCGGGGGCGTGCAGGCATTCCAGCAGGGCTTCGCGCTGGCAGTCGCAGGCGCCGGGCGGGCACTCCTTGCGGAGCGGCCGCGTCACCGGAACGGGCTGCGTCGATTCGGAAGAAACCACCTGAGACATCTGCACCTTTGCACCTGGGTTGGAGAAAAGACGGGCCACAAAAACCGGTCCTCATCTTACAACGAGCCTGCGCTGCGGTGGCGCTGTCACCTGCTCAGGAGGAGGATCGATCCAGCAGACGACGGTCGCGCTTGGTCGGTCGCCCCTTGATCTCGGCCGAGGGTTCGCGGAAGAGACGATGACGCTCGGCCTGGGCGGCACGGCGCGCGATGCTCTTTTCACTTTCCTGATAGAGGGTCGCGGCAATGGCGGCCGAGCCGCGCTTGTCGGCGATGCCGGTAACCAGCACCTCCCACTCGGTGGAACCGTTGTCGATGTCCAGCCGGTCGCCATTCCTGACGTTGTGGGCGGGCTTGGTGCGTTCGCCGTTGAGCTTGATGCGGCCGCGCTCCACGGCTTCGGTGGCCTGCGAACGCGTCTTGAAGAAGCGTGCAGCCCAGCACCATTTGTCGATGCGCGTTGTGTCCATGCTGTTGGGGATGGGAGAAAAATGGTCTTGCGGTAATTATCGATATTTTTCTAAAAATATACACAAGAAAATCGGGAAACCTGGTCTTTATCGGGCTCATCGCTTTCCCTGTGGATCGGCGTACTTATGCTTTGCGGCTTGCTCAACCCGCCTTCATTGTTCCGGTACCCGCCATGACCGACGACCTCTCGACAGTCACGACGGCCTTCACCCAGGCCATCCTGACCCAGCAATATCGTCCCCTCCGATTGCGCTGGAGCCAGCGTGAAACCCATTTCTCCCAACAACTGCTGGTGCAACGGGTAGAGCTGCGCGAAGCGCTGCTGGAGGGACTGGAAGGACAGCTGACTTGCCTGTCCATCGATCCCGATCTGCCCCTGCAAGAACTGCTGGGGCAGCCGATCGGCGTAGAGATGGTGACCGACCGCGGCGGCCTGCACCATATCAATGGCTTGATCACCGATGCGCGGGCCGGCCATGCCGATGGGGCGCTGCGGGTCTATCAGTTGACGCTGCGTGATGCGCTCTCGGTGATGAGGGAACGGGTCAACACGCGCGTCTTCCGCGGCAAGAACGTACCGAGCATCCTTGAGATCATGCTGCGCGAATGGCGCCAGCGAAGTCCTGTGCTGGCCAGTGCCTTTTCGTTCGACCTCGATCGGCTCGACGATGCGCGCTATCCGATCCGCGAGATCAGCCATCAATTCAACGAGTCAGATGCGCACTTCATCGAACGGCTTTGCCGGCGCGAGGGTATCACCTGGTACATCGCCACACCCCAGGCGTCGGACGGTATCGACACCTCAACCACGCCAGCTCACACCCTGGTGTTCTGCGACCAGGTGGCGCTGCTGCCGCAAGCCAGCGCGGCCAACGTGCGTTATCACCGCGACGGCGCCACCGAAGAACGCGACACCATCAGCGCATGGAGTTGCGAACGCAGCCTCTCACCGGCCAGCGTGCAACGCGCCAGCTGGGACTATAAATCGGTACGCATCGATGACGTGGTCAGCCATGGCATCGTGGACCAGGGAAGGGCCGGCACCGAACTCGGCCTGGCCATCACCGATCGCTTCATCGAGGCACCCCATGTGGCAGAGAACCTGCTGGACCAGGTACGCCTGGCCGATGCACGCATGTTGGCGCACGAAGGCCGTTGCGAATCCTTCCAGGCCAGTGGCAGTGTGCGCGACCTGGCGGTAGGGCACTGGTTCGTTCTGGAACGGCACCCCGATATGCGCTACCGGAATGCCTCGCAGCGCGAATTCATCGTCACCTCGCTGCAGCAGCGCGCCGAAAACAATTTCCCCAAGGTCTTGCAGGCTTCCATCCACCGACTCTTGCCGGAACTCCAGTGGCAAGCCGGAGCACCGCAAGGTACAAGCGATCTGCGCTATCACAATCGCCTCACCTGCGTGCGGCGTACTGCCTCGCTGACCCCGCATTACGATCCGCGCCGGCATCTGCCTGCCGTGCATCCGATCACGGCGCTGGTGGTGGGGCCGGCACAGGAAGAGGTGTACTGCGACGCCTTGGGACGCATCAAGGTGCAGTTGCAGGGCCTGCAAGCGGAAGACCACGCCCATGCCCAAGGTGCGGGCACCAGCGGCCATGACCAGGACAGCGCCTTCGTGCGCGTATCGAGCGCCTGGGCCGGGGCAGGCTATGGACACGACGCCGTGCCCCGGGTCGGCATGGAAGTACTGATCGATTTTCTCGGTGGCGATCCGGACAAGATGTTCGTCGCCGGGGTCCTGCACAACGGCCTCAACCTGCCGGCGCGCTTCAGCCACGCAGGCGGTTTGCCGGGCAACCGCTTCCTGTCCGGCATCAAGTCCAAGGAGATAGACGGCCCGCGCTACAACCAGTTGCGCCTGGATGACACCCCCGGCCAGATCAGCACGCAATTGGCCAGCGAACACCAGCACAGCCAGATCAACCTGGGCTATCTGACCGAACCACGCCACGACGGCCAAGGCAATGATCGTGGCGAGGGCGTGGAAACCAGAACTGACGGACACGGCGTGCTGCGTGCCGGCAAGGGCGTCCTGATCACCGCGCAACGCCAGGACCGAGGACGCGGTCGCATCCTGGAGCGTGCCGTCCTGCTGGAGACACTGCGCGATCTGCAAGAGCTGGCGCAGCGCCTGAGCCAGGATGCCGCCAGGCATCACGCCGAGGCAACCGATCTGGCCCAGCTGGAGCGCATCAGCAGCCAACTGCAGGCCTGGGATGCGGGCGATCCCAGCAGCGAAGCAGTGCGCACCGAGACGCCCATGGTCGCCGTGGACGCACCGGCGGGCGTGAGCATCACGAGCCAGGACACCATGGTGTTGGGCGCAGCGCAACACATCGACATGGTCAGCCAGGCCAATACCCAGGTCAGCACAGGGCGCAGCCTCCTGATGCGGGCCGGCGAGATGTTGGCGGCTTTTGCGGCCAAGCACATGAAGCTGATCAGCGGCAAAGGCAGCATCAAGGTACAGGCCCACGAAGAACATATCGACCTCTCTGCCGCGCGGCGCATTCTGCTGGAGGCCAGCGAAGAGATCATCCTGCAGGCGCCCAAGATCAGTATCCGTTCGCGCGAGAACACGGAGGTCAGCGGCGGGGGCAGCTTCAGCCGCTGGAATGCCGACATGATCGAGCACGGTACTCCCGGAGAATGGCGCCAGCAGGCGGCCACACATCATGTACTGGGCCCGGCGAATTGCCCGCCGCCCGATATCCCGCCGCCGACCACTTACGAAGAACTGCAGCACAGCGCCAGTTTGATGGTCCGCCTGCGCAGTCATGCGCGCGATGGAAGGCCGCTGGCACAGCAACCCTACACGCTCTTCAACCAGGGGGCGCAGATCGCCGTGGGCGTCACTGACGCGGCCGGGCGATTGCGGATCGAAGGCCATCAACCGGGCGACGACAACTACTCGGTCAAGCTCCCCAATGGCTACCGCTTTGATTTACCGGTCCACGAGCAGATCAGTGCACTGGACCAACAGCTGGCGGCCTCGGGCTACCGCAGCACAGAAGCGGACACAGAGAGCCGCCTGCGCCATGCAGGCGCCTGAACCATTTCCCTTCCCGGATCATCTCCATGACACAGACCTACCACCCAGGCAGCGTTCCCATCGACCTGCGCAAACGTAGTGCTACCGCAACGGCACAATGGCTGCTGGAGTGCAAAGAAGACAGCAACTCTCCGATCTATCACGCCAACCAGCTTGAAGTATTGATCTGCGGTGAAGAAGGTTTTTCCCGTATCCTGCACGACATCCGACAGGCCAAGCACAGTGTGGAAATCATTTGCTGGGGCTTCGACCCGGCCATGGAACTGGAACGCAAGGGCCACACCTGGCCTCGCGGTCCGACCTGGGGGGATTTGCTGAGAGATGTTGCGGCCGGCAAGTACAACAACGGCAAGCCGGTCGAGGTACGGGTGCTGTGCTGGCACGAGGGGATGCTCTCTGCCATCGCAAAGAATACGCCAGGCTACGGTACGCTCGACGCCGATCAGGTCAAACGCATCCGGCATCATGAGCGCCTCTCCGGCAAGCCGCACGAAGCTGGTCTCACGCCGCAGGAGCGACGCAGCTACTTCAATGCGTTGTGGTTCTTTGAAGCTACCCATGCTACGCATCCTCATCTCATCTTCAAGGTTCGCGCGGCCAATTCCGACAAGATCGGACAGAGTATTGCGCAGGAGAAGATGAAGATCCTGCCGCAGATGGAATTTACCTCCCTCATGGAGGCATCGACTGCGCATCAAAAAACGATACTCATCGACTACGACCATGCAGACGGAGAACATGCCGTCGGTTACGTGATGGGATTGAACAGCGTCACAGACTACTGGGATACCAGAAAGCACTTGTTTCACGATCCGCGCCGGGGCCAATCATGGGAAGGTGGTGGGGATGAATTTCCCGGCCTGAAACCGCTGCAGGACTATGCCTGCCGCATTTGCGGCGAAGCCTTGATCAGCGTGAGCAAGAATTTTGTGGATGCCTGGAATCGGGCGGCTACTGCCGACCAGAAAATCCAGCGTACGCACGACCTGCGGTCACCGCCAGCCGGGCTCAGGAAAAGCGTCGGCAAATCCACCCATCGAGCTCAGATCGTGCGCACACAGGCCGAGGAAGGCGACAAGACCATCCAGCGCCTCTATCGACAAGCGACCAGTTTCGCTTCCAACTACATCTACATCGAGAACCAGTATTTCCAGTACGCAGAGTGGGCGAAGTATCTCAAGCAGCTGCGCCGTGATTTCATCGCAGGATGGAAAGCGGCGAGGCAGCCGTTAAATAAACTTCCCGATCTGCATGTCTTCATCGTCATCCCCACTCCAGAGCGCACACAGATGGTTCCGGCCACGCATGAGACCGTCAAGGCGCTCGGGCATGGCACATCGATGCCCAATCAGGACAAGGAGGTGGAACGAGAGCTGGCTGTTCGGGAACAGGAGAAAAAACTGGCGACATACGAGTTCAAGGAAAGGAAAAATGGCGCTCCTCCAGAGCTGGTGCGGGGACCCAAGCCGGCCACTCCCGACGGTGAATCCCGGAGCAATGCAGACATTGCAAAGGAGCTCGATTCCCTTGGCATCAAAACCCTCGTGGCAAGTCTCTGGACCTACGATCACGCCGGGGACAGCAAGGGGGAAAAATATCGCGAGATCTACATCCACAGCAAGTTGATGATCATCGACGATGCCTTCTTTACCTTAGGTAGCGCGAACATGAATCTGCGCAGCATGGCGGTGGATGCTGAGATCAATATCGGGTGTGATGATCCGTTGTTGAGCGGGAAACTCCGTAGGGAGGTGTTTGCTATGCATTCAGCCAACGCTGCAGGGTGTGACGGTGGGAGCGGCAGTACCGCTGAGATTTCCAGCACGTTTAGGAAATGGGGAAATCTGCTACGTGACAATCGTCGAGAGAAGAACGCGCAGTCAGGGCCGCAAGGGTTTCTTATTCCATTTTTTGATGACCGAACGTCCAATCTGAGGCTGGCTTAGAACATGGGAATACGTATGCACTTGAATAGGTCCGGAACCTCATTTTCTCTACTCACATTTTTCATCGTTATCTCAGCGATGTTTATCCCTGGATGCATCATGCAAACTCTCCCGCGCAATATGAAATTGATCGCCTTTGATCCGCATCGAACAGAATTTTACTGCCAATATGAAAGAAGCCTGGAGCCACGGGTCAACGACGAGGCTGAGCAGTGGTACAGAGAAGGCCTCGCTGCAACCAGTTACGATCTCTGGCCCGAAGATCGAGACTACAGGAAAGCTGCCATTCTATGGACGAAAGCGGCTGAACAAAATCACTGGCGCGCCATTCTGAACCTTGCCACTCTTCATTTGCAAGGAACCGGGGTTGAGCGCAACAGTGAGCGCGCTGTTCAACTGGTGGAGAAGGCAATGTCACTGGGCGTCCCAAAGGCCTTTGACCTGATGGGAACCTATCACATGAATGGAACTGGTGTTAAGCAAGATGCCACCCGAGCATATGCTTTCTGGGCGCATGCCGCCAACATGGGAAGTTCTGATGCATTAGCTTACCTTGGCGACAAGCTCAACGCCTCTTACGATGATCCCAAAGGAGCCTTCTGGGGAAACAGAGGGATGGCCATCAAGATGATGGAATGTGGTTACCAACAGGAAAATGGAAACGCTGCGTATTTGTTAGGTCACGAGCTGAGCTTTCATGAGCGGTTTGAGCGGGCGTTACATATTCTTCACGATGGGGTCAAGTTTGGCAGCGAAGACAGTGCTAACAAGCTGTTCGTCGAATTTGATGATGGACGAAAGGTGGTCAATAAATTTCAGGATAAAAGTCGTGCGGAAAGATACGCTGCCATCGCCGACCTGCTCCGCCTCAACCCCGACCTCCGCCTTCCCAACCTGGACAAGGTGTTGCCTCTGCCTCCGGCCATCCTCCCCTACTGGGATGGCGAAAAAGAAACCCTGGTCAATGGCGCCAAACCCGTCAAGACAAGCTCACTGGCGGACATCAAACCTGCCCCTGCTTCACTGCGACAGGGCCGCGCTCATATCCCCGACGGCTTTGTCCTCCCCGACGAGCCGCAAGGTGGCCACCTGATCCAGCGTCTGCACACCGATGCCATCATCAGCGGGTTTTGGCTAGCGCAATTGGCCAAACCTTACACACCCAAGCAAGTGGCGTGGAATGCTGCACAGATACCCATGTACTACGCACAGGGCGAATCCTTCACACCCCCAGAAGACTTTACAAAAGAGTCCGGCGTTCTTCGTTTCCACTATCTCGGCACGCCTGTTCCAAAACCACTGGCTGCACGGCATGTCCCTGACTGGCGGGTCCCGCAAGGCGTGCTGCGCGAGATCCCCGTCCCCTCACGCGAATTGCGCTCCAGCGGCTTGCTCCCGGCTCCTGCTACTGGCATCTGGCACGGCCACATCGATCTTGCCCATCCCCTGGCAAAGGTCTTCAACCTATGGACGCGCCAGGCCTATGTCGAAGAAGGACAGCCTTTCCCGGATCCGCGTGAACGCGGTCTGGATATTTCCCCGAAAGATATTCAGTGGCAATGGCTGGATCAGGCGAATCAACCGCTGCCATCGGGGCGTAAAGACATCACCATCCGCAACTTCGATCCTCTGCATTCCGAAGAGCACGGACATTGAACTGTTGAGCAAGTCAGCATTGTCTTGCTCCAAAGAAAAACGCCGGCGATCAAGCCGGCGTTTCCTCATCACAACAAACCGAGTGGACGACTCAACGCTCCACCGCCAGCGCCACACCCATGCCACCACCGATACAGAGGCTGGCCAGACCCTTCTTGGCATCACGGCGCACCATCTCGTGCAGCAGCGTCACCAGCACGCGGCAACCCGAGGCGCCGATGGGGTGGCCCAGGGCAATGGCGCCACCGTTGACGTTGATCTTGCTGGTGTCCCAGCCCATCTGCTTGTTCACCGCAATGGCTTGCGCAGCAAAGGCTTCGTTGATCTCCATCAGGTCCAGATCCTGCGGGCTCCAGCCGGCCTTCTTCAGGGTCAGCTGGGAAGCCGGCACCGGGCCCATGCCCATGATGCTGGGGTCCAGGCCGGCCGAAGAGTAAGCCTTGATCCTGGCCAGCACCGGCAGGCCCAGTTCAGCGGCCAGCTTGGCCGAGGTGACCACCACCGCAGCGGCGCCATCATTGATGCCCGAAGCGTTGCCGGCCGTCACCGTACCCGCCTTGTCGAAGGCCGGACGCAGACCCGCCAGCGCTTCGGCGGTCACACCATGCTTGACGAATTCATCGGTATCGAAGACCACGGTTTCCTTCTTGCCCTTGATCTCGATGGGGACGATCTCATCCTTGAACTTGCCGGCCTTCTGCGCCGCTTCAGCCTTGTTCTGCGACGCGGCAGCGAAGGCGTCCTGCTCTTCACGGCTGATCTCGAACTTCTTGGCGACGTTCTCGGCGGTAATACCCATGTGGTACTGGTTGTAGACGTCCCACAGACCGTCGACGATCATGGTATCGGTCAGCTTGGCATCGCCCATGCGGAAGCCATCACGGGAATTGTTCAGCACGTGCGGGGACGCACTCATGTTTTCCTGGCCGCCGGCGATGACGATCTGCGCATCGCCGCAACGGATGGCCTGGGCCGCCAGTTGCACGGCCTTCAGGCCGCTGCCGCAGACCTTGCCGACCACGAAGGCCGGGACCATGTCGGGCAGACCCGACTTGATGACCGACTGGCGCGCCGGGTTCTGGCCCAGACCCGCCGTCAGCACCTGGCCGAGGATGACTTCACTGATGGCTTCGGGCTTGATGCCGGTCTTGGCCAGCAGGGCCTTGATGACTTGCGCACCCAGATCGGCCGCCGCAATCTTCGACAAGGACCCGCCGAATTTGCCGATCGCCGTTCTCTGTGCTGCGACAATGACCACATCATCCATAACTCGCTCCTTTTATTGAAAGTGCAGGAAGCCGCGTGCGGCCGCCCTTCGAAAACCGGGATGGTCATCTTATTCCATTTCAGCTGCGAAGGCGATATGGTGAATTTTCGGTAAATCAAACACCCGGCAAAAAGTCCTAAGCGTCTTTCCCCAGCGTAATGATGTGAATTACCGTGCGATAAAGGAGGAAGGCGGCACCATAGGCCGCGCGCTTGTACCACGGTACGTGCATGAAGTCCGACAGGTGCACCACCCGCCCCTGCGCCACCCCGGTCTCGATCTCCTGGCGCAGAAAGTCGGCAAAGGCCGGATCCTGCACCACCACGTTGGCTTCCTGGTTCACGAAGAGGGACAGACCATCATAGTTGCTGGAGCCCACCGTGGCCCACCGGTCATCAACCACCGCAACCTTGGCATGCAGTTCGGTATGGGTGTATTCGACGATGCGCACCCCCGCGCGCAAGAGCTTGGGATAGAAGGAATGCGCCACCGCATCCTGCATCACGAACTGTCCCACACCCAGCAGCAAGGTCACCTTCACCCCGCGCATGGCGGCCTCTTCCAGCGCACGACGCATCTTGCGTCCCGGGGCGAAATAAGGATTGGCCAGGAACGCCGTCTCGCGTGCACGACCCAGAGCCTGCAGATAGGCACGCTGGATGGTGCGCCGGTTGCGGAAGTTGTCGCGCACCACCAGCGCGGCCTGGGTCTGGTCATGCACCGGCCCGGGATGACCATGGCGCAGACGCCTGAAGTTGCGCCAGCGCGCCTTGAGCTTCATGCGCCCCACACGCAACCATTGCGCCTGCACTTCATGATAGATGTCCTGTACCAGCGGGCCGAGCACGCTCACGGCAAAATCCCAGCGCGGTGCCGGCAGGGGCCGGGCATGGTCACGGTCAGAGACCATGTCGTCATTGATGTTGAGGCCACCCACGAAGGCCACCTGCCGATCAACCACGCACAACTTGCGATGGCTGCGCGCTACGCCACGCCGGAACCACGGGTTGAAGGAGCGATGCTGCACCCCTGCGGAGGTCAGCGCCAATCGCAATTTGTTAGTATTTTCCCGTCCTGTACCTAGCCAATCGTTGATGACATAGACCACAACACCACGTCCGGCGGCCCTTTTCAGGGCATCGCAGACCAGTACGCCGGTATCGTCAAGAGAAAAAATATAAGTTTCCAGGTAGATCTCGACGCATGCAGCGTCGATGGCGCTGATCAAGGCCGGATAGAAACCCGCGCCACTATGCAGCAGCGCAATCTGGTTGCCGTCGGTGAAGGCGAGATGACGCAAGATCAGGCCAGGTGAAGTTCGGTGACGATGGGTGCATGATCCGACAGGCGCGCCCAGGGGCCATCCTTCAAGACCTCTGCCGTCTCCACCCGGAAACCACGCACGTAGATGCGGTCCAGTCGCAGCCACGGCATCATGGCCGGAAAGGTGCGCGCCGGACGAATCGTGGCCGACAGGCCACCGAGCCGGCGCAAGCCCTGCATGACACCGCGTGACTTCGCTTGCGGCTGATCGAATACCTCGGTCACGCCCAGGTTGTGGTACAAGGTCCGGCTCAACTGGTTGGTCCAGTCATTGAAATCTCCCGCAATCAGCAGGGGCGCATCGGGCGGTGAGGAAGTGCTCACCGCCTGGATCAGCGCATCAATCTGGCGCCGCCTGCCCCCGGCGAACAAGCCCAGGTGGATCACGTAGCAATGCACCTCCACCCCTTCTACCGGCACCACGCAATGCAGGATGCCGCGTGACTCGTAGGCATGGTCGGATACATCCTGGTTGCGTACGGAAGCGATTTCGAAGCGCGAGATCAGGGCATTGCCGTGGTGGCCATGGTCATAGACAGCGTTCATGCCGTAGGCGGCATGATGCGTGTCGCCAGCCAGGTATTCGTGCTGTCCCTGCTGCGGCCAGTTGGAGGCATGGCGCAAGGCGTTGAGATCATGGCGGCCCTGTACTTCCTGCAGGAACAGGATGTCCGGATCCAGTTGTGCCAGCGCCTGCTTCAACGCCAGGATGCGCGGGCGGCCAGCGAAGGAGGTCACGCCCTTGTGGATGTTGTATGTGGCAACGCGCAGCTTCATCGATGCAGCCTTTCTCTTGTTCTTGTCCGGCGCCGTTCTGGCGCAAGGCCGTGCTATGGGGCGAGGTAGCGCGGCAACTGCAGGATCGCCTCGGCATTGGAAGGCGAGAAACAGCGGTCGGCCGCTTCGCGATACGGCAGCCACACATGGCGGGTGTGCTCGCGCGGGGCCAGCGTCACGGGAATGTCGCGCGGCACCAGGAGGCCAAAGACGTGCTCGGTATTCTTGGTCACGCCAGGCGCATAACGATGCCGCCAGACGGGATAGATTTCATAGAGGTTGGAAAGTTGCCAGTCGCGCAGGTGCGAGCGCGGCACACGGTTTCCGTCACCCGGCATCGAGTCTACGCCGCCATCGCTGACCACGATGCCGGTTTCTTCCTCGACTTCGCGTCGGGCGGTCTCCGACAAGGGCTCATCGAGGCTGTCCTTGGAACCGGTAACCGATTGCCAGAAGCCGGGCTGGTCAGCGCGTTCGATCAGCAGCACATGCTGGTCGGCGCTGTGGATCACCACCAGCACCGATTCGGGAATCTTGTAGGGCTTGGCTTGCGTCATGGCCTGTCCGTGATGCGGGAAAGGCTCCATTCTATCGGGACGGCCGTTTCAGAGCAGCGAAGCCTCGCTCTGGGCGACCAGCCAGCTGCGAAAGGCCCGTGCAGCCGCGTGTTCGATACGGTCGCGCGGCCACACGGCGTAATAGCCGCCGCCCAGGCTGGCGCTGGCCGCACAGGCAGGTACCAGCAGCCCCTGCTGTATGCAGGCATCGATCATGTGGCGCCAGGCCAGCACGATGCCCTGCCCTTCCATGGCCAGTTGCAGCAGCACGGGATATTGATTGGACAGGATCTGGTGCTCGATGCGTGCATCCGGCACTTCATTGTGTGCCATCCAGTTCTGCCAGGACATCCATTGCCGCTGCCCGTCTTCCAGCATCAGCAGGGTCTCGTGGCGCAGATCGGCCGGGGTCAGGGTACGGCCGCGCAGATAGGCCGGGGAACAGACCGGAAATACTTCTTCGTCATACAGCCGGCGCACCGCCATACCGGAGGGCGGACCATCGCGCAGGAAATAGATGCCCATGTCGAAATCGGTTTCTGAGAGCTGGGCCAGGCTGTCGTTGACGATCAGGCGCAGGTGGCAATCCGGATGCAGAGCACGAAAACGTGCCAGGCGCGGCGTGAGCCACAGTACGGCCACGCCCTGCGAACAGGCCACCGTCAGTTCCTGGTGGCCTTTGCGTTTCATGATGTCTTCGGTGGCTTCGGCGCAATCGACCAGCAGGCGCTGCACCAGCGCCGCGTAACGTTGGCCGCTGACGGTCAGGCGCAAGGCGCGCGGCTCGCGCAGGAACAGCTTCTTGCCCAGAAAGCGTTCCAGCTGGGCGATCTGGCGGCTGATGGCGCTTTGCGTCAGGTGCAGTTCGGCAGCGGCGCGGGTGAAGCTGCCATGGCGCATGGCGGCTTCAAACGCGATCAGCGAAGGCAGTGGGGGAAGTGGCGATATACGCATGGTCGGCGCTCCAGCTCGAAAGGTCTCATCCAGATCGAGATGGTAGAGCGAAAAGCATGCCCGCCGCAGCTTTCCTGTTGCAGAGGGAAAGCGGCGGCGGCAGGGACGCGGTGCCGCAGATCAGCGAGTGCGGTGGATGTGGCCGGCCTGCATGACCAGCGACAGGTGCTCGCCCTGCCCGGTCAGCAGCGTGATGTCCTGCAGCGGGTTGCCATCGACCACGATCAGGTCGGCCAGGGCGCCGCTACGCACGGTGCCCAGTTCGCCTTCGCGCTGGAGGATGGCGGCGGCGATCGAGGTCGCCGAACGGATGGTTTCCAGGTTGCCGAGGATCTCTGCGCGGATCAGGAATTCGGTCGACTGGTCCTGGTGCATCTCGCCCAGCAGGTCCGAGCCGAAGCCCATCTGTACGCCATGCTCGGCATAGATGCGCAGCGAGTCGCGGCCAGCCTGGCGCACCGATTCGATCTTGGCCACCGAGTCCGGCGGCAAACCCAGGCGGGCACCGTCGCGGGCCAGCGAGTCGTAGGTCACCAGCGTGGGCACCACGAAGGCGCCGTGCTCGCGCATGACGCGCGCAGCCTCGGCATCGACCAGGTTGCCGTGCTCGATGGTGCGCACGCCACAGCGCACGGCGCGGGCAATGGCGCGGCCGGTGTAGGCATGCGCCATCACGTAGGTCTGCGCGGCTTCGGCCTCGGCCACGATGGCACGGATTTCATCTTCGCTGTATTGCGTGTTGCCGATGGGATCGGTTGGCGAGGCGACGCCACCGGAGGCCATGATCTTGATCTGGGTGGCGCCCTTCTGCAATTCCTCGCGCGCGGCCAGGCGTACCGCATCCACCCCATCGGCCACCCGTGCAATGGCACCGGCGCGGAAGGCGCAGGAGCACGGCTCCAGCACGTCGGAACGCGGGCGGAAATCGCCATGGCCACCGGTCTGCGAGAGTGCCTTGCCCGACGGGAAGATGCGCGGACCCGGCACCAGGCCGATGGCGATGGCTTGCGCCAGGCCCCAGTCGGCACCGCCGGCATCGCGCACACTGGTGAAGCCGCGGTTCAACATGGCTTCGACGATGGGCAAGGCACGGATCGAGGTCAGCGAGCCGGGTTGCAAGGCGTTCAGGCCCAGGTTGGCCAGCGAAGCCAGCACGTGGACGTGGCAGTCGATCAGGCCGGGCATGACGGTCTTGCCGCTCACGTCGATCACGCGCGCGCCGCTCACCTCCAGCGGGGTGGAGGAAACTTCGGTAATGCGGTCTTTTTCGATCAGGACATCATGGCGCGGAAACAGGCTGCCCAGCGCCGGATCGAGGACGTTGCCGCCCTTGAGGAGAATCTTGGTCATGTCAGAAATCAGGTTTGTTGCAGGTACTGCGGCTCACGCACGAAGCGGGTGCCGACGAAGCTGATGGCAGCGGCGATCATCACGTAGAAGGCCGGGGCCATGGTGCTGCCGGTGGCGGCGATGAGCCAGGTGATGAAGAAGGAGGCGAATCCGCCGAAGATGGTCACGGCCAGGTTGTAGGCCACCGACAACCCGGTCGAGAGCACCTTGGCCGGGAACAGTTCGGAGAACGCCGCCAGGATGGGACCGGTATAGGCCGCAATCAGGGTGCCGAAGACCAGCTGGAAGATCAGCAGCGTCGACAGGCTGGGCGCGCTGTTGATGTAGGCAAACATGGGATAGGCCAGTACCAGGATCAGCGCAGCCGAGCCGGAGAGCAGCGGACGGCGTCCGATGCGGTCAGCCAGGCGTCCGACGATGGGTGCCAGCACCATGATGCAGAGCCCGCCCACCATGCCGGCGATGAACCCGGTCGTCTGCGGCAGCTTCAGGACCTTGACCGAGTAGGTCGGCATGTAGAACAGCAGAACATAAGTACAGACCGTCCACAGGATCACCATGGAAAAGCTGGCCGAGGTCTCGCGCGGGAAGTTGCGGATCACGTCCTTCAAGGGCGAATCGGTCTTGTCCTTTTCTTCGAGGAAGGTCGGGGTCTCTTCAAGGTGGTTGCGGATGTAGTATCCGACCGGACCGATCACGATGCCCAGCAGGAAAGGCAGGCGCCAGCCCCAGCTGGCCAGTGCCTGTGCATCCAGGCTGGCGGTAACGAAGGTACCCACCGCCGCACCCAGCAGCACGGCCACGCCGATGCTGGCCTGAATCCAGCTGGAGTAATAGGCGCGTTCACGCTCGGGGGCATATTCGGTCAGGAAGGCGGTGGCGCTACCCATTTCGCCACCGGCCGAGAAGCCTTGCAGCAGCCGCGCCAGGACGATGATGAGCGGCGCAAACAGGCCCACGCTGTCATAAGTCGGCGCCAGGCCGATCATGGTGGTGCCCACGGCCATGAGCAGGATGGTGACCGACAGCGCGGCCTTGCGCCCCACGCGGTCGGCGTAGATGCCCAGCAGGATGCCGCCCACCGGGCGCATGAAGAAACCGACACCGAAGGTGGCCACCGCCAGCAGCAGCGAGGTCAGGTCATTGCCGGTGGGGAAAAACAGCTTGGCGATGATCACCGCGAAGAAACTGTAGACGGTGAAATCGAACCATTCGAGACCATTGCCGATCACGGTCGCAATGATCGCGCGGCGGCGCTGGTGATTGGTCACCAGCGCAATCCCGTCGGCTGGTAATGTCGTTGTTTGCATGCTCTCCCCTCATGTCGGACGTTGAATGTTCGGCCGATGATAGGGTCAGCAAGGGGCAGGCGGAAATGATATCTGTGCATGCAGCCATGCTCTGGGCGCATGCGTCGGCAAATGATTTAGTGAATTATGCGATTAATTATATATATTATTTAAACCATTATTCGAGGCGCCGGAGAAAATGAAAAAAGCGCGTGCATTTCTGCACGCGCTTTTTTCGATGGGCTTATCGAGAAAATCGATAAGACGATCAGGCCTTCACTGCCGGCTCGGTATTGCGCAGGCGGATGTGCAGCTCGCGCAGCTGCTTCTCGTCCACTTCCGAAGGCGCATGGGTCAGCAGGCACTGGGCGCGCTGGGTCTTGGGGAAGGCGATCACGTCGCGAATCGATTCGGCACCGGCCATCATGGTGACCAGGCGATCCAGGCCGAAGGCGATGCCGCCGTGCGGGGGCGCGCCGTATTGCAGGGCGTCCAGCAGGAAGCCGAACTTCAGGCGGGCTTCTTCGTCATCGATCTTCAGGGCGCGGAACACCTTGCTCTGCACGTCGGCGCGGTGGATACGGACCGAGCCGCCGCCCAGTTCCCAGCCGTTCAGGACCATGTCGTAGGCCTTGGCGATGGCCGCACCCGGGTTGGTCGAGATGAAGTCTTCGTGGCCATCCTTGGGCGAGGTGAACGGGTGGTGCAGGGCCACCCAGCGCTGGCCGTCTTCGTCGTATTCGAACATGGGGAAGTCGACCACCCACAGCGGACGCCATGCGTCGTCGAACAGGCCGTTCTTCTTGCCGAATTCGCTGTGGCCGATCTTCACGCGCAGCGCGCCGATGGCGTCGTTGACCACCTTGGCCTTGTCGGCACCGAAGAAGATCAGGTCGCCGTCTTGTGCGCCGGTCTTCTCGATGATGGCGTTCAGGGCCGCATCGTGAATGTTCTTGACGATGGGCGACTGCAGGCCGTCACGACCCTTGGCCTTTTCATTGACCTTGATGTAGGCCAGGCCCTTGGCGCCGTAGATGGCGACGAACTGGGTGTAGGCGTCGATTTCCGAACGCGGCATTTCGGCACCGCCCGGCACGCGCAGGCCGACCACGCGGCCGCCTTCGCTGTTGGCCGCACCCGAGAAGACCTTGAAGTCCACGTCCTTCATGACATCGGTCAGCTCGGTGAATTCCAGCTTGACGCGCATGTCCGGCTTGTCCGAACCATACATGCCCATGGCGGTGGCGAAGTCCATCACCGGGAAGGGGTTCGGCAGGTCGATGTCCAGCGCGTTCTTGAAGACCAGGCGGATCATACCTTCGAACAGGTCACGGATTTCCTGTTCGTTGAGGAAGGAAGTTTCGCAGTCGATCTGAGTGAATTCGGGCTGGCGGTCAGCGCGCAGGTCTTCGTCGCGGAAGCACTTGGTGATCTGGTAGTAGCGGTCGAAGTTGGCCACCATCAGCAGCTGCTTGAACAGCTGGGGCGACTGCGGCAGGGCGAAGAATTCACCGGCGTTCACGCGCGAGGGCACCAGGTAGTCGCGGGCGCCTTCCGGGGTGGACTTGGTCAGCATCGGGGTTTCGATGTCGATGAAGCCTTGCGCATCCAGGAACTTGCGCACTTCCATGGCGACCTTGTAGCGCAGGCGCAGGTTGTTCTGCATCTGCGGACGACGCAGGTCCAGCACGCGGTGGGTCAGGCGGGTGGTTTCGGACAGGCTGTCGTCATCGAGCTGGAACGGCGGCGTCACCGACGGGTTCAGCACTTCCAGTTCGTGGCACAGCACTTCGATCTTGCCCGACTTCAGGTTGGCGTTGGTGGTGCCTTCCGGACGGTTGCGCACGAGACCGGTGATGCGCAGGCAGAACTCGTTGCGCACCGATTCGGCGTTCTTGAAGACGTCCGCGCGATCCGGGTCGCAGACCACCTGGACCAGGCCTTCACGGTCGCGCAAGTCGATGAAGATCACGCCGCCGTGATCGCGGCGACGGTGCACCCAGCCGCACAGGCTGACGGTTTGGCCGAGCAGTGCCTCGGTAGTGAGGCCACAGTATTGGGTTCGCATGGACATGGTTGTGATTCCGTTGACAGTGTTCTTGTTGAATTCGAAAGAGAAGACGCTAAGGGCGAAGGCGGGGCTGGCCGGGCAAGGAGCCGGTCGCCCCCTCAATTCTTCGGTGCCGCCGCGTCGGTGATGATCTTCTTGTCGGTGACCATCTCGGGGGCGACCACGCCCATGGAGACGATGTACTTCAGGGCTGCATCCACCGACATGTCGAGCTCGATGGCATCGGCACGCGGCAGCATCAGGAAGAAACCGGAAGTCGGGTTGGGCGTGGTGGGCACATACACGCTGATGAAGTCGCCCTGCAGATGGTTCTTGACTTCACCACCCGGCGCGCCGGTCAGGAAGGCGATGGTCCACGACCCCTGGCGCGGGTACTGGATCAGCACGGCCTTGCGGAAGGCGTTGCCGGAGGGCGAGAACAGCGTGTCGGAGACCTGCTTGACGCTGGAGTAGATCGACTTCACCACCGGGATGCGGGTCAGCATGCCTTCCCACAAGAGGACCAGGCGGCGACCGATGAAGTTGCGCGCGGCCAGGCCCGTGAGGAACACGATGAGCAAGGTCAGGATCGCGCCCAGGCCCGGGATGTTGTGGCCCAGCCAGTGCGCCGGCCGCCAGGCCTCCGGCAACAGCAGCAGCGACTGGTCCATGGTACTGATGATCAGGTTCAGCACCCACAGCGTGATGGCCAGGGGAACCAGGATCAGCAGACCCGTGATGAAGTATTTGCGCATGGGGGAAGGATGGCCTCGTTAGCTGGCGCTGGGGGTGGAGGGCGCCGCCGCAGGGGCCGCGGCAGGTGCAGGCGCAGGGGCCGCAGCAGCCGGCGCCGCAGCAGCGGGAGCATCCGCAGCAGGGGCCGGGGCGTCGGCGGAACCGGCGATGCCGGTGCCATTGGCACCCTTGCTGTTGGCCGAGCCACTGCCATTGCCCCGGAAATCGGTCACATACCAGCCCGAACCCTTCAACTGGAAGCCGGCCGCAGTCAACTGCTTGCGGAAACTGTCCTGGTGGCAGGAGGGGCAAACGGTCAACGCATCGTCAGAGATCTTCTGCAAAACATCCTTGGCAAAACCACACGCTTGGCAGCGATACGCGTAAATGGGCATGAAAACTCCGCAAAAAACTTCCAAAACCCTGAATTATAAAGGCTTTTGGCGGAGTTTTACTGAACCTGCCCGCGCGGGCGATGCGCTGACGCGACGGCCTGTACCGCCGCACCCGGCAAATATTTGCTTTTTGGAAATTTTATTCACCACCCTGCCCGGCCGGCGCTGCCTTTGCGGCTCAACTCTCCACCGGGGCGGCACGGCTGCTGCGCAGGGTGTCGAGAAATTCACTACACCACCAATGGACGTCAAACCGCCGGATGTTCTCCATCAGCGCGGCGTGGCGCTCGCGCCGTTCGCTCTGCGACATCTGCAGGGCCTGCTGAATCACCTGGGCGGCACCATGGGTGTCGTAGGGGTTGATGATGAGCGCCTGTTTCATCTGCTCGGCGGCCCCCGCAAAGCGCGACAGCACCAGCACGCCCGGATCGTCCGGATCCTGGGCGGCGACGAATTCCTTGGCCACCAGATTCATGCCATCGCGCAGGGGCGTGACCAGGGCCACGGCGCAGGCCCGGTACAGCCCGGGCAGCCGGCGGCGCGCCACGGTGCGGTGGATGTAGCGGATCGGCATCCAATCGAAGTCGCCGAAGTCGCCGTTGATGGAACCGCACAGGCTTTCCAGTTCGCGCTGGATGTCGCCGTAGGCTTCCACGTCCTCGCGGCTGGGTGAGGCGATCTGCAGCAAGGTGGCGCTGTGGCGGTTCTCCGGATACAGGCGCAGCAGCTCGCGGAAGGCGCGGATGCGCTGCGGCAGGCCCTTGGAGTAATCCAGCCGGTCCACGCCGATCAGCAGGCGCCGGCGTGAATACTCGGCCTTGGTACTTTCATAGGTATCGCGCGCCTCCCTGGCCTGACCCAGGCGCTGGAACTCGGCCACATCGATGCCGATCGGGAAGGCATTGGCATGCACCGTGCGGTTGAAGGCGCGGAACTGGTTGGGACCGACCGGCTCGGCGGTGGCTTCAGCCTGCACGTACTGGGCGAAGTGCTGCAGGTCGGCGTGGTTCTGGAAGCCCACCAGATCGTAGGCAAACAGTGCGCGCATGAGCCATTCATGCGAAGGGATGGCAGTCAGGATGGGCGGCGGCGGCAGCGGGATGTGCAGGAAGAAGCCGATGCGCGCCTCGCAGCCCATGGCGCGCAGTTCGGCGGCCAGCGGGATGAGGTGGTAATCGTGGATCCAGACGATGTCATCGCGCTTCAACAGCGGAAACAATTTACGCGCGAAGAGCTGATTGACCCGGCGATAACCGCCCAGGTGACCCGCCTCGAAATGCGCCAGGTCCAGCCGATAGTGAAACACCGGCCACAGCACGCCATTGGCGTAGCCGCGATAGTAGGCATCATGGTCTTCCTGCGACAGGTCGAGTTCGGCCAGGGTGACCGGGCCGGCCTGGTTGACGCGCAGCTCACCCTCGCCGGGCGTGCCGTTCTCGATGACCTTGCCGCTCCAGCCGAACCAGAGTCCGCCGGTCTTCTTGAGGGTTTCGCCCAGGGCAACGGCCAGACCGCCCGCAGCAGGCTTGCGTGGATCGGCAAGGCGATTGGAAACAACGACGAGTCTGGCCATCAGATTACCGCCTCCCAGGATGCCGACAGGCGCATCGCACAGTTGATGATGCCCACCATCGAATAGGTCTGCGGGAAATTGCCCCACATCTGGCGCGTGACCGGATGCGTGTCCTCGGACAGCAGGCCCAGGTGGTTGCGGGCATCCAGCATGGCCTGGAAGATCTCGCGCGCCTGCTCCTTGCGGCCGATGCGCGCCAGCGCGTCGATGCGCCAGAAGGTGCAGATGTTGAAAGCGGTCTCGGGACGGCCGAAGTCGTCCGGAGCCTCGTAGCGGCGCATGTAGGGGCCATCGCAGAGCGATTTCTCCAGCGCTTCCACGGTGGAGATGAAGCGCGGATCGGTAGGCGAAATCAGGCCCACTTCCACCATCAGCAACACGCTGGCATCCAGGTCGCGGCCGCCGAAGCTTTCGGCATAGGCCTGGCGTTGCTCGTTCCAGGCTTCGCTGAGGATGCGCTCGCCGATTTCCTTGGCCCGGTCGCCCCAGTAGCGGGCACGCTCGGGCAGGTCGACGCGCGCAGCGATCTTGGCCAGGCGGTCACAGGCGGCCCAGCTCATCAGTGCCGACGAGGTATGGATGCGCGAGCGCGTACGCAGCTCCCACATGCCGGCATCGGGCTGGTTGTAGACCTCGTAGGCGCGTTCGCCTACGGCTTCCAGATGCTGGAAGTGCTCGGCGCCGGCGCGATGATGCAGGCGCATGTCGTGGAAAGCCTGCGCCGCACCCAGCACGATGTTGCCGTAGACGTCATGCTGGAAATGCTCGTAAGCCTGGTTGCCCACGCGCACCGGCTGGTGGTGCTGGTAACCCGGCAGGTGGCCGAGGATCTGCTCGGGCAGCGCCTCTTCCAGGCCGATGCCATACAGGGGTTGCACATGGCCGCCACCGGAACGCACCACCACATTGGTCAGCCAGCGCAGGTAGTCCTCCATGGTGCCCAGCTCGGAGAGACTGTTGAGGGCACGCACCACGAAGAAAGCGTCACGCAGCCAGCAATAACGGTAGTCCCAGTTGCGCTGGCTGCCCGGTGCCTCGGGCACGCTGGTGGTCATGGCGGCAATGATGGCGCCGGTATCTTCATACACCGACAATTTCAGGGTGATGGCGGCACGGATGACCGCGTCCTGCCACTCCAGCGGGGTGGCCAGGGCGCGGCTCCAGTTGCGCCAATAGGCGGTGGTTTCCTGTTCGAAATCGCGGGCGGTATCGTTGATGCCGCCATGCAGAGTTTCATCCGGGCCGAGAATGAAGTTGTACGGGCGGCTGACCACGAAGGCGGTCTCGTCGACGATGTAGCTGATGGGCGCATCGGTATTGAGGCGCAGGGTCTGCTCCTGGCCGACATAGCGGATATGGTTGCTGCCGCGTGTCTGCGGCGGCACTTCGCGGCCCCAGTCGAACTTCGGACGCAGCACCACGCGCATGCGCGGTGCCCCCGAAAGCGGATGGATGCGGCGTACCAGTTGCAGCGGACGGAAGAAACGACCACGGCTCTGGAAGCGCGGCGCCAGGTCGGTGATCTCGATGCCCTGCCCCAGCGTGTCGTAGAGGCGGGTGCGCAGCACCGCGGTATTGGGTTCATACCACTGCTCGCTGTGGGAGAAATTCTCCAGCTGGAAAGACCACAGTGCGCCATTGTCGGTGGGATCGAGCAGGGCATTGAAGACCGGATCGCCGTCGAAGCGCGGCAGGCAGCACCAGACGATGCGGCCCATCTTGTCCACCAGGGCCGAGAAGGCGCAATTGCCGATCACGCCCAGCTCCAGCGAAGAGGTCGAGGGCAGATCATGGGCCTGGGCGGCCAGATGCGGTTGTTCGGAATGCTGCGTCTGGGAGTGCGGCTGCGGTTGCGACTCTTGCCGCGGATCGGGACTGGGCTGGCTCATGGTTCCTCGTGCTCTGTTCTGTGGATCAGATTTCTTGATGGAAGGCGATGTGCTGCGGGGGCCGGCAGGCATGCCGGCAATACGGTTCTCAGGAGTTGCTGCGCCCTTCCACGCTCTGGCGCAGCAGGTCCAGCACGGCGGCCGGATCGGCCAGGCGCTGCAAAGCCTGACTGGGACCGGTGCCGATCTTGATGCCAAGTCCGCCGAAGACCTCCCCCTGGGCGATGGCAAATCCGGCTTCATCGGTGACGTCATCGCCGATGAAGACAGGACGTCGGCCCCGGAAAGGCGCTTCATGCAGGAAGGCGGCGACGGCATCGCCCTTGTTGATGTGCGGCTTGGCCTCCACCACCATCTTGCCGTGCAGCAAGGTAAAGCCGGGTTCGTGGCGCAGCGCATCCATCATGGTTTCCACGCAGCGCTGCTCCAGATGGGCGGCGTGGCGGTAATGCAGCGCCAGGGCCCCGCGCTTGAGTTCAAGCTGCAAGCCGGCATGCGACTCGACCAGCGGCAGCAGGCGCTGGCGCAGATGATGCACGTCCGGCACCGGCTGCTGCAGGATGCGGCCATCCGCCGTGCGGCGCTCGGCACCATGCACGCCCGCCGCCGGCAGGCGTAGCGGGGCCAGGAAGAAGTCCAGTTGATCAAGCGGGCGGCCGCTGACGATGGCCAGCGCGCCGTCCGATTCTTGCTGGATGCGCTGCAGGAGCGTGATCAGCTGCGGCGGTACCACGATCTCTTCAGGCTGGGGCGCCAGGTCGACCAGGGTGCCGTCGAAGTCCAGAAACAACGCATCGGCAGCAACATCGTAGGGGCGAATGTGCTCAGTCATGCCATTTCAGGTTGATGTAAGGCAAATAAGTTCCGGCTTGATCTCGAATTATTGCCAATCATATATCAAATAAATTCGAACTTTCGGCGACGAACTTCTTTGACAGCAGCTGGCCCAGCAGTTCTGATGAGCTGGCGCAAAAAGACAAAACGGCCGCGCGGCAAGGCCGGGCGACCGTTTCAGTGCGGCAGGAGAGGGTCAGGACTGCATGCTGCCCTCGGCCGGGGCCACCGCCATGGGCGGAACCGGGGCCAGCACCTGGGGCATCAGGGAGCCGACCACCATGCCGCCGATGGAGACCAGCAGACCGGCCAGTTGGGGCGGCCACAGGCCATCCGGGGCCAGGTATTCCAGGGCAATCCAGGAGACCAGACCCAGCACCATGGCCATCAACGCGCCCTGGCGGGTGGCGCGCGGCCAGTACACGCCGAACGCCAGCGGCACGAAGGCGGCGACCAGAGTGACCTTGTAGGCATTCTCGACCATCTCGTAGATGCTGGACTGGCTGTTGAGGGCCAGCGAGGTCACGCCTACGGTAAAGAGCAGCACCACGGCGCGCATCGAGAAGAGGAATTCACGATCGTTCTTCCACGGGCGAATCTCCTTGAGGACGTTCTCGGTGAAGGTCACCGAGGGGGCCAGCAGTGTCGCACTGGCGCAGCTCTTGATGGCCGACAGCAGCGCGCCGAAGAACATCACCTGGGCGAATACCGGCATCTTTTCCATGATCAGGGTCGGGAGCACCAGCTGGGAGTCAGTTTCCAGCAGGCGCGAGACCATGGCCGGATCGATCAGCGTGGCCGAATAGGCCAGGAAGATCGGGATGAAGACGAAGAAGAAATAGATCACGCCCCCCAGCACCGAGGCATTGCGCGCCACGTTCTCGTTCTTGGAGGACATCACGCGCTGGAACACGTCCTGCTGCGGGATCGACCCCAGCATCATGGTGATCCAGGCGGCAAAGAACCAGAGCACGTCCTTCAGTTCGGCCGCCGGCCAGAAATTGAACTTGCCGGCCGCCGCCGCATGGGCGATGACCACTCCCGGCCCGCCGACCATGCCCGACACTTCATATCCGATGTAGAGCATACCGACCACCACGATGATCATCTGCAGGAAGTCGGTGATGGCAACGGCCCACATGCCCCCCATCAGGGTATAGATCAGCACGCTACCGGCACCGATGATCATGCCCCAGTGCATGGGAATGTAGCCACCCGAGACGACATTGAAAACCAGCCCCAGCGCCTTGATCTGTGCGGCCACCCAGCCCAGGTAGGAAATGACGATGCAGATCGTGACCAGCATTTCGGCAGCGCGACCGAAGCGCTTCTTGTAATAGTCGCCGATGGTCAGCAGATTCATGCGGTAGAGCCGCTTGGCGAAGAAAACGCCAACCAGGATCAGGCACAGGGAGGAGCCGAAGGGATCGGCCACGATACCGCCCAAGCCCTCCTGAAGGAAGGTCGAGGACACGCCCAGCACGGCCTCGGACCCGAACCAGGTCGCAAAGACGGTCGCGGTCACCACCGACATCGGCAGCGAACGGCCGGCCACGGCGTAGTCCTTCGAACTCTTCACATAGCGGGTGGCATACAAGCCGATTCCGACCGAGATGACCCAATAGAGGACGACGAACCAGAGCAGTGCATTCATGCCTTTTTCCTTGCAGGGGGGGTAAGAAAAACGCGCATTATAGCGGCAACTTCCTCGCGCAAAGCCGCTTGCGGCAAGACTTTTCATCTGTCGCCGTCAGGCCACAGCCGCGCTGGCCAGCCAGTACGGACGGTCTGCTGCGCAAGCAAGAATTGCTCCTGCCCGCAGGCGGCCGGCATTGAAGATGTTGTCAGGGAGGATTGAAGCGGAAGTGAAGCCTGCTGCACCACCGGAGCGGCAGCGCAGCAGAGGAGGATTCAGGCGCCTTCGTTGTTGCGCTCGTAGGAGGGGCAGCCGTTCTTGCCCCAGCTGCCGTCGCACAGCTTCCACAGGCAGCGTTCCCGTGCAAACACCGACAGCGCGCTGCATTGCCTGACCTGCTCGGCCAGGGTCGGCAGGGACGGCACCTGGACCACGTCCGGCGCTGGCGCCACGGCCTGGGCGCGTTCCGCCTTGGCGCGGGCCTTGGCCAGTTGCGCCTCGGCCTCGCGACGACGCTGCTCGCGCAGGGCCAGGGCGGCATCCTCGCGGCGATGGCGGGATTCAGCCGCGGCACGCTTCTGGGCCAGTTGATGGGCGCGCTCGTCGGCTTCCAGTTGCAACTGAGCAATCACTTCGGGGCCGGGGGCGTCGCTGGCGCTGGCGGCCACCGGATCGGCGCTGACCACCGGGGCCAGCGGCTCGGGCGGGGCGGATCTGGACTGGGGTGGCAATGGCTGCATGACCGGCTTGAGCGCGCGCTGGGGCCAATGCGTACCCAGCCAAAGGGCCAGCCCGATGATGGCCAGGGTCAGCAACGAGACCAGCAAGGCCCCCCGCATCGATGCCTGCGGCTGCGCCTGGCTGCGCGGCCCGCGTGCGCTGCGGCGGGCCATGGGTGCTGGCTCTTGCTGCGCCGACGCCTCCGCGACGGCTTGTTCGATCGGCTGGCTGGCACTGGTGGCCGAGGTGGCCACGGCCGCGGTAACCGCCGCGGCGGCCACGGCTGCGGCGGTGATGTGCGAGGCACGCACTTCGAGTTCCTCCTCGCTCAGTACCTGTGGCACCGTGGCCGTGCGCGCGGGTGCATGCGCTTGACCGGCATGCGGCGCATGCGCGCACACACCCTCGCTGGCGGCGCGCCGGTCGCGATCTTCCCCTGAACGCTCCAGAACTTGCATTGGAATTCCCCTGTTTGCGCTACCGGCCACCCTCCTGGCGGCCCTGGTGTGCTCCCTCACGTCCGTGTTTGCTTGCCTGGTCTCCAGAAGCGGGTAACTTCACCCCAAGGCATGTTTTGATGCTGCGTTTGTTTTTTGGACGGATGGCTATTTTGCGCCGAAATTTCTGAAAGGCAAAACAAAAATGCGGCTATGCAAAAAATATCTGCATCCCAAGCCGGACGGGACTTGCCGGGCTATCAAGAAACGATGTGCAAAAAGAAACGGCAGCCCCGTTTCCAGGACTGCCGCTTGACATGCCGACAACAAGATTGGCTCAGTCGACGATCTTTTCCAGTGCAAACAGATCTGCCGGATTCTCGCGCGCACGGACCAGGTGGACTTGCGCGCCATCGACCAGCACCTCGGCCGCCCGGCCGCGGGTGTTGTAGTTGGAGGCCATGGTCATGCCGTAGGCGCCGGCCGACATCAGTGCCAGCAGATCGCCCTGGTCGATGGCCAGTTCGCGCGAGCGGGCCAGCCAGTCGCCGGATTCACATACCGGGCCGACGACGTCGTAGATGCGGGGCTGGCCGGCGTTTTCCTTCACTGTCTTGACGCCATGCCAGGCTTCGTACATGGCCGGACGCATCAGATCGTTCATGGCGGCATCGACCACGGCGAAGTTTTTTTCTTCACCATGCTTGAGGTATTGCACCTCGGTCAGCAACAGGCCGGCATTGCCGACCACCGAGCGACCCGGCTCGAACATGACCTGGATGGGACGGCCCTGGTACTTGCTGGCACGCCAGGCATCGACGCGGGCGAACACGCGCGCCAGGTAATCACCGATGGCCACCGGCTGCTCGTCGTCGTAACGGATACCGATGCCGCCGCCGATGTCGAGGTGGTGAATCGGAATGCCCTCGGCTTCCAGCGCGTCGACCATGTCGATGATCTTCTCCAGCGCTTCCAGCAGCGGCGAGTCGTCCAGCAGCTGCGAGCCGATGTGGCAGTCGATGCCCACCACTTCGATGTTGGGCAGGGCGGCAGCGGCGCGGTAGCAGTTCAGCGCATCTTCATAGGCCACGCCGAACTTGTTTTCCTTCAGGCCGGTGGAGATGTAGGGATGGGTCTTGGCGTCCACGTTGGGATTGACGCGCAGCGAGATGCGCGCACGCTTGCCCAGTGCACCGGCCACTTCGTTCAGGCGCGCCACTTCGGGGATGGATTCGACGTTGAAGCAGAGGATGTCGTGCTCCAGCGCCAGCTTCATTTCGTCGCGGCCCTTGCCCACGCCCGAGAAGATCACCTTGCGCGCATCGCCGCCGGCGGCCACCACGCGCAGCAGTTCGCCGCCGGAAACGATGTCGAAGCCCGAACCCAGCTTGCCCAGCAGGTTCAGCACCGCCAGGTTGGAATTGGACTTGACCGAGTAGCACACCAGGGCGCCGCCCTTGGCACCGTCGGTGCGGCCTGCCGCGCGGCAGGCATCGGCATAGGCCGAGAAATTCTGCACCAACGCTGCCCTGGAATAGACATAGAGCGGGGTGCCGAACTGTTCAGCCAGCGCTTGCAGGGAGACATCTTCGGCGTGCAGCACGCCGTTGCGATAGGAGAAGTGGGACATGGGGTTCCAGAAAGGTCAGCGCAAAGATCAGCGGAAAAATCGGTTCGACAAGGAAATCCGGCGCGGTCCCTCCTTCATGCTTTTTGGGGGACCGGCCGCGATGCAGCCAGATGTTTCAGTCCGGCATCATCGTTTGGGCGTGTCGGCGGAGGTGTCGGCAGAGACCGCGCCCTCCTGGCCGGCCGCCTTGTCCTTGGCCGGAGCGACCGGCTGGGTGCGCACGAACGGGTCGGGCGGCACCTTGGGCATGTACAGCGGACCTTTCTGGCCGCAACCGGCCAGCATCAGGACGGCGGCGCACAGCGCCAGGGAAGCTGCACAACGGAAGGGAGAATGGGGTGACTTCACGATAAAATGACGGATTACATCGAAATCTTAGAATGACTTGGAGTGTAGCATGACCGAATCGGAATTCCTGGACCTGGCTGACGCCACCCTCAACGCCATCGAGACGGCCCTGGAAGACGCCTGCGACGCCAGTGAGCTGGACGTGGAATGCAGTCGCAGCGGCAACGTGCTGGAAATCGAATGCGTGGACAATGGTTCCAAGATCATCATCAACAGCCAGGCCCCCATGCAGGAAATGTGGCTGGCCGCGCGCTCCGGCGGCTTCCACTACAAATATGACGGCCGACACTGGCTCAACACCCGCGATGGCAGCGAGCTTTACGCCACACTGTCGGAAGTGGTCAGCAGCCAGGCGGGCGTACCCGTCACCATCCAGCCCTGAGCCGGCGCGGCGCCGGTCCGTGCATCCTGCCGCTGCGGCGGCTGCCTGCCCGTGCGCCCTTCCGACTTGCACCGTCCAAGACAATCAACCTGCAGCATTCATGCGTCGATCCCTCCGACATCCTGCCTTCCTGTTCCTGCAGCGCGGACTGGCGCGCCTGCGCTGGATCCTGGTGCTGACCTTGCTGGCCGTGGCCGCAGCACTGCTGCTGCCGCCGCTGGTGGCACGCTTGAACCATGACCACAGCCCCCAAACCCTGGCAGCCGAAAAAGACCTGCAGGCCATTGCCGCAGGCCTTGAGCGCTATCGCCAGGACAACGGTCGCTACCCCAGTGGCGCCCAGGGCCTGCTGGCGCTGGTGATCAAGCCCACGCGGCCGCCCGTGCCGGGCAACTGGCAGATCGGCGGCTACGTCGATCGCCTGCCGCGCGACCCCTGGGGCAACTCCTACCAATACGGGGCCGATGATGAGGGCAGTCGCTACGAACTCTATTCTTTCGGCGCAGCTGGCCCGGATGGCGGTGCCGATGGCGAGCAGGTCATCAGCCTGCACTGAGCTTGTGCCACGGGCGGCCGGCGCCGCCCGGAGTCTTTCTCAGGGCCTGTTCAGGCCACATCCGGGAAGGCCGTGCGCAGCCGGTACTGACGCTGCCGGTAATTGCCTTCGGGACCGCTGAACCCACAGTCGACGTCGCCGAACAGACGGCTCACGCGGTTGATGGCCGCACGCTGGGCTTCGGTCTGCACCGCGATCAGGCGACGTTTGCTGCGGGCATGATGAGCGCAGATGTCGACCACCAGACAGTGCCCGTAATCAGCCTGCTTGATGTCGATGAGCAGCGCTTCCGGCTTGGTCAGCCCAAAGATGGCCGCCAGCTCGATGCGGGCACTGAGGAAGGGATTGCTGTTGCGCAGGCGCTCGCTGAGCTGCTGGCGTGCCTGCAGCGCCCATGACGGGCCCTGCTCCTGGACCGTGAAGGCGTGCAAGGCTTGCATCGCAGCTGCATCGCCCTGGCTGGCGGCCTGCTGCCACCAGTACAGGGCCTTGACGTCATGCAGGGGATCATCACGGCGATTGCGCCAGAAGATCTGTGCCAGCTCGCACTGCGCTTGCACCAATCCCGCTTCGGCGGCCTTCTCCAGATATTGCTGGGCCACCTGCAGATTGCGCTGCGAATAGATCGAGCGCGAATAGATACGCGCCAGTGCATGCCATGCCTGAGCCGCACCGCCCTCCCCGGCCAACAGCAACCAGTGCAGTGCCTTCTTGAAATTGGCCAGGCCTTGTTCCATGAACACCCGATTGCCGGCACGGTCAATCTTGGCGCACAACAGGCCCAACTCCAGGCGCGCCTCGACATTGCCGGCCAGCGCCGCCAGTTCGAACAGGCGCAGCAGCTGGCCCAGGTCAGGTTGCTGCGTACCCGCCTGCCACTGACCATAACGCAGCAGCAGCGTAGCCTCCTCGCTGTTGAGCCGGACCAGCCCGGCACCGTCGCTCTCTTTCTCCAGCTGCGCCAGCGCGGCGCTGTTGCGCTCCATCAGGCGCTTGACCAGTATCGCGGCACCGCGCGCGAAGGCCGCACCCTGGCCCTGCTGCCAGGCCTTGTCCAGCAGGGCGTACTGCGCCTGCTCGATGCCCGCACGGGCGGCTTCGCGTACCAGGTTCTCCTCGACCGCCGAGGCCGCCAGGCCAGGCACCATGGGCTGCCCGTGACGCTGCATCTGCTGCGCCAGCAGCCATTGAGCCTCGTGATCGTCGCGGCTGGCCAGCAAGGACAATGCAGCAATGGCGCGAGCATGGGTATTGCTGTCGAACTGTGCGGTGTGCTCCAGCACCAGGCGCGCGAAGATCACGCCAGCCTGCGGCACGCCCGCTTCAAACGCCTTCTCGTACCAGATGGCCGCTTCCTGGGGCGAGGACAATTCCTTGACCTGCTCATAGGTGATATTGCGGCCGATGATCATCCACGCATCATCGACCCCCTGTTGCGCAGCGCGGCGCAGCCAGTAGAAGGCCGTTCCCTTGCTGCGCGGCAGTCCGCTGCCGCCGCTCAGGTAGCGCCGGCCCAGGGCCAGCTGTGCGCGCGATTCACCGGCGCGGGCGGCCTTGATGACGGCCAGTTCTTCTCTCGTTGCCATGTTCTTGTTCCTTTCTCAGCAAGCCCGACAGTCAAAAGCTGCAGGCAAAAACATCCCCGCTGGCGCAGCAGGCTGCGTCAGTCCGGTGTGCATCAAAAACTAAGTATTTGAATGCGACCCGCCAGTGCATGAGTGGGCGGTGCGATGCGCGGGTCATGGATGAGGATGAACTCGACGCGCATCGAAATAGCGCTCTTATTAGAGCAGTGCGCTGCAAAAAAGTGCGCAATGACGAGAGCTTATTACGCTTTCTTTACTGACATCAAGACCCGCTACCAGTAAGGGTTTCGTCAGCATTTGACGATGCTAAAGCGAGCTTTTTGCGGTGCCACAAACGGCCTTCCAGCGTGGCCGCGCGCCGCCAGGCGCACCAAATTGGTTTGGAATGCGAGGAAGAAAATCGGGACGCCACGAAAATGGTGCATTCGTGCGCGGCGGAGAAAACACTGTTACAGAAACTAACAAAATGAAACGCCCTGCACACATGAAAAAAGCGCCGCATGAACCTCATGCGGCGCTTCTCTTGCTCTGTTGCAGATCAAACTGCGCCGCCGGGAAGACGACGCAGTTCAAGTCACATTAGAACTTGTGACGGATACCCACGGCGACGGCGCCCTGGTTGCCATCGGTACCGGTGGCGTTGGAAACGCCCGGGTTGTTCAGGTCGCTAGCCTTGGTGTAAGCCATGAAGGCGTACAGGTCGGTGCGCTTGGACAGCCAGTAGTCGGTACCCAGGCTGACTTGAGTCAGCTTGGCCTTGGTCGACACGCCGTCGAAATCGGCACGGGTGTGATCCACGGCAGCCAGCAGCTTCAGGGACGGGCTCAGGGAGTAAGCGGTACCCAGTTCGTAGATGTCAGCCTTCTTGGAGTTGGCCAGGGTACGGTTGGCGATGCTGGTCAACGAACCGACACCAGCGGCGCTCAGGTTGGTCTGGCTGTTCAGATCTTGCTTGACGCGCGAGTAGTTACCATACACACGTGCCGGGCCGAACTGATACGACGCTGCCACGTTCAAGACCTTCTGAGCGGTGCTGCCAGCCAGGTTGCTTTCGCTGGCCACGCTGGTGGTGGTGGTGCTGCTCAGCAGGGAGGTGTCAGCCGCGGTCGAACCAGCCTTGGACTGGTAGTAGGTGATGCCCAGACCCAGAGGACCGTTGTCGTACTTGCCGCCAACGCCGAAGGCTTGACCAGCGGAGGTCTGACCAGCGGTTTCGCCGAAGCCGTACATCAGGTTACCGGTGAAGCCGTTCAGGTTCGAGGTGGTGTAGCTGATGGAGTTGTTGGTACGGGTGCCTTGCAGGCGATCCAGGCCCGAACCGGAGTTGCTGACCCAGCCGCCGAAGTCGGCCACGGCGGTGTAAGCGGAGATGGTGTCAGCGAAGTCGGTTTGACGACCGACCAGCACGCTACCGAAACCACCAGTCAGACCCACGACCGACTTGCGACGGAACAGGGTGTTGCTGGTCTTGGAGTCATCCAGAGCACCGGTATCGTTGGAGAAGCCAGCTTCCAGGTTGAACACGGCCGACAGACCGCCGCCCAGATCTTCAACACCCTTGAAGCCGATACGCGAACCCTGAATGACGCCCGAATTCAGGCCGAACTTGCTGCCGGTGCCACCGGAGGTGGTAGCAACCTTGCTTTGGTAGACAACACCGGTATCGACGATACCGTAGATCGTGACGGAGCTTTGCGCATGGGCTGCGCCTGCGAACGCGCCCAGAACGGCGAGTGCCAGCAGAGATTTTTTCATGTGACGTCCTTCTCTAAAAATAGTCTTGAGGATCCGCACTTGCAGTCGGATGGGCAAACATTAATGCTTCTCGCCGCGCGTGACTGCACCTTGGTCGATAGAAGTGATTTTTTAGACGGGAGCGAAAGATTGAAATGGCAATTGTTGTATTTTTTTATCGTCAATTTCCATGGCGCGCTTGCGACCCGGCTGCGGGATCGGCTCGCATCAAGGAAAAAGCGCCGGTATCTCTACCGGCGCTTCTCGTGATTTCTAACATTTTGATACATCTTGCCAGCAGAGCTTGATGCGCCCTCATTCCTTTTCAGGATCACCGACCAGCTTTTTCAACAGATCCGACTTCAATTGCTGGCGCTGTGCCGAGGCGTTCTTGCGATGTGCACCGGCCCCACCGGCACGCTGCTGTGCCGCCAGGGCCACCGGATTGCGTGGCCTGGACTGCGATGGCTCGACGCGAAAACTCAGCTTCTGCCGCGTTCCCAGGGTCTTGTTGGCCATCCCGATCTCCTCGCCTGCTGGCGTTAGAGCACGTAGCGCGACATGTCCTCATCCACGGCCAGCTCACCCAGACGCTCGTTGACGTACGCGGCATCGATGAGCAGGCCATCCACACCGGCTTCGCCGGCCGTGAAGGAAACCTCTTCCAGCAGCTTTTCCATCACGGTGTAGAGACGACGTGCACCGATGTTCTCGGTCTTCTCATTGACCGTGTGCGAAATCTCGGCCAGGCGCTGGATGCCACTGTCGGCGAATTCGATCTTCACGCCTTCGGTGGCCAGCAGCGCTTCATACTGTTTGGTGAGGCAGGCATCGGTGCCGGTCAGGATGCGCTCGAAATCGGCGATGGAGAGCGAATCGAGCTCCACGCGGATCGGGAAGCGGCCCTGCAGTTCCGGAATCAGATCGGAGGGCTTGGACAGGTGGAATGCACCGGAGGCGATGAAGAGGATGTGATCGGTCTTGATCATGCCGTACTTGGTGTTGACGGTCGTGCCTTCCACCAGCGGCAGCAGGTCACGCTGCACACCGGCGCGGGAGACGTCGGCATTGCCGTTCTGCGAGCGGGTGGCGATCTTGTCGATCTCGTCCAGGAAGACGATGCCGTTCTGCTCGACGTTGGCGATGGCCTTCTGCTTGAGTTCTTCCTCGTTGACCAGCTTGGCCGCCTCTTCCTCGATCAACAGCTTCATGGCTTCCTTGATCTTGATCTTGCGCGCCTTCTTGCGCTGGTTGCCCAGGCCGGAGAACATCGACTTGATCTGCTCGGTCATTTCTTCCATGCCCGGGGGCGCCATGATTTCCATCGACGGTGCAGCGTCATTGAGTTCCAGCTCGATCTCGCGATCATCCAGCGCCCCTTCGCGCAGACGCTTGCGGAAGGTCTGGCGGGTGGTGTTCTTGTCGTCCTTCTCCGGGCTGGCATTGCCATCGGGCGTAAAACCGAAATCGCGGGCCGGCGGCAGCAGCACATCGAGGATGCGATCTTCGGCCGCATCTTCAGCGCGGGTGCGCACCTTGCGCGTTTCCAGCTCGCGGGTCTGCTTGATACCGATGTCAACCAGGTCGCGGATGATGGTGTCCACGTCACGGCCCACATAGCCGACTTCGGTGAACTTGGTGGCTTCGATCTTGATGAAAGGCGCATCGGCCAGCTTGGCCAGGCGACGTGCAATCTCGGTCTTGCCCACGCCGGTCGGGCCGATCATGAGGATGTTCTTGGGCGTGATCTCGTGGCGCAGCGGCTCCTCGATCTGCTGGCGGCGCCAGCGGTTGCGCAGGGCGATAGCCACCGCGCGCTTGGCGCGGGCCTGGCCGACGACGTGCTTGTCGAGTTCGGAGACGATTTCCTTGGGAGTCATATTCATGGTGGTGATCTTTTCGCTGTGACGATTCATCGGAGAAATAGGCAGGAAATGCGCGCTGCGCGGCTTATTCCAGCGTCTCGATGATGTGGTTCAGGTTGGTGTAGATGCACAGCTCACCGGCGATGGTCAGGGATTTCTTGACGATCTCGGCCGGCGCCAGGTCGGTGTTGTCGTACAGGGCCTTGGCCGCCGATTGCGCATAGCTGCCACCGGAGCCGATGGCGCCGATGCCGTCATTGGGTTCGAGCACGTCGC
The DNA here is from genome assembly GCF_013359625.1 of Herbaspirillum sp. C9C3. Taxonomy (NCBI): domain Bacteria; kingdom Pseudomonadati; phylum Pseudomonadota; class Betaproteobacteria; order Burkholderiales; family Oxalobacteraceae; genus Herbaspirillum; species Herbaspirillum sp. C9C3. The sequence continues at coordinate 317,095 of NZ_JABFMQ010000003.1, forward strand.
CATTGCCGGTGATGACCAGGGTGGTTTCCTTGTCGGCACACAGGAGCATGGCTTCCAGGCGACGCAGCATGCGGTCGGTGCGCCAGTCCTTGGCCAGTTCGACCGAGGCACGCATCAGGTTGCCCTGGTGCTTTTCCAGCTTGGCTTCGAACAGATCGAGCAGGGTGAAAGCGTCGGCCGTGCCGCCGGCGAAACCGACCAGGACTTTGCCGTGATAGAGCTTGCGCACCTTGCGCGCACTGCCCTTCATGACGATGTTGCCAAGCGTCACCTGGCCGTCGCCACCGAGCGCGACCTGATTGCCGCGACGGACGGAAAGGATGGTGGTGCCGTGAAATTGTTCCATGCTTGCCTCTGTTCAATATGTGCCTGGGAGCCGCGGAGGGACGTACCGATTCCGCATTCCTGTCGAGATGGGGCTGGCCCGCCGGATTGCAAGTCATGAGATCGGAAGGGCCGCCGTCGAGGCCGATATTGTACGCCCGCAAGGAAAACGGGCGCCCGGGCCACAAGGCCGGGGCGCCCGTCTCAGGCAGCGGGAGCGATTACACCGAAATGGTCATCAGGCTGGCATTGCCGCCCGCGGCCGTGGTGTTGACGCACAGAGCGCGCTCGGCCAGCAGGCGCCACAGGGGGATGGCGCCGTCTTCGCTGCACAGGATCAGCGGCACCAGCGCACCCTCACGGGCGGCCAGGCGTACCCGCCAGGGGGCAGCCTGATGGCTGTCCACCAGGGCCGCCTGCAGCGGCTCGGCATCGAGCTGGCTGGCGCGGCGGATGGCCGCACGCACCGGGGCCGGCAAGCCAGCCGGCAGCAGCGCTGCCGTGGCCTCGTCGACCACCACCGTATTGCCGGTGGCAAAGGCTGCGGCCAGCTGATTCAACAGCGTACCGACACTGGCGGCCACGCACAGCACCAGGCCGCGCGGGGCGAAGGCCAGGGTATTGCGCTCGCCGGTCGGCCCGGGCAGCAGGAGGCTGCGCTGCAGCAGGCTGTCGCGGTGATAGCGCTGGCCGCTGGCGGCCAGGCGTTCATGGCCGTGCGTGCGGGCCCAGTCCAGCAGACTGTCCAGCAGAGTGTTGGGCACTTCTGCGGGTTGTGCGCGGGTCAGCTCTTCGTGCAGTTGCGCATGGCGTTGCAGGCGCTTGAGGTAGAGCGGACCACCGGCCTTGGGACCGGTACCGGACTTGCCTTCGCCGCCGAAGGGCTGCACGCCCACCACCGCGCCGACGATGTTGCGATTGACGTAGATGTTGCCCACGTGGGCGTGCCGGGCCACGAAATCGATGGTCTCGTCGATGCGCGAATGCACGCCCAGGGTCAGGCCATAGCCGGTGGCGTTGATGGCGTCGATGAGCTGCGGCAGGGCATCGCGGCGATAGCGCAGCACGTGCAGCACCGGGCCGAAGACTTCGCGCTGCAGTTGTCCCAGGTCGTCGATCTCGATGACGGTCGGGGGCACGAAAGTACCGTGCTGGCAATCCTCGCCCAGCGGCAGCTGGTGGACGGCACGCGCACTCTTGCGCATGCGCTCGATGTGGGCCAGCAGGTTCTGCCGGGCCTCGGCATCGATGACCGGGCCGATGTCGGTGGAGAGACGGTCCGGGCGGCCCACGCGCAGTTCGGCCATGGCCCCCTTCAACATTTCCAGAGTGCGGTCGGCGATGTCTTCCTGCAGGCACAGGATGCGCAGGGCCGAGCAACGCTGGCCGGCGCTGTCGAAGGCCGAGGACAGCACGTCCTGCACCACCTGCTCGGCCAGGGCCGAGGAATCCACGATCAGGGCATTCTGGCCGCCGGTCTCGGCAATGAGCGGGACCTCGCCGTGTTCGCCGCTGCCATCGCCATCATCATGCTTGCGCTGGGCCAGGGTGCGATTGATGAGCTGTGCCACTTCAGTGGAGCCGGTGAAGATCACGCCCTTGACGCGCGCATCCGAGGTCAGCGCGGCGCCCACGGTCTCACCACGGCCCGGCAGCAATTGCAGGGCGGCGCGCGGGACACCCGCCTCATGCAGCAGTTGCACGGCGCGATGGGCGATCAGCGCGGTCTGCTCGGCCGGCTTGGCCAGCACCACATTGCCGGCAGCCAGGGCGGCACTGACTTCACCGATGAAGATCGCCAGCGGGAAATTCCACGGACTGATGCACACCACCGGTCCCCAGGCCAGCACGTTGCCGTCATGGCGCGAGGCGATGGCGTAGTAGCGCAGGAAATCCACCGCTTCGCGCACTTCGGCAATCGCATTGGGCAGCGACTTGCCGGCTTCACGCACGGCCAGGGCCATGAGCTCGGCGATATTTTCTTCCAGCAGGTCGGCTGCGCGTTCCAGCATGGCGGCGCGCTCGGCGGCCGGGGTCGATTGCCATTGCGGTGCATAGGCAGTCGCTGCGGTGAGCGCGGTATCGACATCGGCCACGGTGGCTTCGCTGACCTGACCCACGACTTCGCGATGGTCGGCCGGGTTGCGTACGAGCTGTGCAGCCTGGGCAACGATGTCGCAGGCGATTAGCGGCGCGGCCTGCCACTGGCGCTGGGCCATGGAGACGAACAACTGGCCCAGTTGCTGCAGGCGTGATTCGTTGGAGAGATCGATGCCTGCTGAATTCTTGCGCTCCTGGCCATACAGCTGCTGCGGCAGGGCAATGGCCGGATGCGGCACGCCGCCCTGGGCGCGCACGGTCTCGATGGGATCCGCCACCAGACGATCCAGCGGCACGGCCTCGTCGACGATCTGGTTGACGAAAGAGGAGTTGGCGCCGTTTTCCAGCAGGCGGCGCACCAGGTAGGCCAGCAGGGTCTGGTGCGACCCCACCGGCGCATAAATGCGGCAGGCCTTGCCCAGGTTGTCGGCACCGACCACCTGGTCGTACAGGGTCTCGCCCATGCCGTGCAGGCACTGGAATTCGTAGTTGTCGATCTGGTGCTGCCTGGCCCAGTGATAGATCGCCGCCAGCGTATGCGCATTGTGCGTGGCGAATTGCGGATAGATGACGTCGGTGGCGGCCAGCAGCTTCTGCGCGCAGGTCAGGTAGGACAGGTCAGTATGCAGCTTGCGGGTGTAGACCGGATAGCCTTCCAGGCCATCGACCTGGGCGCGCTTGATTTCGCTATCCCAATAAGCGCCCTTGACCAGGCGGATCATCAGGCGACGACCGTTGCGGCGGGCCAGATCGACCAGATAGTCGATGACGAAGGGGCAGCGCTTCTGGTAGCCCTGCACCACGAAGCCCAGGCCCTCGAAACCGGCCAGGTCGGGATCGGCCACCAGCACTTCCATCATGTCCAGCGACAGTTCGAGGCGGTCGGCTTCTTCGGCATCGATGTTCAGGCCAATGTTGTATTGCTTGGCCAGCAGCAGCAACTGCTTCAGGCGCGGCAGCAGTTCACCCATCACGCGCGCATGCTGGGCGCGCGAGTAGCGCGGATGCAGGGCCGACAGCTTGACCGAGATGCCCGGGCCGTCCTTGATGCCGCGACCATTGGAAGCGCGGCCGATGGCGTGGATGGCGCTCTCGTAGGACTGGTAGTAGGCATCGGCATCGTGCATGGTCAGTGCCGCTTCGCCCAGCATGTCGTAGGAATAGCGATAGCCGCGCTTTTCGTTGTCGCGGCTGTTTTCCAGTGCCTCGTCGATGGTCTGGCCGGTCACGAACTGATTGCCCAGCATACGCATGGCCAGGTCCACGCCCTTGCGGATGAGCGGTTCGCCGCCCTTGCCGATGAGGCGCGTGATGGCTTGCGTGAGGCCGCTTTCGCTGCTGGTGGAGACCAGCTTGCCGGTAATGAGCAGACCCCAGGTGGCGGCATTGACGAACAGTGAGGGCGACTCGCCCAGATGCTTGCGCCAGTCGCCCTTGCTGATCTTGTCGGCGATGAGACGGTCGGCGGTCTGGCGGTCGGGGATGCGCAAGAGTGCCTCGGCCAGGCACATCAGCGCCACCCCCTCTTCCGAGGACAGCGAGAACTCGTGCATCAGCGCATCGACGCCGGAGGACCGGGTGCGCTTCTCGCGCACCTGCTGCACCAGCTTCCTGGCCAGTTGCTGGGTGGCATCCTTCCAGGGGTGCTGGCCCTGCACCTGCTGCAGCAGCCATTGCACGGCCTCGCGCTCGTCGCGACGATAGGCGGCGGTGATGGCCGCACGCAGCGGGCTGGGGGCCGGCAGCAACTCGGCCTGGAAAGAGCCAAAGGGCAGGCTGGAAGCGGAGGCCGCAGGGGCGGCGGAGGCGACGGTGGTCATGGTCTGGAGTCGAAATGGGATGGAAATGGGCAACCGGATTCTATGTGCTTGATGCCAATATTAATTCTGTATTTGAACCTCTTACCCAATATTTAATTTGGCATATTGAAATTATACGAACTTAAATTTTCCACAATTCGGCAGCATCGGCGTCTTGTGCAGAGCTGTCGCGGCTTGCGGCGGTGGCAAGCGCTGCGAATCGGCCCGAACCGGTGCAAGCAAGGGCCTGGTCAGCGGGAATCACAAATAATTCGAGGCATTCTTCGGTTCATTTCGAGCTTTGCCGAGGATTTTCGGTGTTTTTCTGGCAAGCCGAACGCGTCGAACAAGAATGACGGCCCATCATTGCTCCGGGCTTGCTCATGGATACCACCCGACAGTTGTTGTCCCGTCTGCTGCGCTTTTCTGCGGCAACGCGCTTGTACCGCCTGGACATTGCCGGTCAAACCGAGGACCGTTTCCTGGTCGAGGCCCATGTGACCGTCGATGCCCTGCATGCGGTGGGTGCCACCGAGCTGATCGTCCTGAGCCTGGATGCAGACGCGCCAGCGAAGTCCCTGCTGGGTTGCCGCGCCACGCTGGAGATGCGCCTGGCCGATGGCGGTGTCCATCGTTGTACCGGGCTGATCCATGAAGTCGCCCGGCTGGGCGGCGATGGCGGTTTCTGCCGTTATCGCCTGCGCCTGGCACCCTGGCCGTGGTTGCTCACACAGGCCAGCACCAGCCGCGTCTGGCAAGACAAAAGCCTGCTGGAAGTGGTCGAAGACGTCTTCCGCGAATTCCTGCAACACGCCGACTGGCATTGGTCCGCCGATGCGCTGGCCTGCCTGGATCGCTTGCCGCTGCGCAGTTATACCGTGCAATACCGGCAGACTCATTTCGATTTCATCAGCCGCCTGCTGGCTGGCGAAGGGCTCTCATGGCGCATGGAAGAACATGCGACCAGCCCGCAGGGACATCGCATGGTGATCTTTGCCGACAGTACTGCGCGCGGTTCCTTTCCCGAAGATGCGACCAGCGCGGCCCATGGCGGCATCCGCTTTCATGGCGCCAGGGAGCAGGAGCAACAGGATGGCATCCAGGCCCTGACCGCCTGCCGCAGCCTGCAAGCGGCCAGCTATGCGCGGCTGTCCTACGACGACCAAAACAAACGAGCCATCGCCGCCAGCATCCCCACCCATCACGCCTTCGGCGGCCGCGCCGCGCCATGGCTGGAAAGCTACGACAGTGCAGGCCTGGCCGCCCGCGACGACAGCGACGCCGCAGACCGCCACGCGCGCCTGATGATGGAAGCCGCCGAAGCCCGCAACAAGCTCTGGCGCGGACGCGGCACGGTACGCAGCTTGCGGGCCGGATCGCGCTTCACCTTGATGCAGGGACCGTTGGCCGGAAAGGAACGCGACTATGCCGTGCTCTCGGTGCTCGGTGTGGGCGTCAACAATCTGCCTGCCGATACCGAAGCGGCACTGGCTGAGTTGTTCGGGCCCTTGCCGGTCTTGCTGGAGGAGGCTGTCGCAACCTGTCTCAAGGCCACCGGGATGGTCCAGCCGCAGGCATGTGATCAGGGCCTGATTGCACTGGCGCGCCGCATGGGATACGCCAATGTGTTCGAAGCGATCCGCGCCGATATTCCCTGGCGTCCCGTCCTGGCCGATGGCACGGGCATGGAGCGCCGTCCGCATGCGCCGTCGCACGGTAGCCAGAGCGCCATCGTGGTCGGCTACCGGGGCGAGACCCAGCCCAACGGCCCCGATGAAATCTGCTGTGACCGGCTGGGCCGCGTGCGCATCCGTTTCCACTGGCAGGGACGGCACGACGACGCGGCGGCCACCTGCTGGGTGCGCGTGGGCCAGCGCTGCGCCGGCCCGGGCATGGGGATGCAGTTCCTGCCGCGCATCGGGCAGGAAGTGCTGGTGCAGTTCCTCGAAAACGACCTGGAACGACCGATTGTGCTCGGTGCCCTCTACAACGGCCGTGGGGAGGGAGGTGTCGCCCCGACGCCCGGTGGAGAAGTGAAGGTTTCTGCCGAAATCCGGGTTTTTCACCAAGCCGGCGATACCGCCATCAGCGGCCAGGGCAATCTGGCGGGCGGCCACTCGCCAACCTGGCATGGCGCCAGCGCCGATCTCGACGGGCATCGCAATCCCGCCGCGCAATGGGGCATCCGGTCCAAGGAATTTGGCGGCTGGGGATACAACCAGCTGCTCTTCGACGACAGCAACCAGCGTGGCCGCATCCAGCTCAAGACCACGCAGGCCGGCAGCGAACTGAACCTGGGGCACCTGATCCACAGCGCTGACAATTATCGCGGCAGCTTCCGTGGCACGGGCGTGGAATTGCGTACTGATGCCTATGGGGTCATTCGTGCGGGACGCGGCATTTTGTTCTCCAGTTATCGGGTGGAACATCGCGCCCAGCATCGTGACCCGGCTGGAGACAACACGGGCCAACGGGCGATGGCACGACAGGCCGCACACATCCGCAAGACCTTCGACGAGGCTGTGCGCACACATCGCACGGTGGGCATGGCAGAGGGACTCGATGCGATGAAGCAGGCCATCGCCGGGCAGGCCGAGATTGCGCAGCAGGACCTGCCTGCCAGCAGTACACCGCTGATCCAAATCGCCGCGAAGGAAGGGCTGGGCGTGGTGGCGGGACAGCATCTGCAGATGGCCAATGGTGGCGGCGTCAGCCTGATCAACGGACAGGATGCCCAGCACGTCAGCGGGCAACATTTGCGGGTACGCACGCAACAGGCCATCGGTGTGCTGGCCGGGGCCACGTCAGCAGGAGACAAGGGCATCGGCTTGCAAATGATTGCCGCGCAACGTGATGTCGATGTGCAGGCGCAGGCGGGGACCTTGACCGTGCAGGCGCGTGACCAGTTGCAGGTGGTCAGTGCCAATGCCGGTGTGACCTGGGCGGCGGCACGCAAGATTACGTTGGCCACGGCGGGTGGGGCCAGCATCGTCATTGATGGGGGGAACATTACTGTGTTGTGTCCGGGGGAGTTGACCGTGCATGCGGGGCAGACCTTGCTGGATGGGCCCATCCAGCATCTTGTGCAGTTACCGGTCCTCCCACGGACGGCGGTGGACATCAAGAAGCTCGACCTCGATCTGCGGACCCAGGATATCCCGGGCCCGCATGGCCTGGCACTGCCGAATACACCCTGGCGTATCGTGGCGGCCGAGAGTGGGCAGCAGGCGCTGGCGGCGGCCGACAAGCTGTTGCATGGCCACAGCGACGGCCAAGGAAAGATCATCCTCTCCGAGGCCGATCAGCAAGCCCTGCTCAGCGCCTACAACGCCCAACCCGGACAGCTCTGGCTGGTCTATCTGGACCATGTACAGAACATCGACATCGCGCGCCACGATCCATCGTGGAACGACATGCAGAAACACATGCACGCGCTCAATGCCATGGGCTATAGCGACGACTACGCCCAGGTCGCCGGCCATGGACTCAATACCCGCACCCTGGACCTGGCCCGGCATGAGACCGGCAAGGCCCGAGGCACGCCCCTGCTCAAGCAACTCGAGGAGTAAGTCATGGCCACCATGGAGCTGGATCAAACCAGCAGAAGCACCAGCATCATTGCCGGGACGGATGGGACCTTCAAGACCACCGTCACCAGCGGTCTCTGGATCGACGACGATCACGTCTATGCGCCCAAGCGGGATGGCAACGACCTGCATGCCTTCGTGACGGGCAAAGCCTATTTTGCCGACCTCATCCAGAAGATGGAGAACGCCAGCAGCGAGATCTGCATTGCGGGCTGGCAGATCAACTGGGACGCGCTGCTGGCCCCGGGCAAACGGCTCTATGACGTGCTGCTGCAGGCGGCCCGCAAGAAGGGCATGAAAATCTACGTCATGCCCTGGGATGATACGCGGCCGATACGGACCTATGATGTGCAGACCATTCGGGTGCTCAAGACGATCAACGATGAACCGGGCGTGGCACCAGGCACCGTCTCGGCGATCACTTCTCCCAGCTTCAACCTGACAAACATGGCGTATTTCAGCCACCACCAGAAAACCATCCTCATTGATCGGCGCTACGCCTATGTCGGTGGTATCGATGTGGCCTACGGCCGCTACGATGATGAGCGTTTCACACTCAAGTGCGATGAGGACGGACGGGAGGTCATGAATCGCTACAATCCCTGCATTCCGCCGCTGTTGGCCGTCTCCTTTAGCGAGGTGGTGGTACCGACCGGCCTGATGCAGAGACATCGGCCTTCACGTCCTGGCATAGCCATGCCACGTCTGCCTTCCTCCTCTTCAATGAAGCCGCCGACCCTGCCCCCGGAAGTCTTTGTGACGAATGACTGGGACAAGCTCAAACGCGGGAAATGGCAGACCCCTTACCAGGAAGCGGAAGTGATGGACCTCATGACCAATGGCGCTGCGATCGACTCTTCTGCCCCATTCACACTGGACCCTTCCCGCCAGGCGCGTATGCCCTGGCAAGACATGCATGTGCGCATGGAAGGGCCGAGCGTAGCGGATATTCTGAGCAACTTCGTCGATCGATGGAACGCCAGCGGCGGCCCGCGCCTGCCATCGCCCCCTCCAGCACAACAGTTTGCGGCGGCGGGATCGGCCATGGTGCAAGTATTACGCAGCGCCCCTGCGGGCCTGCGCAAGAAAGAGAATCGCCGCGATGTAAAAAACGCCGCAGTCTGCGAGGACCATATCAAGCAAGCGATGTGCAAGCTGATCGAGAAGGCCGATCATTTCATCTACATTGAGAACCAGTTCTTTGTGGGCAAGATCGGGAAGCCGGTTCATGACGAGCCGTCTGCGGATGGCCAAAAACCTGGACAAGACCTTTCTCCGGCGGCCAATTTCATCAACGCACAAAAGCACGGCCTAAGTAAAGTCGCAAGCTGGACATTACGCCAAAATGATGCCAACAAGAGCTCTTCACTCTACGAGCCACCCACGAATCCGATCTGCGAAGCCCTGATCAGACGCATCACGCGCGCCATCCTCAATGCTGAGCCGCAGCCCTTCCACGTCTACATCACGTTGCCGGTGCATCCTGAAGGTGATTTCTTCACCACCGCATCGGTGGCCGTACAAATCTACTGGACCATGCAGACGATATCCTTCGGCACCAACAGCTTGCTCAACGGCATCCGCCGTGCCTTGCGCGCCCGCCAACTCAGGGACCAAGGCGACAAGAACTACAAGCGCATGTTTGCCGACACCAACCAGGACATGCATAAGGAGCTGGAGCACATTCCGATGGAGGCTTGTTTCGAATACGTCACGCTACTCAATCTGCGCAACTGGGCCAAGCTGGGTGAGCGTTACGTAACCGAGCAAGTCTATGTGCACACCAAGCTGATAATCGTGGACGACCGCTATGCCCTCTTCGGCAGCGCCAACATCAATGATCGCAGTCTCAATGGCGAGGGTGATTCAGAAATTGCGTTGCTGGTCGCTGATCAGAAAAACAGCACGGCCAATCTGTGCGGCGATGGTGTGCAGCGACCGGTTAGAGATTTTGCGCGCAAGCTACGCGTGGATATCTGGCGCAAGTTGTTTGGGATCGGATTGAAGCCAGGTGCTGTCGGTGGTGCCAAGCCAGCTGATCAGCTGCTGTCGGCGATTGCCAAGCCCGCGTGTCCGGCGAGCTGGCGGGCGATTCAGAAACAGGCTGAGGAGAATGCTGCGTCTTATGAGGCGGTGTTTGATTACATTCCGCGCAGCTGGAAAAAATATAAAAAGCAGGCTAGCTCAATCATTCCCAACTGGGATCGCGAAAAGAGATGGCCTAGATCTGAATCCACCACACAAGGATATCCGTCATCATCCTTACCATTCGAGAATGAATTCTGGAGCCGCCATCGACATGGGCAAGGAGCGGGAAGCGAACTGAATAAGATTAAAGGATTTATCACCGCACTTCCTATCCACTGGTCGGAAGGCGAAAAAAATAATTTTCCGTATCCAACTAGTTTGGTCGCCAATAACGACAAATCTCATTTTGGCGGAACGAAGATTGCGCAATCAATGGTGACGGAATCTCGATCCTCCGCCGACAAGGAAGCATAATGGGAAATATTTATAAAATGACGCGGCTACGTTCGATTACAGCAATCACGCTCATCACAACTTCCATTTGCGCAAGCGCGGCTGAAAAGCTGGATTGGCGTACCGATTGCGTGGGACGCATGAAAATATCAATTCCCGGTGATGCCGATATCGCGATCACGCCGACGAAATCTGTCCTTGAAGACAGTTCAAGTGCGCGATTTTTCTTTTCGGACGGAGTGCGTGCCGGATATAGCTGGTTCTCTTACGGTGGAAATATAAAAATTTCCAATCAACTCAGCCCTTCGGAAATCTCGAGCTTTCTAAAGAAAGCCGACGAATTCGGCGCGAGCGCGCGAGAGGATGTACTGACGAGGAAATATCAGCGTTCAGAAGATCCGGACAATCCATTCGAGACGATTTACGCCAATGATGGATCAAAGTTTGCCATACGCGCCAATCTGTTTTTTCTAGTTGCAATCGTAGTCAACAACCATGCGGTGACCTTAATGTCATCCGTGGATAAAGATCAGATCAGTTTAGAAACAGAAATTCTTAAAAAGATCGTCACCAATATCGGTTATCGGGCGAATTTCACCATACCGCAGCGATCTGGCGTCTGTATGCCATTCCTCTTTGTGGAGGATGTCGAGAACGAAGCACGCTTAGCGGGAACGACATATCGCTTGAAAGATCATCCGGACATCACAATCTTTCTTGAGGATCGCTCTGCTGGTAGACCAGGGAAATACATGAGGCCAGAGGTATTTACTGCCATCTATAAATCTAATTATTTTTGGACTCAGCGTTACCAAGACTACGACTCAATCGAAAACCTCCTGAAATTCCGTCGCCACAACAACATCCCCTTCGCTGGCCAGCGTGCAGTGGAATCAAAGGTTCGAATGATCAGAACCGACAAGATCACCGAAGACTTCGGTTACTTGGTCGTGACCCAGGGCAATCCCGATGCCAAGGTCGACACCCCTGACCTGATGCTCTATGTCATCCGTGACGCCCAGGAGGCCATCAAACGCGGTATCAAGCCGCTCCCCGAGAAGGAGTTCTTCAAGTTGGCCAGGCAAATCGCGGATTCCGTCAAACATCGGGGCGCGATTTCCTCCGACAAATGAAGTACGCATTTCACGCTCTCGATACTCCCTTGGACAACATGGTGATGTTCAAGCCGCACGAACGGGGTAAGTATCGCGGCAAGGACTGGACCGGCTATCTCTGGACGCGGCGCACGGGGCCGACCAGAAAGGAGATGGGCGATGCGGCACCGAAACGGCCACAACGATGTTTCATCGCCCTGATCGGCAATCAGAAAAACAGCCTGGAGTTCGCCACCTGCCTCGCCCGGGACCGTAATCCCAGGGACCCGAACGAACTGCATTATCGGGACTTCATGCGCTCATTGAAGAGCATCGAGTTTGGCCATTAGCGATTGCCAATGGCACCATCAAAGGATTCATGCATGCGATGCCGCCAGGCTGGAGGCGCGATGGTCATGGCTGACACGCAGTGAGAATGGTGTGCCGGCGCGGTTGAATGCCGAGGGATTTGAGCAATTCAAAAAGCATGCGAGGGCGCTTTGCATCGATCAGAAAGAAGTATTGATGGCGAAGTGGCGATTCAATCCGAGGGAGTTCCTGGTTCAATTTAGGAGAAATCGATGGATGAGTTTGAGGGAATTGATTCAAACGATTCCACGCAAGGTGAAGCTCGGGAATATCGAAACTACTTTCGCGTGGGGAAGCGTACTGGACAAAGTACGAGACGGCACCACCAAGGACGGGAAACTTAAATTTCCAGCGAAGCTTTACTTGAGTTTGCCCGCCCTTTTCAGGAAATACCTTTTCGGCACATCACCCTCTCGATCTGCCCATTTCCTTAGTCAAGCACTGGTGGAGACCGATACGTTCAGTTCAATCTTTGAACGGGGTGACTCTCGATATTTCAGGACGATGTATGAAGAAATTACGCCACAGGAATGCGCAGAGGATCACGACAATGAGCGTAGCGTCGCCTGGCAGTTGCGATATGCCTATAAGCCTGATGGATCAAAATACTCAAGGGAAGAATACCAACGGATACGACCTCCGCAAGTTAAAAAGAAAGCTCTTCAGCTAGGGAATGTGGAACGTGGAGACGGAGACAGATTCAAGGGTCGCGGGTTAATTCAACTCACCGGACGGTCCAACTATGTCGAGTACAGTCGATATCGAGGACGTGACTTTACTAATGATGCCGGGGCAGACCTGATCGGGAGAGAAATGTATAACGCACTTGACTCTGCATTCAAATATTGGATAGCGAAGGGCAATCTGAAGATGAACATCAACCGCTATGCAGATCGAGAAATCCAAAACGGACAATTGGCAGAGGTAACTCGTGCGGTCAACGGTGGAACGACTCATATAGATTCTAGAGGTGCATATCTTGACTATCTCCGGCAGTTTCTCGGTGATGAAAAATATCCGATGAAAATGCACGGGAAACTTCAAAGGGAAGAGGTATGACCATCAACAACAAAATGCTGATGCTTTCTCTTTCATTTCTTCTTGTTGCAGAAAACACTTGGGGTAGTACAGGAGACTCCTTGAACAGCATGCGCGCTATCGAAGTGGTATCAGAGAGAAACTGCGGCCTCAAGATGCTGATACCCGCGACTGTGGAGTCGGTCGATTGCGGCGCTCATCTTCATGAGAACGAATATACGACGCTCTCCATCGGATACCTTCTCAGGCAGTTCGAACATAATGACTTTGACAGGACTATCGAAGGGATCATTCGGAAAATATCTCTGGACGACTATTTCGCCAAGGGAGCGGCAGGTCAATTGACTCCCAATGACCATGACAGCGCCGAACCTCATCGGCCGCATCGAGATCCGGCGCTCACTCAATCCAGTATGCGGGAGGTATGCACCAAGCCGAATGCCGCTGGTCAAATGCGCAAAATCGCTGGAGACAACTGGTCTGGTTATTTGTGGGTAAGGGAGTCAAGACTGAAACACGCTGATCTTGGCAACCTCTGCATGGCTTCAGATATTTCAGAAGCATGTTTCATCGCCATTATCGGCAATAGTTCCAGAATCTTGCACTTCTCTCCGATCTGCTTACCCAGAAATGGTAAGAAAACATACCCCAGTGAATTTGACTTTGAGGATTTCCTCAAGATGATTCACAGCATCAGGTTCAATACGGATTAAATTTTCTTTTCCTCAACGGACCGACGCCTTACTTGCGCCGTCCGCTCGGGAAGATCCATCTACCATTCAGGAGAATATCGTTGAACATACATCTGCTCTATTGCTCGGTCTTGGTCACAGCCACGCTGGCAACCACCAGTATGGCAGGAACCCGCGAAGCCTTCGCACATGACGACCAAAGTGATGTCCGACGCAAATGTCTTCTCGATATGCAGCTCCCTCGCAGTGCTGCGTTCATCACCTGTGCGGACCTTCCCCGCTACCCTGGCGCCAAGGTACTGCAGATAGGCCATTATCCGCAGGACTTTCCGGGACCTGGGTTATTGGCCTTCACGGATGGTTTTCTCTCGGGACAATCGACGCAGGACTATCTCGCTTCAGGCATCTCGGACTGGATCGCCGTCCCTGCGCCCACTGGCCACCTGAATCAGGAAGATGATGCGATACAGCTCAACGAGTACGGTGTGGATTTTCTCTGGGCCACCCGGCCAGATGAGATCAAACGCGAGAAGCTTCGCGGCAAGGACTGGACCGGCTATCTCTGGACGCGGCGCACGGAGCCGACGCGCAAAGAGATGGGCGATGCGACACCTAAACGGCCACAACGATGTTTCATCGCCTTGATCGGCAATCAAAAAAACAGCCTGGAGTTCGCCACCTGTCTTGCCCGAGACCGTAATCCCCGAGCGCCGAACGAACTGCATTATCGAGACTTCATGCGCGCATTGAAGAGCATTAAGTTTGGTCACTGGCGATTACCCTGGTCTCCGTAATAAAGATTCATGCAGGCGATGCACTCAGCCTTCAAGCAAAAAAAGCGCAGCCCGAGAGCTGCGCTTTTTCATGGGATTTCACTGCAAATGATTTATATCATTTACCCATTTCTTCACCACGCACTGAAACCA
>NZ_JABFMQ010000040.1:0-24418 GCF_013359625.1 Herbaspirillum sp. C9C3
ACCAAAATAGAAAAGGTCGATTGATGAAAATCAATCGGCCTTTTGTATTTTGGGGGCCGCGAGCAAAGCGCCTGCGCGCTTTGCGGGAGGGACGAGAAAGTCCGGCCTTGCAAGGCCGGACGGGGTCGCGGGACGTGACCGAGTGCCTCAGTGCGCAGCAAAATGGAAAAGGTCGATTGACGCAAGTCAATCGGCCTTTTGTATTTTGGGGACCGCGAGCAAAGCGCCCGCCCTCCCCCCATCTTCATTACGAATCCAAGCAGTCCGCGTCAAAGCAGGTTCATCGCCATCTCAGGCAAATTGGCGGGTGCGAAATCTTTTATCATGCGCAAGGTCTGCCCATGGCAGCGGCACGCTCTTCGCGTCCGCTCATCCTGCGACACACCGCCAACTCTGATCGCCACGCAATGCCCCAATTCGACAAGTCCCTGGTCTGGTTCCGCCGTGACCTGCGCCACACCGATCATGCCGCCCTCTACTATGCGCTCTCGCAGAGCCGCTCCGTGTGGTGCGTGTTCGTCTTCGATACCGACATCCTCGATGCACTCAAGGCCGAGGGCGTGGTGCAGGATCGCCGTGTCGATTTCCTGCTGGCCAGCGTGGCCGAACTGGACCAGGCCCTGCAGAAAGCGGGCGGCGGACTGATCGTGCTGCATGGACCGGCCGCTACCTGCATCACCAACCTGGCTGCCGAACTGGAGGTGCAGGCAGTCTTCACCAACAGCGACTACGAACCCGCCGCGGTAAAACGCGATGCGGCGGTCGCCCAGGCGCTGAAGAAACAAGGCGCACAACTGCTCAGCTACAAGGATCAGGTGATCTTTGAAAAGGATGAAGTGCTGACGCAGTCGGCCAGGCCCTTCTCCGTCTTCACGCCCTACAAGAACGCGTGGATGGCCAGGCTGGCCGCGGCGGGCGGCGACTTCTACCTCAAGCCCTACCCGGTCGAAAAATACTTCAAGGCGCTGGCCAGGCCAGCCGCCAAGACGCCCCACGGGCTGCCCTCGCACGAGGCACTGGGCTTCAGACCCAGCAATCTGGACGAACTGAAGATTCCAACCGGCATGTCCGGTGCCGAGGCCCTGCTGGAGGACTTCCTGGGCCGTATCGGCGCCTATGGGACGGCGCGCGATTTCCCAGCAGTGAAGGGTCCTTCCTATCTGTCGATCCACCTGCGCTTCGGCACCGTCTCCATCCGCACCCTCGCGCGTGCGGCGATGCAGGCGATGCACGCGGGACAGGGCGCCGCCGGCGCCGCCGTGTGGCTGTCGGAACTGACCTGGCGCGACTTCTACTTCATGATCCTGCATCATCATCCGCGCGTGACTGACCAGGCTTTCAAGCCGGAGTACGACGCCATCCGGTGGGAGCAAGGCCAGCACGCCGAGGAACTGTTCGCCGCCTGGTGCGAAGGCCGCACCGGCTATCCGCTGGTCGACGCCGCCATGGCCCAGATCAACCAGACCGGCTACATGCACAACCGTCTGCGCATGGTGGTGGCCAGCTTCCTGACCAAGGACCTGGGCATCGACTGGCGCCGCGGCGAAAAATATTTTGCACGCCACCTCAACGACTTCGACCTGTCCGCCAACAATGGCGGCTGGCAGTGGGCCTCGTCCTCAGGCTGCGATGCCCAGCCCTACTTCCGCATCTTCAATCCGGTCACACAGTCCGAGAAATTCGATCCGGATGGAAAGTTCATCCGTCGCTATCTGCCGCAACTGGCCAGGCTCTCCGACAAGCGCATCCACGCGCCCTGGACGGCCACACCCGATGAACGCCTCTCGGCCGGGGTGACACTGGGGCAGAACTATCCGCGTCCCATCGTCGATCACGCCGAGGCGCGCGAACGCACGCTGGCACGCTATGCGGTGGTCAAGAAAACGGACAGCGCCGAATAAGCCAGCTCCTCAATGTTGAAGCCCCCCAAAAAAACAGACCTAAGGAGCCATCACTGACGGCGAATAATTAGGCGAGAAAACCGATTACCCCGCCAGTAAACACTGCGTTCTGGGGGATATGTTGATGTATGTACGAATACATCCTAATGCACACAAACTCTTACGGGCGGTGTTTCCTCCCGCCCGCTTCATTCCAGCGTTCGCTCGTTCGAACAATTAGGGGAATGGAAGGTTTCAAACCGCTCCTCAGCGGACATCCAGCTCTTGGATGAAGCAACGTCAGCATTCTCACTGGACCGCCGTTCAGCAGCGGTGGCTCAACGCAAACTGTTCGGCAATTGCAGACGCTCCTCAATGAGATGAGCAATTGCTGCTTTACACGAAACCCCAGACAAACTCCGTTACAAAAGTAGGCAATTCTTTGCATTTGGCCGTGCCATACCGGTGTTTTCGCCAACACTGCATTACATTTGTTTGTAGAATGTCAATCTTGGCAAGCTAATCCACGCACACAAGGCTACTGTGAGGTTTGCAGTATTTACAACATGTAACAGAGCGATTTCATGGCGTATCGTCCTTACTTCAAGCACGGAATCGAGCAGATTCAAACGTTGGTCGCCTCTTCACACGGCGACCTGAAGACACTGAAGGCGATTCAGTTTGAATTGGGTTTTCGAGACAGGCCGAAAGCTCGAACCCTAAAGGTCGAGGTTGATGACCTTGTCCTCCGACTCTCGACCGGAACGGTTGTGCCACAGACTTATCCGGCGGCTCCGGTTAATCAACCACCAAGAGTTACTGTCCCCGAGCGGGCAGACGCGCCGCCTCCGCAAGTCTTCCCTGACCGAGTGATAGTTGAGTGCGCTAACTGTAAAACGCCAAACTTCGTCTCAACTCTTGATGGTGTTGTGCAGCACCTTTCGTGCTCAGCGTGCAAATCAGCGTATGAAGCCCAGTTTAAGTACGGTGTGATGCGCACGACATTCCAAACCAAATCCACAACTGAGTCCGGCAGTGCCAACATGAAATGGATTCTCATGGGCCTGGCCGTTCTGGTGATCATCGTGCTCATGACCAAATAGAAAGCTATATCAGATGACCATTCAAAACGAACGTCTAGCTGCACTCATCGAGTTTGCCAAACAAACTACCCTGCTGAAAAAGACGCCACTACAGAATTTTTCGCAACACAAGGATTTCACTCGCACGGAGGAGCGCATCAAAGGCTTACCCGGTGTGACATTCAACTGCCAAGAAACGGAGTTTGATGAGGTTTGGCTTCGCTTGGACCGACTGCACGAGACGAATCCTCCTATCCCTGATAGCAAGCTCCTCAGCCTATGGATTGACCTTCCTAAGGCACCAAATAAAGAGCCCAGTCTCAAGACTCACGCGGTACGCCAATCACTTATCGATATTGGGGCGTTGGTGGTTAGTCCAGTCGAGCTTGTCGTAGAAGGCGAAGTCGCTAAGGATAAAGTTGAGTCCATCGTTATTTCCTTGGAAGACTTCACGGACAGTGAATTGCTCAAGGGGCAGCTCAAATCTTACGTTGAGGTTGTATGGCGCCCGTGGGCTGAACGCGAAAAGGAGATTCGGAAAAGTATTTCGCTCTACTCCGAGCTCTTCATGCTCTCCCAGAAAATGCAAGGTAACCTCGTCGACTCCCAGCTCGAACTGGTCTGGGGCATCGGTGTTGCGCTCTGGACGTTGCCATCTGGCGCTCTCTCTTATCCGTTGCTGACTCAGCTCGTCGAGATTTCGCTGAACGAAACAACCATGGCGCTGGAAATCAGACCTCGCTCCTCAGAGCCCCGGTTAGAGGTCGACATCTATGCTGCGATGGATAACCCAGGAGTCGCCAAGCTGGTTGAGACAAGCAAGAAATTCTTCGATTCGACTGGCGGTATGCTTAATCCCTTCGAACCAAGCACCTTCGAGCCGCTGCTGCAGTCGGCCGCCACCTTCCTAGACGCATCCGGAACCTACTGGCCGCCTCAAACCACCGCAGATGACCGAAGCCTTCCAAAATCCATAGAGAACCTGGTGGTCACGGACACCTGGGTACTGCTGGCACGTCCGCGTACTAGCAATCTGCTAGTTCAAGACTTGGAACGCTTTGAGGCCAAGCTTGCCGCCGAAAACCTTGGCCCGTTACCAGACGCCGTCTTGTCCCTTGTAACGGAGCCCTCGTCTAAGAACGAAGAAGTAACCCTACCGCCATTCCGTGGCCTATCAGTTGTTCACGGAAGCGGCGGTGGCACTGGATCAAGGATTGACCACGTTTCGGAACTGTACTTTCCGATGGCCTACAACGATGAGCAAGTCCAGATTATTCAGATGCTCGAAGCGCATGATGGAGTGGTAGTTCAGGGTCCGCCGGGAACAGGTAAGACGCACACCATCGCAAACGTAATCTGCCACTACCTTGCTTTGGGCAAGCGCGTCTTGGTTACCTCCATGAAGGACCCGGCGCTGAGTGTCTTGCAGGAAAAGCTGCCTGAGTCCATTCGACCCTTAGCTATCAGTCTTCTGACCAGTGAAGCTGAGGGCATGAAGCAATTCGAATTCGCCATCAACAAGATTGCCGCGGAAGTCACTCGAATTGACCGCTCAGTATATCGTCGGGAAATCGAACAAATTGACGGTCAAATTGACGCGCTACATGGATTCATTGCCAAGACTGATAAGGAAATCGCAAACTGGGCGAGTCTTAACCTAGAGAAAGTACAGATTGATGACGAGTCCCTCACGCCTGTTGAGGTCGCTGAAGATGTCGCAGTAAACCGCAATGAGGTTTTGTGGTTCCCGGATGTCCTGACCATCGGATCCAGCCACAAGCCACAATTTGGGAACACTGACATTTCCGCCTTGCGTGAAGCACGACTCGCCGTCGGCGCCGGCTTGGCCTATCTCGACAAACGTGTTCCCCAAATTGGGGACTTTCCCGAAACGGGAAAGCTTTTGCAAGTTCATCAGGACCTGTCTCGGCTAAGTGAGTTGAAGGCGAAAGAGTCTGACGGTGTGGTTCCGAGCCTTGTCAGCACTACTCCAGAGGCTATTCAGGCTGCGATGACGGCCACCGTTAAGGTGTCGAACATTAGGTTGTTGCTTCAGGAAATTGATAATGCCCAGCAGACTTGGACTGCTGGGTTGCAGCAATACCTACGTCGCAGTTCAAAGAACGAAATCCTGGATTTATTTCTGGGTCTTAAGGATGAAATCCTTGCTGCGCTAGATACTCGGAAGCAGTTTTTGGTTAAACCGGTAACGTTGTCTGACGGCTTCGAAGCCAACGACGAGTTGATCGAGGCAGTCACCAATCTGTCGCAGGGGAAAAAGCCGTTTGGGCTGGCTGGAATGTTCGGAAAAAGTGAGCAAAAGCGGGGCTTGGATGCGGTCGTAGTAGTCGGCGCCAAGCCCGGTTCGTCGGACGAGTGGGGGCACGTACTTCAGTTCATCAAATTTCTGCAGCAGAGCAAGGCATTACTTATTCGTTGGAACACCTTGGCAGATGAACTCTCTCTTCCACGTTTTGAAGAAAAGCCAGAGCGCCTGGTTGCCGCAGGCATTGCAATAGACCTCTACAACAAGGTTGCAGCTAGTATTTCGGATGAGTTGGACATGGTTACAGCCGTGCAGCCTTTGCTGCCAACTTGGCCGAAAGCCCTCCAAACGCCATACACAAAGGAACTGCTTGGGGAGATTGAGGGTATTTTCCAACATCACCTGACACGCCATCGCCTTGCCGAAACTTGGGTGGTCAAGGAATCGTTCCTGAAAGCGCTTCTCGATTGCGAAGGTGCTATTACTGAGCAGCTGAGAGAGTTTCTGAGCACGCGCTTGGGCGCTCTGCAATGCACTGACAGCGATATTCAGGGTGAGTGGTCAAAATTGATGGAAGAACTCCGTCGAGTCTACTCTTTGGCAGGAAACCTTAAAACGATTTCCGAAGTTACCCAGTTGATTGAGGCCTCGGGTGCCAAGAAATGGGCGTCGAAGCTTCGCACTGAGGCCCACTCGGGAACTTACGATGCTTTACTGCCGGACAATTGGCGTGAGGTATGGCGCCTGTGCAGGTTGATTAGCTTTGTCGACAAGATTGATGGCCGTCACGAATTGAAGCGACTGTCGAAGCTGCGAATAGATCTCGAGCATGACCTTGCCAAGCTCTACCAAGATGCCGTCAACAAGCGTACATGGCTCAAGCTCGCTGAAAACGCTACGCATGACGTTAGGGCGGCCCTCGAGGCCTACCGGTCGGCCATCAAAAAGATCGGTAAAGGGACTGGCATCCGTGCCGGGCGTTACCGCCAGGATGCGCGATTCGCCGCTGAGCGGGCTAATGGTGCGATTCCCTGCTGGATTATGCCGCACTACCGGATTTGCGAATCGCTGCCGGCCAGCTTCGGGGGCTTTGACCTGGTTATTATCGATGAAGCCTCTCAATCTGACCTGACCGCATTGCCCGCCATTCTGCGTGCAAAGAAGATTTTGATTGTCGGTGACGACAAGCAGGTCTCGCCGGAAGGTGTTGGTCTTGAGGAAGAGAAAATCAGGAATCTGATGACTCGCTTCCTTACCAACCAAGTGGACATCTACCGGTCCCAGATGACTCCAGAGCGTTCCATTTATGACTTGTTCAAGGTGGTATTTGCCAAGAGCGCTGTAATGTTGCGAGAGCATTTCCGCTGCGTGGCTCCTATCATCGAGTATTCAAAGCGTGAGTTCTATAACCATGAACTCAAGCCACTACGGATGCCAAAGGCTTCAGAGCGTCTGGACCCGCCACTCGTCGATGTTTACGTCACCGACGGATATCGCAACAAGGACATCAACCTGCCCGAAGCCCGCTTCATCGTTGATGAAATTAGCGCCATCGCTGAGAACCGTGCATTGGATGGGCGAACCATTGGTGTCGTATCCCTTTTGGGTAACGAGCAGGCGCTCAAGGTCATGCAGATGCTCAATGATGAGCTTGGTGAACAGGTGGTCACACAATATAAAATCACCTGCGGCGACGCCCGCACCTTCCAAGGCAAGGAACGCGACATCATGTTCTTGTCCATGGTTGCTTCGCCTGGTCAGGCGCACGCACAGACGCAAGATATGGTTGCACAACGGTTTAATGTCGCCGCTTCCCGAGCTCGAGACCGAATGTACTTGGTGCGCAGTATGCAGGCCGAAGAACTGAGTCAGACGGACCAATTGCGTTCTAAGCTCATTCAGCATTTCCAAGCACCCTTCTTCCAGGACGAGGAGGAACTAGAAAATCTTCGCGAACTCTGTGAGTCCCCTTTTGAGCGGGAGGTCTTCGATATCCTAGTTGCCCGTGGCTACCGTGTGACTCCACAAGTTCCCGTCGGCTCATACCGAATCGACATGGTTGTGGAAGGTGACGCTGACAGTCGCCTAGCAATCGAGTGCGATGGTGACCGGTATCACGGCCCTGACCAATGGGACAGCGATATGCGCCGGCAGCGCATCCTGGAACGAGCTGGATGGCGATTTTGGCGCTGCTTTGCATCAACCTTTGTGCTTCATAAGGATGAAGTCGTTCGAGATCTCATCGACACACTTACCGCCCATGGTATTCAGCCCAGCGGGGTAGATGTTCCTGTCACCAGCATCCACGTTGAGTCGAGGAAGGTAGTGGCTTTCCCTCCCGAGCAGAGGTTGGCAACTGATGACGTCGCGGGCCAGGAGTAAATGAAAAGTGAAATTGTATTTATAGAAATTAGGGGTTAACCAGCGGGTCTGTTTTTCATGCAGTCGGCAACTCATTCCGACATCACCGGCTCCACCTTCTTGTCCTGGTCGAAGCGGATCGGCGGCACCCGGCGCACCATCCACAGTCCGACCAGCGCGGCCACGATGGCAATGGCGATCCCCATGTGAATGGCACCCACCAGTGCCTCGCGCGCGGCTTCCAGCAGGGCCGAGCCATCATGTCCGGCCTGCATCAGCCGGGCCAGCAGCACCGACTGGATGTCATGATTGACCAGCACTTCGGGGTCACTGAAGTCCTTGAGCCATTGTGCCGCGTGGTCCCCTTCCAATGCCTTCTGCACGCCCGCGCCATACATCTGGCTGACCAGCGTGCCGGTGATGGCCGTACCCAGCATCCCGCCGATCATGCGCAGCGATTGCAGCAAGGCCGTGGCGATACCCAGATGTTCGCGCGCGGCGGCCTGCTGGGCAAACACGGTGAGATTGGGCAGCACCAGTCCCAGTCCGAAACCACCGGCCAGCATCACCACCAGCAGGAAGGTATTGCCGGTGTTACGGTCACACAGCACCACGCCCAGACAGGATGCGGCGATGAGCGCAAAGCCGAGATTCATCATCAGGTTGGGATTGGGAATGCGCGTGATGATGCGACCATTGACGATGCTGGCCACGGTGATGCAGGCCACCAGCGGTGTAATGAGCAGGCCCGCCTCGCGCGGACTCAGGCCGAATCCGCCCTGGAACAGCAGCGGTGCATACATCAGCAAGGAGAACATCGCAAAACCCGCCAGCACCGACAACACGAACAGACTGGCCAGTGCCTTGTCGCGCATCATCTCGAAGGGCAGGATCGGTTGCGCAGCGCGCTGCTCCCACTTCCACAGGGCATAGAAGGCCGCCACCGAGACTGCCAGCAAGACCATCATGCCGCCGGTGATGCCGCGCTTGGGCAGCAGTTCCACCAGCAATTGCAGGCTGCCCAGCGAGAGCGAAATCAACAGCGCACCGGGCCAGTCCAGCCGCATCTTGCCGGCGTGCTGCATGTGGCGGATGTGCGGCACGAAGCGCCAGACAAAATACAGCGACAGCACGCCGATGGGCAGGTTGCAGTAGAACACCCAGCGCCAGCCCAGCCCCTGGGTGAGGAAGCCGCCGAGCGACGGACCGACTGCAGTAGCGATGCCGAACGAGACCGACAGGATGATCTGCCAGCGCAAGCGCACGCGCGGATCGGGGAACAGGTCGGCCACGGAAGCGAAACAGGTCCCCACCAGCATGCCGCCACCGATACCCTGCAAACCGCGCGCGATGACCAGGAAGAGCATGCTGTTGGCCATCCCGCACAAGGCGGAAGCGCCGACAAAGACGATGATGGAAGCGATCACGAAGGGCTTGCGGCCGAAGTAATCGCCCAACCGCCCGAAGATGGGCACGGTGATGACCGAGGTCAGCAGATAGGCCGTCGCGACCCAGGCATAGAGTTCGAAGCCCTTCAGTTCGGCCACGATGGTCGGCAGCGCGGTGCCGACGATGGTCTGGTCCAGGGCCACCAGCATGATGACGAAGCAGATGCCCAGAGTGGCCAGCAGGGATTCGCGAAAAGGCAGGACTTGGCCGCTGGAGTGAGCGGCATCGGTGTGTAGGGCCATGTTGCGGGGAGCGGATGTCCGAAGTTGCGCGTATGCGCCAAACCATCATTTTAGCGCTGCCCGGCCGGGCCTGCCGTGTGCCCTACAAGAGCAGTTCGTAACGCTGCTCGTTGAGCTTGACGCCCCAATGCGAGCCGATGCGCTCTTCGGTGAGGACGAAGCCGTGGCGCTGATGGAGCTTGTGGGCCGCGTGCAGTCCCTCGAAAGTCCACAGGTAGATCGAAGGGAAATCACATTGCGCGCAGAAGCGGACCGCTTCGCTCAGCAGGGCATCGCCCACGCCGCGTCCGCGCAGTTTTTCGGAAGCGATGAACCAGCGCAGCCAGGCCCCCTGCTGCTGCGCATGCTGGCCGTCGATGGTCAGCGAACCCTCGACGCGACCATGCACGGTGGCAGTCCAGAATCCGTCGCGACTGTCATCGTAGCGGCTCATGAAGGCTGCCAGTTCAGTGGCGATGCGCGCTTCGAAGTACACCCCGAAGCTCCAGTTCTCGGTGTAGTAGGCCGCGTGCAGTTCGGCTACACGCCCGATGGCGCCTGGCAGATAGCCGCGCCGGATGTGGATGTCGTCCATGGCTTGCCTCCCCGGGTGGGCAGCGCTGGCCGTGGCGCCGCCGGGAGACCGGCGGCGTGCGGCACGATCAGTCGCCAGCGATGGTCATGTTTTCCAGCAGGATGGAACCCGTTTCCTTGGTACCGCGAATGAGCGTGTCATTGCCCACGGCCACGATCTGGCGCAGCATGTCCTTCATGTTGCCGGCGATGGTGATTTCTTCCACCGGATACTGGATCACGCCATTCTCGACCCAGTAGCCCGAGGCGCCGCGCGAATAGTCGCCCGTCACGTAGTTCACGCCCTGCCCCATCAGCTCGGTCACCAGGAGGCCGCTGCCCATCTTCTTCAACATGCCCTTGAAGGTATCGGCCTTGGTGGTCAGGTCCGAGCGCAGCGTGAGGTTGTGCGAGCCCCCCGAGTTGCCGGTGGTCTGCATGCCCAGCTTGCGGGCCGAATAGGTCGACAGGAAGTAGCCCTGCACCACGCCATCCTTGATCACCTCACGCTTGACTGTACGCACGCCTTCTTCGTCGAAGGGAGCCGAACCGACACCGCCGACCACGTGCGGATCTTCCAGGATCTGGATGTGCTCGGGGAAGACCTGCTGGCCCAGCGAGTCAAGCAGGAAGGTCGACTTGCGGTACAGCGCACCGCCCGACACCGCCTGCACGAAGGCACCCAGAAGACCCGCCGCCAGCGGGGCTTCGAACAGCACCGGGCACTTGCGGGTCGTGAGCTTGCGCGCGTTCAGGCGCGCCAGCGCGCGCTCGGCGGCGTAGCGGCCGATGGCTTCGGGCTGGGCGAGTTTCTTCGGATCGCGCTTGGAGGAATACCAGTCATCGCGCTGCATGCCCGCGCCCTTGCCGGCGATGGGCGCCACCGAGATGGTGTGGCGCGAGAACGGGTAGCCGCCCATGAAGCCACGACTGTTGGCCGCGATGAAATGCGAGTGCTGCACGTAGACGCCGGCCCCCTCGCTGTTGGTGATGCGCGGGTCGGTCTCGAGGGCTGCGGTTTCGCAACGTTGGGCCAGTGCAACGGCTTCTTCGGCGGAAATGTTCCATGGCGAAAACAGTTTCAGGTCGCGCGGGGCCATTTCCAGCATCTCGGCGTCGGGCAGGCCGGCGCAGTCATCGATGGCGGTGAAGCGGGCGATGTTGTAGGCCGCCTCGACGGTTTCCTTCAACGCCTGCTGCGAAAAGTCCGAGGTGCTGGCGTTGCCGCGCCGCACCTGGCGGCCTTCTCCGAGGAACACCGTCACGCCGATGCCCTTGTCCTTGTTCTGCTCGATGGTCTCGATCTTGCCCTTGCGCACCGCTACCGACAGACCACTGCCCTCGCTGATGTCGACGGCGGCGTCCGAGGCGCCCTTGTCCCGGGCATAACGCAGGACATCCTGCGCCAACTGCTTCAACTGGTCCTGACTGTGCGTGAATGGGGTATCGCTCATGAGCCTGTTTTCTCTGAAATGCGGGTAAAACGGTTATCATAGCAGCCGTTAAGCTTTATTTCTCGACCTCACGATATGCCCAATGCCAACCGCGGTGCTGTCGGATTCCAATCCAGCGAATTCGAACAGGAATACGACCGCCCCTCCAAGTCCCAGCTCAAGCGCGAGATGGATGCCCTGCAAAAGCTGGGTGAATCGCTGGTCAACGAACCGCGTGACCGCGTCAAGCGCGTGCCCATGCCGGAAGACGTGCGCGACGCCATCCTCGAATGCCAGCAGATCAAGGACCACGAAGGCCGTCGCCGCCAGATGCAGTACGTGGGCAAGAAGATGCGCACCCTGGAACCCGACGAACTGGCCATCATCCAGAAGACCATCGACAGCTGGCACGGCGCCTCCAAGGCGGAAACCGCCGCCATGCACGCCCTCGAACGCCGCCGCGAAAAGCTGCTGGCCGACGACCAGGCGCTGACCGAACTGCTGAACCGCCATCCCGAAGTCGATGTGCAGCACATGCGTACGCTCATCCGCAATGCCCGCAAGGAGCAGGCGGAAAACAAGCCGCCCAAGGCTTACCGCGAAATCTTCCAGATCCTCAAGCAGTTGCAGGCCCAGGCCGCACGCGCCAAGAGCGAAGCCGCCGAGGATGAGGCCCACGAGCAGGATGACGATGAGCGCTGAGGCCGTGACGCCCGTCGCCCGTGAAGTGCTGCGGGTCGGACTGGTCTCCGTCTCCGACCGCGCCTCCGGCGGCGTCTACCAGGACCAGGGCATCCCTGCCCTGCAGGAATGGCTGGGCAAAGCGCTCACCAGCGCCTTCGAAGTCGAGACCCGCCTGATCCCCGATGAACGCGCACAGATCGAACAGACCCTGGTGGAACTGGTCGATGTGGCCCGTTGTGACCTGGTGCTGACAACGGGTGGCACCGGCCCGTCGCGCCGCGATGTCACGCCCGAAGCCACGCTGGCCGTCGGTACCAGGGAAATGCCGGGCTTCGGCGAACAGATGCGCCAGATCAGCCTGCAGTTCGTGCCCACGGCCATCCTCTCGCGCCAGGTCGCCGTCATCCGCGAGACCGACGACCATGCCGCGCTGGTGCTGAACCTGCCCGGCCAGCCCAAGTCCATCCGCGAGACGCTGGAAGGCTTGAAGGACGAGGACGGCAAGGTCAAGGTACCGGGCATCTTCGCCGCCATCCCCTACTGCATCGACCTCATCGGTGGTCCCTACATCGAGACCGATGACACCGTCTGCAAGGCCTTCCGCCCCAAGTCAGCGATCCGGCCCGCCAGCAGGTAAGCCATCTGCGGGCCGCACTGCGATGCGCGCCCGCCCTCCCTCCTTCAGTTCGGACACTTCCCCTCATCCGGTCCGCCGCACAGCGTGGCTGCATTGAGCAGATCCAGGTACTGTTGCAGCCCGGCCGGCGAGATCCGGTAGGGATATTGCCGGAAACTGTTTTCGGTCGGCGGACGCCAGCTGAACTGCACCACGAACAGTTGCTGCTTGCCCTGATACACCGCCAGTACAGTTCCCTCGCCATAGGGCGCAACTGGACCGGTACGGTCGCAGAAGCCACCGCTGACAGAGACCGGAATGTTGTTGGTACTGCCGTCCTTCTGCGCCATGGCCACGAAGCGGCCCGGGCAGTTGCGCTGGGCACCCTGCATCACCTCACTCAGGGCCACCTGCGCCACGCTCAGGTTGCGCGCCTGGATGTTGGCCAGCAGGCCGGCTGCAGGAAAGCCGCGGCGCTGTACGCCCATGTAGCCCTCGCGCCAGGAATCGTGGGCTTCGTTGGGCGGCAGGAAATCGACCACGTAATTACCGTCGGGATCGCCATCCATGTAGGCCAGGCGCCAGCCGGGTGGCGGCGAGATCATGAGGTTTTCGCCGCGTGGCTGGAACAGCCGGCCCTCGGCCTCGGCGTGACCGGCCAACGGTGCGAAGGCCAGTGCAGCGGCCAGTAGCGAAGACAATAGCGACGACGCCGACAGGCGGCGCGATGGAATGCGGATCATGGGTTTTCCTTGTACGGCACCGCCATGAGGGCGGCGTTCATCGTATGATGTCAGCCCATTGCAGCACAGACGCTCTGCATGACAAGGGGCAAGGCCGTATTGTGCTCCCGCGCAAGGACAGACACAAATGCCGCGCCCTGCCCTTCCCTACAACGACCGCAACAGGAACCGCACATCCATGTCCGCTCCCCTCGAGACGATACAGATCGATACCGCTCCCAACCCCACCGCCTCCGTCATCTGGCTGCACGGCCTGGGTGCCGATGGCTCGGACTTCGTGCCCATCGTGCGCGAGCTGGACCTGTCCGGCTGTCCGGCGATCCGCTTCATCTTCCCCACTGCGCCGACCATGCCGGTGACCATCAACGGCGGTTACGTCATGCGCGCCTGGTACGACATCTTCGCGCCCGACCTGGTGCGTCGTGAAGACGAACCCGGCCTGCGTGCCTCGCAAGCCGCCATCGAAGCGCTGATCGCCCAGGAGCGCGCGCGTGGCATCCCCGCCGAGCGCATCGTGCTGGCCGGTTTCTCGCAAGGCTGCGCCATGACGCTGCAGACCGGCCTGCGCCATCCTGAGCGACTGGCCGGCCTGATGTGCCTGTCCGGCTATCTGCCGCTGGCCTCCACCATCGAGGCCGAGCGTCACGCCGCCAACCACGATACGCCGATCTTCATGGCCCACGGCACCATGGACCCGGTGGTGGTGCTGGAGCGCGCGCTCAAGTCACGCGAGCTGCTCACGCAACTGGGCCACAAGGTGGAGTGGCACGACTATCCGATGCAGCACTCGGTGTGCGGCGAGGAAGTCGAGGATATCGGCACATGGCTGACCAAGGTGCTGGCCTGAGTCCGATTACCCGGCGCCTGCAACTACACTGGCAATGACAACGCCCCCGCACGATGCACGCGTGCGGGGGCGTTGTCGTTTCTCCTGCGCCAATGCTGGCACAGGAAAATCTTGCGATTACTTCAGGTGGAACTTCAGTTCCTCGCCAGCCTGGCGCATCGCGGTCTGCACGGCGGGCACCTTGGCCAGCACGTTCAACAGACCGAAGTCGTGGATCATGCCGTCATAGCGCACCGTGGTCACGGCCACGCCAGCGGCTTGCAGCTTGCGGCCGTATTCTTCGCCTTCGTCACGCAGAACATCCTTTTCGGCGGTCTGGATCAGGGTCGGCGGCAGGCCGGCCAGTTGGGCCGGGGTGGCGTTGAGCGGCGAGGCGGTGATTTCCTTGCGTTTGGCGGCATCGGTGGTGTAGCTGTCCCAGAACCACTTCATCATGTTCTTGGTGAGGAAATAGCCATTGGCGAACTGGTTGTAGGAGGCCGTTTCGAAGTTGGCATCGGTCACCGGCCACAGCAGCACTTCCGAACGCAGGGCGGGACCGCCCTTTTCCTTGGCCATCAGCGCCACGACGGCGGCCATGTTGCCCCCGACGCTGTTGCCGGCCACGGCCAGGCGCTTGCCGTCGACCTTGATTTCACGGCCATGCTCGGCCACCCATTTCGTGGCAGCGTAAGCCTGATTGATGGCCACGCCGTAACCGGCTTCCGGCGAGGGGGTGTAGTTCACGAACACGGCCACCGCACCGGAGTTGGCCACCAGGTCACGCACCAGGCGCTCGTGGGTCGGGAAATCGCCCAGCACCCAGCCGCCACCATGGAAGAACATGAAGGCCGGCAAGGTCTTGGTCACACCGGCCGGACGCACGATGGTCAGCTTGATCTGCTGGCCGTCGGCGGTGATGGTCTTTTCCGAGACGTCGGCCTTGGGCAGGTCCAGCTTCACGCTGGCTTGCGCACCGACCAGGACGGCGCGCGCATCCTGTGGCGAGAGCTGCTCCAGGGGCTTGCCACCGCCGGCTTCCAGCGCCTGCAGGAAGGCTTGGGTGGTCGGTTCCACGCCGGCGTCACCGGCAGCGTAGGCGTTGCCAACAACCAGGCCGATGGCGGCGACGGTAGCGAGTTGCTTGAACGAGGTCATGATCTTCTTCCTTTTCTCTGATGATCGGATCGGTGAGGTTCACCGGGTAGGTGCTGCGAGGGAACTGCTTTCGTATTGCGTGGTACTGCGGTACTGCCCTGGCGTACGACGCCAGAAAATCGCGCCTTGCGGCAATAAACATAAAACACTATTAAATAGCAAACTACTTATTTGATGCTATTGGCTCTGCGTATAACGGTGCATTCAGGCGATGCCACCTGACCTGCATGCCGGGAGCGAAGGTTTTCCCGCATCTCTCCAGCCACAATAACTTAATAAACTATTTAATAGCGCACTATATATTCAATTTTCAAAAAGGGACTCGGCTTGGCCACCTCATCCCTTCAAACCACCCTGCTCACTCGCCCGTATTCTTGTGCAGGCGGGCACGCAGGGCCATCAGTTCTTCCTTCATCGCTGTCAGCTCGGCGGTGCTCGACTCGGTGGCGCGCAAGACTTCGCGCGGCAAATCGGCTGCCTGTTCACGCAGCTTGTCGCCCTCGGCGGTGAGCGAGATGACCACCTGCCGCTCATCGCTGGCGGCGCGTTCCCGGCTCACCAGGCCCTGCGCCTGCATGCGCTTGAGCAGCGGCGTGAGCGTGGCCGAATCCAGCACCAGGCGCTCACCGATCTCGGAGACGGTCAACTCATCCTGCTCCCACAACACCATCAGCACCAGGTACTGCGAATAAGTGATGCCCATGTTGCGCAAGAGCTTGCGATAGAGCTTGCTCATCGACAGCGAGGTCGAGTACAGCGCAAAACACAACTGGGCATCCAGCAGCGGGGCCGACTTGCGTTTGTCTGTTTTCGAATTCATGCAGCGCAGTTTAGCGAGGCCAAAATTAAATAGCAAGCGATTTAATTAAAAATGAATGGAAAGCCGTCGCGGCAACGCCACGTCCCGTCTTGGGGGCAGCCACTCCGCCCGTGTGCACCTTCACTGGGCATGCCTGCCCCGCAAGGTAGGGGCACGCCCGCCATCGGGGCAGAAGCAAGGCGTGCACCCCATCCTCAAGGAGGACCCAGTCCATCACTTTCCCAACCGGCGATACACCCTTGCCAACTGACGCGACGCTGACGCGATGGCACGCTTCCTGCATGTCTTCTTTGTTGTATACATTGACGTATCCGTCCTTGCCTTCACCGTTTCCATCGCCTAAGCTGGCCCGATGGCCGCGGCAGGCGGGCTTGCCGCCCAGGCCGGTTGCGCTCCATCCGTGATGACTTCTGAAAGGAAAAACGAATGAACCAGCGTGTCTCCCGTTTCCTGCTGTCCGCGATGTCCTCGGCCGTGCTGGCCACCTGCGCCCTGCCCGCGCTGGCGGTGACGCTCAACATCTCCCTGGATGCCGATCCCGGCAAGCTCGACCCGACGCAGTCATCCATGCTCAACGAGCGTATCGTCTACCAGAGCATCTTCGACAAGCTGCTGGACCTGGATGGGGAAGGCAAGATCGTTCCCATGCTGGCCGAGCGCTGGACCGTCTCCGACGATCAGAAGACCTACACGCTCTACCTGCGCAAAGGCGTCAAGTTCCAGGACGGTACGCCCTTCGATGCCAAGGCGGTGGAGTTCAATCTGCTGCGCGGCCAGGAGAAGACCTCCCTGCGCCGCAACGAGCTCAAGTACATCAGCAAGATCGCGGTGGTGGACGAGCACACCATCAAGCTGGATCTGTCCACGCCCTTCGCCCCTTTCCTGTCCGTTCTCACCGACCGTTCGGGCATGATGTCGTCACCGGCCGCCGTGAAGAAATACGGCGAGGACTACGTCAACCATCCGGTCGGCACCGGCCCCTTCATCTATGAAGGCCGGCTCAAAGGCGCCACCATCACCTTGAAGAAGAATCCCGACTACTGGCGCGCCGGCCTGCCCAAGGTGGATGAAGTGGTCTACAAGATCATGCCGGACGTCAATGTGGCCTTCAACAACCTGCGCAGCGGCCAGGTCGACATCAGCAACCGCTTCCCCTACAAGGAAATCACCAACGTCCCGGCCAATGCCAGCTACACGGTACTGAACAAGCCGTCGCTGGGCTTCCGCGGTTTCTACATGAATACCGCCAAGCCCCCGTTCGACAAGAAGGAAGTGCGTGAAGCCGTCGACATCCTGATCAACCGCAACGCCATCGCCAAGGTGGTCTACAACAATGCGGTGGCACCGGGCCACTCCCCCTTCTCCAAGGCGCAGTTCGCCAACGGTCCCAGCGATGTGCCGCCCAAGGTGGATGTGGCACGCGCCAAGGCCCTGCTCAAGGCCGCCGGCAAGGAAGGTGGTTTCAGCTTCAAGCTGACCCTGCCGACCACGCCCGATGAATTGCAGGTCGGCCAGATGATCCAGGGCATGCTGCGCCCGGCCGGCATCACCGTCACACTGGAGAAGACCGAACTGGCGACCCAGATCGAGGCCGGCAAGACCGGCAACTTCGAGGGCCTCTTCGTGGGCTGGAGCGGACGTCCCGATCCGGACCAGAACATCTATGACTTCGTCACCACCAATGGCTCCCTGAACTACTCCCACTTCGGCGCCAAGGAAGTGGACGACCTGCTGCAGCAGGCCCGGGTGGAAGGCGACCAGGCCAAGCGCAAGACGCTCTACGAGCAGGCCATGACGATCCTGGTCAAGGAAGTGCCCTACATCTACATCGTGCATGACAACGTGCTCTTCGGCATCGCCAAATCGGTCAAGGGCTTCCAGTACGTGCCCGATGGCGTGATCCGGACCGCCACTGTCTCCAAGTAAGTCATGGCCAGCTCGCTCAAGCCGCTGGCGTTGCCGCGCCTGCCCAAGCTGGTCCGGCGACTGCTGCTGTCGGTCCCCACCCTGCTGCTGGTGAGCATGGTGGTGTTTTCCCTGCTGGCGGTGCTGCCGGGCGATCCGGTGGCCGCCATCCTCGGCATGGAAGCCACGCCGGAAGCCGCAGCCGCCCTGCGCCTGAAACTGGGGCTGGATGATCCGCTGCTGGTGCAGTACGGGCACTGGCTGTGGGCGGTGCTGCATGGCGACCTGGGGCGGTCCTTCATCGACAACACCCCGGTGGCCGATGCCCTCTGGCAACGCCTGCCGGTAACCATCGAGCTGGCCATCGGCAGCTTCCTGGTGGCCGTGCTCATTGCGGTGCCGGCCGGCATCCTGTCGGCGGCACGTCCGCGCGGCTGGGCCAATGCCATCGGTACCTTGATTGCATTGTTCGGCATGTCGGTGCCGCACTTCTGGCTGGGCATGCTGTTCATCATTCTGTTTGCGGTCAAGCTGGGCTGGCTGCCCGCCTCGGGCTTCGTGCCGCTGTCGGTGGACTGGCATGCCAACCTGATCGCCATGATCATGCCCATGGTCGTGACCGGCCTGCGCGAATCGGCCATCCTCATGCGCATGGTGCGCAGCAGCCTCCTGGAAGTGCTCAACGAGGATTACATCCGCACCGCCTTCTCCAAGGGCCTGCGCGACTGGCAGGTAGTGCTGGGCCATGCGTTGCGCAATGCCATGATCCCGGTGGTCACAGCCAGCGGGCTGATGGTCTCGGGCATGCTGGGCGGGCTGGTGATCACCGAGAGCATCTTCGGCATTCCCGGCATGGGCAAGATGATCGTCGATGCCATCTTCCAGCGCGACTACGTCACGGTACAGGCCGGTGTACTGGCCGCAACCGTCATGGTGGTCATCGTCAACCTGTGCGTGGATCTGCTCTACAGCGTGATCGACCCGCGCATCGCCCGCTGACTGTCTGCTGCACGCACCCAACCATGACGTCTCCCGACATGAACCCTCCCTCTCCTGCACAGGCCCTGCCAGCGCTGCCGCGCTGGCGCACCCTGCGCCGCTTCAGCCGCAACCGTCTGGCGGTGATCGGTGCGGTGATCATCACCGTACTGGTCCTGTTGGCGATAAGTGCACCGGTACTGGCCCGGTACGATCCGATTTTTGACCAGGACTACGGCAATCTACTGTCTGGTCCCAGTGCCGCGCACTGGCTCGGCACCGATGACCTGGGCCGCGACATCTACACGCGCATGCTCTACGGTTCGCGCATCTCGCTGCAGGCAGCACTGATCTCGGTCGGGCTGGCCTTTTCGCTGGGCGTGCCCATCGGCATCGTCAGCGGTTACTATCGCGGCGCCGTCGATGCCATCGTCATGCGCGTGGTCGATGCCCTGCAAGCCTTTCCCTCGCTGATCCTGGCGCTGGCCCTGGCGGCGGCGCTGGGCGGCGGCTTCTACAATGCCATGGTAGCGGTGGGCATCGGCTTCACCTCTTCCTTCGTGCGCCTGGCGCGCGGCCAGGCCATGACCATCCGCAATCTCGACTACGTCATGGCGGCGCGCTCCATCGGTGCCGGGCACCTGCGCATCATGTGGCGCTACATCCTGCCCAATTCACTGGCGCCATTGGTGATCCAGGCCACCTTCGCCATGGGCACGGCCATCATCGCCGAAGCCGGGCTCTCCTATCTCGGCCTGGGCGCCAAGCCGGAAGACCCGAGCTGGGGGTCCATGCTGCATATCGCCCAGGGCTACCTGAACACCACGCCAATGCTGGCCATGTGGCCGGGGCTGGCGATCTTCCTGGTGGTGCTGGGGTTCAACCTGCTGGGCGACGGCATCCGCGAAGTGTTCGACCCCAAACTGAGCCGCTGAGGAACACCCATGCTCACCATCGAGAATCTCAAGATCGAATTTCTCAGCCACGGCCGCCGCGTTGCGCCGGTTGACGGCGTGTCCTTTTCTCTGGGCCAGGATGAAACCGTGGGTCTGCTGGGGGAATCCG
This sequence comes from Herbaspirillum sp. C9C3, assembly GCF_013359625.1. Lineage (NCBI taxonomy): Bacteria > Pseudomonadati > Pseudomonadota > Betaproteobacteria > Burkholderiales > Oxalobacteraceae > Herbaspirillum > Herbaspirillum sp. C9C3. The sequence goes on from NZ_JABFMQ010000040.1 coordinate 20,061, forward strand.
GCTGCGGCAAGAGCGTCACCGCGCTGTCCATCCTGCGCCTGTTCCCCATGGCCAGCCAGGCCAGGTTGTCGGGGGCCATCCGCTTCGGCGAGCGCGATCTGCTGCAGGCCGATGAGGCCACCCTGCGCGGCATCCGTGGCAAGGAGATCGCCATGATCTTCCAGGAGCCGATGACCTCGCTGAACCCGCTGCATCGCATCGGCGACCAGCTGGGTGAAATGCTGCGCATCCACACCCCGTTGCCGCGCCAGGAGATCCACGCCAAGGTCATTGGCATGCTCGAACGTGTGGGCCTGTCTCGTGCCGCACAGCTGGTGGACGAATATCCGCACAGCCTCTCGGGCGGCATGCGTCAGCGCGTCATGATCGCCATGGCCCTGCTGTGCCAGCCCCGGCTGCTGGTCTGCGACGAACCCACCACGGCGCTGGATGTGACCATCCAGGCGCAGATCCTGGACCTGATGCGCGACCTCAAGCGCGAGCAGAAAACCTCCATCCTGATGATCACCCACGACCTCGGCGTGGTGGCCGAGATGTGCCAGCGCGTGGTGGTGATGTATGCCGGCCAGGTGGTCGAGCAGAGCAGCGTGGAGGACCTGTTCGACCGTCCCGCCCACCCTTACACGCACGCCTTGATGCGCGCCCGTCCCGCCCTGGACGCCACGCCCGGCGCGCCGCTGACGGCCATTCCCGGCAGCGTGCCGCCGCCCGGCACCGTCACGCAAGGCTGCCGCTTCGCCGCCCGCTGTAGCCGCGCCCAGGACATCTGCCGCCAGGAGATGCCAGTGCTGGAAGATCTGGGCAATGGTCACAGTGTGCGCTGCTGGTATCCGCATTGAAGGCGAGAACATGACCCCACTTCCTCCCCTGCTCGAAGTCCACGGACTGAAAAAACATTTCGCCGCCGGTGGCAGCATCGTCAAGGCAGTCGACGACGTCTGCTTCAGCATCGCCGAAGGCCGGACCCTGGGACTGGTCGGCGAATCCGGCTGCGGCAAGTCCACCACCGGGCGCAGCGTGCTGCGCCTGATCGAACCCAGCGAAGGCAGCGTGCGCTTCATGGGCCAGGAACTGACCCTGCTGCCCGAAGGCCAACTGCGCGCCATGCGGCGGCATATGCAGATGGTGTTCCAGGACCCGTACGCCTCGCTGAACCCGCGCATGACCATCGGCGAAGTGCTGGAAGAACCGCTGATCGTGCACAAGCTGCACGACCGCGCCACCCGCAAGCGCAAGGTGGCCGAGGCGCTGGAGATGGTCGGCCTGAACCCGGCCTACGCGGCGCGCCATCCGCATGAATTCTCCGGCGGCCAGCGCCAGCGCGTGGGCATCGCCCGCGCCATCATCACGCGGCCCAAGCTGGTGGTGGCCGATGAAGCCGTGTCGGCGCTGGACGTATCGATCCAGGCGCAGATTCTCAATCTGCTGCGCGAGCTGCAACAGGGACTGGGCCTGACTTACCTGTTCGTCTCGCACGACCTGGCCGTGATCCGCCATGTCAGCGACAGCATCGGCGTGATGTACCTCGGTCGCATGGTGGAATCGGGCACATGTGAAGAGGTCTACACCCAGCCGCGCCATCCCTACACCCAGGCGCTGCTCTCAGCCATTCCACGTGAACATCCGCGCGAAAAACGCGAACGCATCGTCCTGCAGGGCAGCATTCCCAATCCGGCAGCGCCGCCCACAGGCTGTCATTTCCATCCGCGCTGCCCGTCCTGCATGGAGGTATGCAGGACCGAGACGCCACCGGCAGTGAAGATCAGCCCCACCCATACCGTGGCCTGCCATCTGAGCCGGCCTGAGTTGACGCTGCGCCCGACATGAGGCGCGAGCGCCCCGCTAAAATACGCCCCTGAACCAAGAACGAGAGACTGCCATGCCCGCCTTCCCCGACTTCAGCAGCAACCACTATCCCTATTTCTCGCGCCGCAGCGCCGTCTATGCCCGTCGTGGCATGGTGGCGACCTCGCAGCCGCTGGCCGCGCAAGCGGGCCTGGAAGTCCTGCAGCGCGGTGGCAATGCCATCGATGCGGCCATCGCCGCCGCGGCTGCGCTGACGGTGGTCGAACCTACCGCCAACGGCATCGGCGGCGATGCCTTTGCGCTGGTCTGGCATGGCGGCAAGCTGCATGGACTCAACGCCAGTGGCCCGGCGCCACAGTCGATTTGCGCCGACAAGCTCACCGGTGCCGGCCTGAAGGACGTCCCGAAATATGGTGCCCTGCCCGTCACGGTGCCCGGTACGCCCAGCGCCTGGGCTGCCATGGCCAGGCGCTTCGGCAAGCTGGCCCTGACCGATTCCATGGCCGGTGCCGTCACGCTGGCGCGTGAGGGCTTCCCGGTCTCGCCGATGGTGGCGCATGCGTGGCAGGTGGCGCAGCAGAACTTCAGGCGCGAATTCAAGGAAGCGCATTTCCAGTCCTGGTTCGACACCTTCTGCATCGATGGGCAAGCCCCGCAAGCCGGCCAGCTATGGCGCTCGGCGGGTCATGCCGCCACCCTGCAGGCGATTGCCGAAGACAACGCCGAGAGCTTCTATCGCGGTGCCCTGGCAGAACAGATTGCCGGCTTCGTGCAGCAGGCCGGAGGATATATGCAGGCCTCCGACCTGGCGGCCTTCCAGCCGGAGTGGGTGGACCCCATCGGGGTGAACTATCGCGGCTATGACGTCTGGGAAATTCCGCCCAACGGCCACGGCATGGTGGCCCTGATGGCGCTGAACCTGCTGAAGGCCTACGACTTCAGCGAACGCGACACCCTGACCACTTATCACCGCCAGATCGAAGCCATCAAGCTGGCCTATGCCGATGGCCTGGCCCACATCGCCGATCCGGCGCACATGAAGGTGACGGTGGAGCAATTGCTGTCGGACGCCTATGCCGATGAGCGCCGCAAGCTGATCGGTCCGCGCGCCACGCTGCCGGTGGCGGGCGACCCTTCGCGCGGCGGTACGGTGTACCTGTGCACGGCCGATGCCGAGGGCAACATGGTGTCCTTCATCCAGAGCAACTACATGGGCTTCGGCTCGGGCCTGGTAGTACCGGGCACGGGCATCGCGCTCCACAATCGCGGCAACAATTTCACGCTGGAAGCCGGGCATCCCAATGTGCTGGCACCGGGCAAGCGACCGTATCACACCATCATTCCCGGCTTCATGACACGCAATGGCCAGGCCGTCGGCCCCTTCGGCGTGATGGGCGGCTTCATGCAGCCGCAGGGCCATGTGCAGATGGTGATGAACACCGTCGACTTCGGCCTCAATCCACAAGCCGCGCTGGACGCACCGCGCTGGGAATGGGAGAAAGGAAACAAGGTCAGCATCGAGCACACCACGGCCGAACATCTCTTCCGTGGCCTGGGCGGGCTGGGACACGAAGTGTCGTGGTCGGGCAACCAGCTCGGTTTCGGTCGCGGCCAGATCATCTGGCGCAATGACGAAGGCGTGCTCTGCGGCGGGACCGAACCGCGTACCGATGGCAGTGTGGCGGCATGGTAAGAAAGTCTCCATCGTGAAAAGCCTGGCTGCCTCCACCACCGAACCCGCTGCTGCCGCCCTCGTCCCCGACGCCGAGGGCGAGGAGGCACAGGTGCGCAATGGTTCCCTGCCCGAATATGTCTATGCGCAACTGCGCCAGGACATCTTCGACATGCGCCTCTTGCCCGGTGACCAGATCACCGAGACCGAGATTGCGGCGTATTTCAAGGTCTCGCGTACGCCGGTGCGGCAGGCGCTGCAACGCCTGCAGAACGATGGCCTGATGCAGGGCTACGTGCGCGGTGGCTGGGAGGTGGTGCCGATCGACTTCAAGCGCTTTGCCGATCTCTACGAAATGCGCAAGCTCATCGAGACCCACGCCGTGCGCCGCCTGTGCACGCAGGCAGGTGAGCAGAGCGTGCTGGCCGGTCTGCGCAGCACCTGGTGCGTGGCCGCCGGCTTGCGCGAACTGGATGGCCCCAAGGCCGCGCAGCTCGATGAGGTCTTTCACCAGACGCTGGTGCGGGCGGCCGGCAACCAGGAGATGGCCGAAACCTTCGACCGTCTCACCGACCGCATCCGCATCGTGCGGCGGCTGGATTTTCTCTATGGCGATTGCCTGCATTCGACCTACGAGGAACATGCCGCCATCCTCGACTGCATCGCCGCAGCAGACGCCGATGCAGCGATGCGTCTGATGGGTGAGCACATCGATGGCAGCCATGCCGATGTCAATCAGATCACCCTGCACCGCCTGCACAGTGCGCGGGCCACGGCCACTACCAAGCCGCCTGCGTATGTGTCGGTGCGGGTGCGGCGGTCTTTCTAGAACCCATTTCATAAATAGGCGTGAGATGCGTTCTGTCCAGAAAGGGCGCTG
>NZ_JABFMQ010000041.1:0-20339 GCF_013359625.1 Herbaspirillum sp. C9C3
GCGACAACGTGTCGATCACCGTGCAACTGATCAACCCGATCGCCATGGAAGAAGGTCTGCGCTTCGCTATCCGTGAAGGCGGCCGTACCGTCGGCGCCGGCGTGGTTGCCAAGATCTTCGACTAAGATCAAGCTGTAAAACACATTGCCGCGGTGCGTAACGTATCGCGGCATTCGTGTCTCAATCGCGAGTTTTTGTAGGGGCGTAGCTCAATTGGCAGAGCGTCGGTCTCCAAAACCGAAGGTTGGGGGTTCGATGCCCTCCGCCCCTGCCACCGAATCTGGTGCAGGGTACTGAAAGTAAATATGTCTAGCCAGCCAGTTCAAACCGTCAACACCTCCAACGACAAGATCAAGATCGCATTGGCGATCGTGGCTGTGGTTGCGGGCGTGGTCGGTTTTTTTGTGTTGTCTGATCAGTCGACTCCGGTGCGCGCTGCCGCCCTGGTCGCCGGTCTGCTGGTGGCAGTGGCGTTTGCCTGGACCTCTGCACAAGGCCGCGGCTTCGTCGGTTTCGCCAAGGAATCCGTGCGCGAAACCAAGAAAGTCGTCTGGCCAACCCGCAAGGAAGCCATGCAGATCACCGGGGTGGTGTTCGCCTTCGTGCTGATCATGGCCATCTTCCTGTGGGGTACGGACAAGTTGCTCGAGTTCCTGTTGTACGACGTAATTTTGGGCTGGAAATAACATGAGCGATAGCACGCAAGACAGCGCACCGATTGGTGCGCAAAGCGTTTCAAGCGCCGGAAACAAGCGCTGGTACGTGGTGCATGCGTATTCCGGCATGGAAAAGAGCGTGCAACGCGCGCTGACCGAGCGCATCAACCGCGCCGGCATGCAAGACCAGTTCGGCCAGATCCTGGTGCCGACTGAAGAAGTCGTGGATATGAAGAATGGTCACAAGTCCGTGACCGAACGTCGTTTCTTCCCGGGCTACGTCCTGGTCGAGATGGAAATGACGGACGAAACCTGGCACCTGGTGAAGAATACCGCCAAAGTGACCGGTTTCATCGGTGGCAAGTCGAATCGTCCGACCCCGCTGCCGCAGCGTGAAGTGGACTCGCTGCTCCGCCAGATGCAGGAAGGCGTCGAGAAGCCCCGTCCAAAGGTGCTCTACGAAGTGGGCGAAATGGTCCGCATCAAGGAAGGTCCGTTCACCGACTTCAACGGCAACGTCGAGGAAGTGAACTACGAGAAATCGCGCGTGCGCGTCTCGGTCACCATCTTCGGTCGCGCCACCCCGGTCGAACTCGAGTTCGGCCAACTGGAAAAAGTCTGATCCCGCCCTCCGGAATCCCGCCTTTCCCTGTCAAGTTTTCAACGCCTGCTGGAGCGTCCCGGACAAGTCATCGTCCGATCATCCAGTCATCCGAGGAGCCGCAGTAAGGAGCCGCAAGGCGAATGACACGGCGCTACAACTCAATCAATAAGGAGCCGTCATGGCAAAGAAGATTATTGGTTTTATCAAGCTGCAAGTACCAGCTGGTAAAGCAAACCCGTCCCCCCCGATCGGCCCGGCCCTGGGTCAGCGCGGTCTGAACATCATGGAGTTCTGCAAGGCCTTCAACGCCCAGACCCAAGGTGTCGAACCCGGTCTGCCGATTCCGGTCGTGATCACCGCCTTCGCGGACAAGTCCTTCACCTTCGTGATGAAGACCCCGCCGGCGACCATCCTGATCAAGAAGGCTGCTGGTATCCAGAAGGGTTCCGCCAAGCCGCATACCGACAAGGTCGGCAAGATCACCCGCAAGCAAGCGGAAGAGATCGCAACCCAGAAGAAGCCGGACCTGACCGCTGCTGATCTGGAAGCTGCCGTGCGTACCATCGCTGGTTCCGCACGTTCGATGGGCATCACGGTGGAGGGTCTGTAATGGCTAAGGTATCCAAGCGCGTCAAGGCAATGAAGGAAAAGGTCGATCGTACCAAGGCCTATCCGTTCGACAACGCCGTTTCCCTGATCAAGGAATTTGCAACCGCCAAGTTCAACGAATCGATCGACGTGTCCGTCCAGCTGGGCGTGGACGCGAAGAAGTCGGACCAAGTGGTCCGTGGTTCGGTGGTGCTGCCTGCTGGTACCGGCAAGACCGTTCGCGTGGCCGTGTTCGCCTCCGGCGACAAGGCTGAAGCTGCCAAGGCAGCTGGCGCTGACGTGGTCGGCATGGAAGACCTGGCAGAGCGCGTGAAGGCCGGCGACATGCCGTTCGACATCGTCATCGCTTCGCCCGACACCATGCGTATCGTCGGTACCCTGGGTCAGATCCTGGGTCCCCGTGGCCTGATGCCGAACCCGAAGGTTGGCACCGTGACCCCGGACGTGGCTACTGCCGTCAAGAACGCCAAGGCTGGTCAAGTGCAATACCGTACCGACAAGTCCGGTATCATCCACGCCACCATCGGCCGCAAGTCGTTCTCCGACGCCGATCTGAAGGCCAACCTGCTGGCCTTGATCGATGCCCTGAACAAGGCCAAGCCGGCCAGCAGCAAGGGTGTCTACCTGCGCAAGATCGCTCTGTCGTCCACCATGGGCGCTGGCGTTCGCGTGGACCAGGCTTCCCTGGCTGCCTAAGCAAGCAATACAGTCCCCGTTTCCTTGAGGAAGCGGGGCATCTCTTTGGGCTGTCGCCGTTGAGCAATCGGTGGCGGCAGGCCTTCAAAGACCGTTGGGCGGAAGCCGGCAGCAACAAGCCGGACGAAGTTAAAAGCGCTGAACGCAAGTTCAGTGGACCCAACGCAGATGGTGAACCCGAGCAAGTTTCGTAGTCTCAGGCAGCATATTCAGTTTTGCCCTATGCTGCAGTGAACTCCTAAACGTCGGACGCCGTGTTCGAACCGGTGCAAGGCAAGCAGGCAGTGGCCTGTGTAGTGGCCGAGTACTATTTTTGGAGGTTGATCTTGAGTCTCAATCTGAATGACAAGAAGGCCGTCGTCGCCGAAGTTTCCGCAAAGGTTGCATCTGCGCAAACGATCGTCGTGGCCGAATACCGTGGCATCCAGGTTGGTTCCTTGACGCAACTGCGCGCACAAGCGCGTGCCCAAGGCGTGTACCTGCGCGTGTTGAAAAACACGCTGGCTCGTCGCGCCATCGAAGGCACGAAGTTTGCCGACCTCGCCCCGCAACTGACCGGTCCGCTGATCTACTCGATCTCGGAAGATGCCGTGGCCGCTGCCAAAGTCGTGTCCGACTTTGCCAAGACCAACGACAAGCTGGTTGTGAAGGCAGGTAACTACGAAGGCAAGCAGCTGGATAAGGCTGCTGTGACTTCGCTGGCAAACATCCCGTCTCGCGAAGTTCTGCTGGCCCAGGTTCTGGGCATGATGCAGGCTCCGGTGTCGGGCTTTGCGCGCGCTCTGGCTGCCCTGGCAGCCAAGAAGGAAGCCGAAGCCGCATGAGGCAAGGCCGCTTGAAGCGGCCCCGCTCTGCAGTTTCGACGCTTTCGCGTCACTACCAATCTGATGTTATTACCGAAATAAATTTAGGAGTTTCAAATGGCAATTAGCAAAGAAGACATCCTGGAAGCCGTTGGCGCGCTGTCCGTGATGGAACTGAATGACCTGGTCAAGGCATTCGAAGAGAAGTTTGGTGTTTCCGCTGCCGCGATGGCCGCTCCGGCCGCCGGTGGCGCTGCTGGTGGTGGTGCTGCCGCTGCTGAAGAACAGACCGAGTTCACCGTTGTGCTGGCTGAAGTCGGCGCCAACAAGGTCGGCGTCATCAAGGCCGTCCGTGAAATCACCGGCCTGGGTCTGAAGGAAGCCAAGGATCTGGTTGACGGTGCACCGAAGCCGGTCAAGGAAGGCATCGCCAAGGCTGACGCTGAAGCTGCCAAGAAGAAGCTGGAAGAAGCTGGCGCCAAGGCCGAACTGAAGTAATTCTCTTGCCTGCCAAGGCGAGTCATTACTCCGGAGTCAAAGTGCAGAATCCCTTGAAAAAGGGATTCGGCTTTGGCTCCTTTGTCGTTTCTTATTTTTGCTGGTGATGTTGATGCGCCGCAGTATTCGTTGTCGGGAATATTAAGCGCGATCTCAGCAAAAAACTAGGGTAGACATTTGAAGATTTGAGTGCCGATGGCCCGGACTGCTTTGCCGGCAAGTCGCGCGGTCTGATCGAATCTTGAATTCTCTATCCTTCCTGTCACTCACGGAGTGTCCATGCACTACTCATTTACTGAGAAGAAGCGCATTCGCAAATCCTTCGCGAAACGCGCAAACGTCCACAACGTTCCGTTCCTGCTCGCGACTCAGATCGAGTCGTATCAGAATTTCCTGCAACCCGAACGTGCTGCATCGGAACGCAAGAACGAAGGCCTGCAATCGGCTTTCACCTCGATTTTCCCCATCGTGTCGCACAATGGTTTTGCGCGCCTCGAATTCCTGTCGTATGTGCTGGGCGCTCCGCCGTTTGACGTCAAAGAGTGCCAACAACGTGGCCTGACCTTCGCGTCCCCGCTGCGCGCCAAGGTGCGCCTGGTGATCCTGGACAAGGAGTCGCCCACCAAGCCGGTCGTCAAGGAAATGAAGGAGCAGGAAGTCTACATGGGCGAACTGCCCCTGATGACGACCACCGGTTCCTTCGTCATCAACGGCACCGAGCGCGTGATCGTGTCCCAGCTGCACCGCTCCCCGGGCGTGTTCTTCGAACACGACCGCGGCAAGACGCACTCGTCGGGCAAGCTGCTGTTCTCGGCCCGCATCATTCCTTACCGTGGCTCCTGGCTGGACTTCGAATTCGACCCGAAGGACATCCTGTTCTTCCGCGTCGACCGCCGCCGCAAGATGCCGGTGACGATCCTGTTGAAGGCCATCGGGATGACCTCCGAGCAGATCCTGGCGAACTTCTTCGTCTTCGACAACTTCAACCTGCACGCCGAAGGCGCGGACATGGAGTTCGTCTCCGAGCGCCTGCGCGGTGAAGTCGCACGTTTCGACATCACCGACAAGTCGGGCAAGGTGATGGTCGCCAAGGACAAGCGCATCAACGCCAAGCACGTGCGTGACATCGAAGCCGCCGGCATCAAGCACATCTCCGTGCCTGAGGACTACCTGCTGGGCCGCGTGCTGGCCAAGAACATCGTCGATCCGGACACCGGTGAAGTGGTGGCCAGCGCCAACGACGAGCTGACCGAAGAACTGCTGGCCAAGCTGCGCGAAGCCAACATCTCGGCCATCCAGACCCTGTACACCAACGACCTGGACCAGGGCGGCTACATCTCGCAGACCCTGCGCACCGACGACACCGCCGACCAGACCGCCGCACGCGTGGCGATCTATCGCATGATGCGTCCTGGCGAACCGCCGACCGAAGAGTCCGTGGAAGCCCTGTTCAACGGCCTGTTCTACAGCGAAGACCGCTACGACCTGTCGGCCGTGGGCCGCATGAAGTTCAACCGTCGCGTCAGCCGCGACGAGCTGACCGGTCCGATGACCCTGTCCAATGACGACATCCTGGCCGTCATCAAGATCCTGGTCGAACTGCGTAACGGCCGCGGCGAAGTCGATGACATCGACCACCTGGGCAACCGTCGCGTGCGTTGCGTGGGCGAACTGGCCGAAAACCAGTTCCGCGCCGGCCTGGTGCGCGTGGAGCGCGCCGTCAAGGAACGCCTGGGCCAAGCCGAGGCGGACAACCTGATGCCGCACGACCTGATCAACTCCAAGCCGATCTCGGCTGCCATTCGTGAGTTCTTCGGTTCGTCCCAGCTGTCGCAGTTCATGGACCAGACCAACCCGCTGTCGGAAATCACGCACAAGCGCCGCGTTTCCGCCCTGGGCCCTGGCGGTCTGACCCGCGAACGCGCCGGCTTCGAAGTGCGCGACGTGCACCCGACCCACTACGGCCGCGTCTGCCCGATCGAAACGCCTGAAGGCCCGAACATCGGCCTGATCAACTCGCTGGCGCTGTATGCCCGCCTGAACGAATACGGTTTCCTGGAAACCCCGTACCGCAAGGTCGAGGGCAGCAAGGTCACCAACCAGATCGACTACCTGTCGGCCATCGAAGAAGGTCGTTACGTGATCGCTCAGGCGAACGCGACCATCGACGGTGAAGGCAAGCTGTCCGACGAACTGGTGTCGGCCCGTGAAGCTGGCGAAACCATCCTGGTCTCGCCGGAACGCGTGCAGTACATGGACGTGGCCCCGGGCCAGGTGGTGTCGGTGGCAGCCTCGCTGATTCCGTTCCTGGAACACGATGACGCGAACCGTGCACTGATGGGCGCCAACATGCAGCGCCAGGCCGTGCCTTGCCTGCGTCCGGAAAAGCCGCTGGTCGGCACCGGCATCGAGCGTACCGTGGCAGTCGACTCCGGTACCACCGTGCAAGCCCTGCGTGGCGGCGTGGTGGACTACGTCGATGCAGGCCGTGTGGTGATCCGCGTCAACGACGACGAAGCGCAAGCTGGCGAAGTCGGTGTGGACATCTACAACCTGATCAAGTACACCCGTTCCAACCAGAACACCAACATCAACCAGCGCCCGATCGTCAAGATCGGTGACCGCGTGGCCAAGCATGACGTGATCGCCGACGGCGCCTCGACCGACATGGGCGAGCTGGCACTGGGCCAGAACATGCTGGTGGCGTTCATGCCCTGGAACGGCTACAACTTCGAAGACTCGATCCTGATCTCGGAAAAGGTCGTGGCTGATGACCGCTACACCTCGATCCACATCGAAGAACTGTCGGTGGTGGCACGTGATACCAAGCTGGGTGCAGAAGAAATCACCCGCGACATTTCCAACCTGGCCGAGAACCAACTGGCCCGTCTGGATGAGTCGGGTATCGTCTACATCGGCGCCGAAGTCGAAGCTGGCGACACCCTGGTCGGCAAGGTCACCCCGAAGGGCGAGACCCAGCTGACTCCGGAAGAGAAGCTGCTGCGCGCGATCTTCGGCGAGAAGGCTTCCGACGTGAAGGACACCTCGCTGCGCGTGCCCTCGGGCATGGTCGGTACCGTCATCGACGTGCAGGTGTTCACCCGCGAAGGCATCCAGCGTGACAAGCGCGCCCAGCAGATCATCGATGATGAACTCAAGCGCTATCGCCTGGACCTGAACGACCAGCTGCGTATCGTGGAAGGCGATGCCTTCCAGCGTCTGGAGCGTCTGTTGATCGGCAAGGTCGCCAACGGCGGCCCCAAGAAGCTGGTCAAGGGCACCAAGCTGGACAAGGCTTACCTGGACGATCTGGACAAGTTCCACTGGTTCGACATCCGTCCGGCCGATGACGACATCGCCAACGCGCTGGAAGCCATCAAGGAATCCATCGCCGAGAAGCGTCACCAGTTCGACCTGGCCTTCGAAGAGAAGCGCAAGAAGCTGACCCAGGGCGACGAACTGCCGCCTGGCGTGCAGAAGATGGTCAAGGTCTACCTGGCCGTGAAGCGCCGCCTGCAGCCTGGCGACAAGATGGCCGGCCGTCACGGTAACAAGGGTGTGGTTTCGCGCATTCTGCCGATCGAAGACATGCCGCACATGGCCGACGGTACCCCCGCCGACATCGTGCTGAACCCGCTGGGCGTGCCGTCCCGTATGAACGTCGGCCAGGTGCTGGAAGTTCACCTGGGCTGGGCGGCCAAGGGTCTGGGCCTGCGTCTGGGCGAGATGGTGCAGGCGCAAGCCAAGGTTGCGGAACTGCGCAAGTTCCTGACCACCATCTACAACGAATCCGGCAAGAAGGAAGAACTGGATACCTTCAGCGATGAGGAAATCATCGAGCTGGTGACCAACCTGAAGAAGGGCGTGCCCTTCGCGACCCCGGTGTTCGACGGTGCGCATGAAGAAGAAACCCGCCGCATGCTCGATCTGGCCTATCCGGACCCGATCGCCAAGCAGCTGGGCATGACCCCGTCCAAGAACCAGGTCACGATGTATGACGGCCGCACCGGTGAAGCCTTCGAGCGCACCGTGACCGTCGGTTACATGCACTACCTGAAGCTGCACCACCTGGTCGACGACAAGATGCACGCCCGTTCCACCGGCCCGTACTCGCTGGTGACCCAGCAGCCGCTGGGCGGCAAGGCGCAGTTCGGCGGCCAGCGTTTCGGCGAAATGGAAGTGTGGGCACTGGAAGCTTACGGTGCCTCCTACGTCCTGCAGGAAATGCTGACGGTCAAGTCCGACGACGTGAACGGCCGTACCAAGGTTTACGAGAACCTGGTCAAGGGCGATCACGTGATCGATGCCGGCATGCCGGAATCCTTCAACGTGTTGGTGAAGGAAATCCGCTCGCTGGGTATCGACATCGACCTGGAACGCGAATGATGTAAAGGGGTGCGCGGCGCAGGCTGCGCACCCCGCCGGTTTTTCCGGCGAACCAAGAATTCAAGAATTCAGTATTGACGCATCGCTCCACGGGCGATGTGAACGAATCAAGAGATTCAAGAGATTCAAGCGAAGTACGGCAGTAAGCTGGGGAGGTCTGTCCCGGTATCGAGCGGCACCACGAAGCAGAGGCTTCGCTGGCTCTCCCGCCGATGCGAACAGGGTTAAGCAGGGTGAACCGGCCACACGTAAATTTAGTTTCTCACGCCAACCTGGAGTGATACATGAAAGCACTGCTCGATCTATTCAAGCAAGTCCAGCAAAACGAACAATTCGACGCGATCAAGATCGGTCTGGCTTCGCCTGACAAGATCCGCTCGTGGTCCTTCGGCGAAGTCAAGAAGCCGGAAACCATCAACTACCGTACCTTCAAGCCCGAGCGCGACGGCCTGTTCTGCGCCAAGATCTTCGGCCCCATCAAGGACTACGAGTGCCTGTGCGGCAAGTACAAGCGCCTGAAGCACCGTGGCGTGATCTGCGAGAAGTGCGGCGTGGAAGTGACCCTGGCCAAGGTGCGCCGTGAGCGCATGGGCCACATCGAGCTGGCGTCCCCGACTGCCCACATCTGGTTCCTGAAGTCGCTGCCATCCCGTCTGGGCATGGTGCTGGACATGACCCTGCGCGACATCGAGCGCGTGCTGTACTTCGAAGCCTACGTCGTGACCGATCCTGGCATGACCCCGCTGAAGAAGTGCCAGATCATGTCCGAAGACGACTACGCCGCCAAGTACGAAGAGTACGGCGACGACTTCATCGCCTTCATGGGCGCCGAAGGTATCCGCGAACTGCTGCGCTCGATCGATATCGACCGCGAAGCGGAAACCCTGCGCCAGGAACTGAAGGACTCCAAGTCCGAAGCCAAGATCAAGAAGTACGCCAAGCGCCTGAAGGTGCTGGAGGCGTTCCAGCGCTCGGGCATCAAGCCCGAGTGGATGATCATGGAAGTGCTGCCCGTGCTGCCGCCGGAACTGCGTCCGCTGGTGCCGCTGGATGGCGGCCGCTTCGCGACCTCCGACCTGAACGACCTGTACCGCCGCGTCATCAACCGTAACAACCGCCTGAAGCGCCTGATGGAGCTGCGTGCTCCTGAAATCATCACGCGCAACGAAAAGCGCATGCTGCAGGAAGCGGTCGACTCGCTGCTGGACAACGGTCGTCGCGGCAAGGCCATGACCGGCGCCAACAAGCGTCCGCTGAAGTCGCTGGCCGAAATGATCAAGGGCAAGGGCGGTCGTTTCCGTCAGAACCTGCTGGGCAAGCGTGTGGACTACTCGGGCCGTTCGGTCATCGTGGTGGGCCCGCAGCTCAAGCTGCACCAGTGCGGCCTGCCCAAGCTGATGGCCCTGGAACTGTTCAAGCCCTTCATCTTCAACAAGCTGGAACTGATGGGTCTGTCGACCACCATCAAGGCCGCCAAGAAGCTGGTGGAAGCGCAAGAGCCGGTGGTCTGGGACATCCTGGAAGAAGTCATCCGCGAACACCCGGTCATGCTGAACCGCGCACCGACGCTGCACCGTCTGGGCATCCAGGCGTTCGAGCCGGTCCTGATCGAAGGCAAGGCGATCCAGCTGCACCCGCTGGTGTGCGCCGCGTTCAACGCCGACTTCGACGGCGACCAGATGGCCGTCCACGTGCCGCTGTCGATCGAAGCGCAGATGGAAGCCCGCACCCTGATGCTGGCCTCCAACAACATCCTGTTCCCGTCCAACGGCGAACCGTCGATCGTGCCGTCCCAGGATATCGTGCTGGGTCTGTACTATGCCACCCGTGAAGCCATCAACGGCAAGAACGAAGGCATGATGTTCCAGGACGTGTCGGAAGTCATCCGCGCCTACGACAACAAGGAAGTCGAGCTGGCCACCCGTATCACGGTGCGTATCGTGGAACACCCGAAGGATCCGGTCACCGGCGAATTCGTGCGTACCGTCAAGCGTTACGAGACCACCATCGGCCGCGCCATCCTCTCCGAGATCCTGCCCAAGGGCCTGCCGTTCTCGGTGCTGAACCGCGCGCTGAAGAAGAAGGAAATCTCCAAGCTGATCAACACGTCCTTCCGCAAGTGCGGTCTGCGTGCCACGGTCGTGTTTGCCGACCAGCTGATGCAGTCGGGCTTCCGCCTGGCGACCCGCGCCGGTATCTCCATCTGCGTGGACGACATGCTGGTGCCGCCGCAAAAGGCCACCCTGATCGCCGCTGCCGAGTCGGAAGTCAAGCAGATCGAACAGCAGTACTCCTCGGGTCTGGTGACCGCAGGCGAGCGCTACAACAAGGTCGTGGACATCTGGGGCAAGGCCGGTGACGAAGTCGGCAAGGCCATGATGGACCAGCTGAAGGTGGAAGACGTCATCACCCGCGAAGGCAAGAAGACCACCCAGGAATCGTTCAACGCGATTTACATGATGGCCGACTCCGGCGCCCGTGGTTCGGCTGCCCAGATCCGCCAGCTGGCCGGTATGCGCGGCCTGATGGCCAAGCCTGACGGCTCCATCATTGAAACGCCGATTACCGCGAACTTCCGCGAAGGCCTGAACGTGTTGCAGTACTTCATCTCGACGCACGGCGCCCGTAAGGGTCTGGCCGACACCGCGCTGAAGACCGCAAACTCCGGTTACCTGACCCGTCGTCTGGTGGACGTGACCCAGGATCTGGTCGTGATCGAAGACGATTGCGGCACCTCCAACGGTTCGGCCATGAAGGCGCTGGTGGAAGGCGGTGAAGTCATCGAAGCCCTGCGCGACCGTATCCTCGGCCGTGTGGCTGCGACCGACATCGTCAATCCGGAAGATCAATCCACCCTGTTCGAAGCCGGCACCCTGCTGGACGAAGACAAGGTCGAAGAGATCGAACGCATGGGTATCGACGAAGTGAAGGTTCGTACTCCGCTGACCTGCGACACCCGCTATGGCCTGTGCGCCAAGTGCTATGGCCGCGACCTGGGCCGTGGCCTGCTGGTGAACTCCGGCGAAGCCGTCGGTGTGGTGGCTGCGCAGTCCATCGGTGAGCCGGGTACCCAGCTGACCATGCGCACCTTCCACATCGGTGGTGCGGCATCGCGTGCAGCGGTGGCCTCCTCGGTGGAAGCCAAGTCCAACGGCACCGTGCGCTTCACCGCTACGATGCGTTACGTGACCAATGGCAAGGGCGAGCAGATCGTCATTTCCCGTTCCGGCGAAGTGCTGATCACCGACGACCTGGGCCGTGAGCGTGAGCGTCACAAAGTGCCGTACGGCGCCACCCTGATCGTCAAGGATGGCCTGACCATCAAGGCCGGTACCGCCCTGGCGACCTGGGATCCGCTGACCCGTCCGATCATCACCGAGTACTCCGGTACCGTGAAGTTCGAAAACGTGGAAGAGGGTTCGACCGTCGCCAAGCAGATCGATGAAGTCACCGGTCTGTCGACCCTGGTGGTCATCGATGCGAAGCGTCGTGGTCCGTCCTCGAAGGTCATGCGTCCGCAGGTGAAACTGCTCAACGAACAAGGCGAAGAAGTGAAGATCGCCGGCACCGAACACTCGGTGACCATCGGCTTCCAGGTCGGCGCGCTGATCACCGTCAAGGACGGCCAGCAGGTGCATGTGGGTGAAGTGCTGGCCCGTATCCCGACCGAATCGCAGAAGACCCGTGACATTACCGGTGGTCTGCCGCGCGTGGCCGAGCTGTTCGAAGCCCGTTCGCCCAAGGATGCCGGCATGCTGGCCGAAGTCACTGGTACCGTTGCCTTCGGCAAGGAAACCAAGGGCAAGCAGCGTCTGGAAATCACCGACATGGAAGGTACCAAGCACGAGTTCCTGATCACCAAGGACAAGCAAGTGCTGGTGCACGACGGCCAGGTGGTGAACAAGGGCGAAATGATCGTGGACGGCCCGGCCGACCCGCAAGATATCCTGCGTCTCTTGGGTATCGAAGCGCTGGCCCGTTACATCGTGGACGAAGTGCAGGACGTGTACCGTCTGCAGGGCGTGAAGATCAACGACAAGCACATCGAAGTGATCGTGCGCCAGATGCTGCGCCGCGTGCAAGTGGTCGAGCCGGGCGACACCAACTACATCACCGGTGAGCAGGTCGAGCGCTCCGAGCTGCTGGACGAGAACGACCGCGTGACCGCCGAAGGCAAGATCCCGGCGACCTACGAAAACGTGCTGCTGGGTATTACCAAGGCATCGCTGTCGACCGACTCCTTCATCTCGGCCGCATCGTTCCAGGAAACCACCCGCGTGCTGACCGAAGCGGCCATCATGGGCAAGAAGGACGGCCTGCGCGGCCTGAAGGAAAACGTCATCGTCGGCCGCCTGATCCCGGCCGGTACTGGCCTGGCCTTCCACCGCGCCCGCAAGGAAAAGGACGCATGGGAAGCCGAAGAGCGCGCAGCATTGCTCGAAGCCGAACGTGCTTCCCGTTCCGAGTTCGGCGACGAGGAAATCTCCTCGACCGAATCCATCGGTGGCGGCGAAGGCGAAGTCTAAGCATCGTCGGCAAGACAACAAGCTGCAAGAGAGAACGGCGCCGGAAGCAATTCCGGCGCCGTTTTTTCGTTCATAGGCGATGTGCGCCCGCAATGTGCAGCCTTCATATCCCTACATGGTGTAGGCCTTGCTGCTTGCGGGATTGCCAAGGATGAGTGAATCTTCTATCATTTACAAATAATAACGATTCTCATCTGAATCGTGCTCGATGGAATCGATCTTCATATGCTCGACGACTGGTTTTTGCCGGTCGTTTGTTATCCAAGAGGTAGCCAGCCCGCGCTAGTAACCGATCCAGATCAAGGGGTGGTTACCAGTGTTCCCATGCAAATCGAAGTGTGCAGCGGCCGTGTTCCTGGCGCTGCAGTCGTGGCTGTGCGTGAGTGTCCTTGCGCAATCGGCCGATTCCAATACCCAGTCCAATCCCGCCCGCGTGTCCGCGAGCGAGGCCATCACATTGGCGCAGGCCAGCGGCAAGAAGCTGCAGGACGTGGTCGTCACGGCCAATCGCTCCGGCAGCAGTGACCTCGATCACGCGGCGGCAACGGTTTCCGTCATCACCTCTGAAGAGATCGAAGAGCACAACGCCAAGGACATCAAGGATGCCTTGCGTTACGAACCGGGAGTGGAGGTGCGGCGCTCGGTATATCGCATGTCCGGCATCACTGGCGCGGCCGCCACCACCGGGCGCGGCGGCAATGAGGGCATCACCATCCGCGGGCTCGATGGCAACCGCGTGCTGATGCTGGAGGATGGCATCGTCATGCCGCGTGCTTTCAGCCAGGGCGTGGCCAGCGTGGGGCGGGGCGCGACCACGGATACCGAACTGTATCGTCGCATTGAAGTGCTGCGCGGTCCGGCGTCTTCGCTGTACGGCAGCGATGGCCTCACCGGGGCGGTCAATTTCATCACCAAGGACCCGTCTGACTTGCTGGAGGTCTATGGCAAGTCCAGCTATTTCTCCTTCAAGCCTTCCTACGACTCGGTCGACAAGAGCTTTGGCGCCACCGCCAGTGCGGCCTGGGGCAGCCAGCAGTGGCAGGGCATGCTGATCCTCAATGCGCGCCACGGCAACGAGAGCGACAACAAAGGGACCAATGACGTGCGCGGCAGCGCCCGCACCACGCCCGACCCGATGAGCACTACCAATCGCTCGGCGCTGGGCAAGCTGGTCTTCAAGCCCAATGGCATCGACACCTTCAAGCTCACGCTGCAGGCTACCGAAGAGCGCGAGAGCGGCGACAGCCTTTCCGAAATCGGCAATGGCGTAACTGCCTACAGCACCAGCAGCAAATCCACCGGCCAGCGCGCCACGCTGGCCTATGAGCGTAACGATGCAGATCAGCCGTGGATACAGAAATTCAAGGCCAGCCTCACTTATCGCAATGCCGACACCGACCAGTTCACCAATGAAGCCGGCACCAGTACGGCCAGCATCGTGCGGCCGCGTTTCCGGGCGGTGTCGTACAGCGACCAGATGATCAGTGGCAGCCTGCTGGCCGAGAGCAACTTCGGTTCTGCCTCTTGGCGACACAAGCTGGTCTATGGGCTGGACCTGAGCCTGTCCACCTTGCAGACCAGTGCCAACGGCACCGGCTGGACCAGCTGCACTGGCACGCAGTATTGCCAGTATTTCCCCAAGACCGAATCCACCCAGCTTGGCGCGTACGTACAGGATGAGATGCGCACCGGCGCGCTGACCACCATCGCCGGTCTGCGCCTGGACGGCTATGAACTCAAGCCCAAGGCCAGCGCCAAATATGACGCCCAGGCCATCGCCAACGGGCAGCCGGCAGTGAGCAGCCGCGACAGCGCGCTTTCCCCGCGCCTGGCGTTCCTGTATGAGGTGACGCCGGCCTTCATTCCCTACATCCAGTACGCCCGCGGTTTCCGTTCGCCCTCGCCGCAGGAGGTCAATTCCTTCTTCAACAATACCGTGTACCGGCAGATCTCCAATCCTGATCTCCAGCCCGAGACCAGCAATACGGTGGAAGTCGGGCTGCGCGGCAAGCTGGCGGCAGGCCCCGGCGCGCTGCGCTACAGCGCTGCCGCTTACAAGGGCAATTACCGCAACTTCATCGATCTGGTGACGGTGCGCGGCAATCTTACGGTCGCCAATCCGACCATCTTCCAGTATCGCAATGCCGCCAAGGCGCAGATCCACGGATTGGAAGGGCGGATCGATTACGCGCTCGACAACGGCTTCACGGTCAAGGGCGGGTTCGCCTGGACCAAGGGCAGCACCACCACCAATGGCGTGAAGCAAGGACTGGAGTCCGTGGCTCCGCTGTCGGTGGTCGCGGGCCTGCGCTATGAGCCTGCGCAGCAGTGGTTCGTGCAGAGCGACCTGGTCTACAACGCGGCCAAGAAGAAGGAAGACATCCCGACCGCCACCAACTTCGTCTCGCCGTCGTTCTTCGTCATGGATCTCTCGGGCGGCTACCACCTCACTCGCAACATGACCGTCTACGCTGGCGTACGCAACCTGTTCGATCGCAAGTACTGGAGCTGGACCGACATCCGCGGCCTGTCGCTGGCCGACAGTGCCGTCAACAAGGATGCCTATACCGAGCCGGGGCGCAGCTTCAGCGTCAGCCTGAAGATCGCCTACTGATTCCCATTTTTCCGACCCGAGGACCCTCATGAGCAAGTACATCGTCGCCCGCCCCGCGCGAGGCCATATCACCATGACCTTGCTGCTGGTGACTGCGCTGGCCAGCGCCGGCTGCGCCACCCAGCGCCCCTTGGCCGAACGCTGGGCCGAGCTCCAGCGTTTGCAGCCAAAACTTCATACAAGAGATGCCGCACGTGAACTTGGTGTCAAGGAATCGGCCTTGCTGGCGACCCAGGTCGGCCGCAATGCCGTGCGCCTCAAGGGGGAGCAGGCTGCCCTTGAAGCCTTGTTCGCGCGTCTGCCTGAACTGGGACGCATCAAGGCCATTACCCGCAATGAAGATGCAGTCCTGGAACGTAGCGGCGAAGTCACCCCCATCAAGCGCGACGAGCAGGGCAGGGTGATCCCCGGCACAGGTTTCGCCGGCGGGCCCATCGACCTGCGCTTTGCCATGTCGCGCTGGGGCAGCGCTTTTGCCGTGGTGCAGGCGGGCCGGGACGGCAAGACCAGCCGCAGCCTGCAGTTCTTCGACCGGCAGGGCGATGCGGTGCACAAGGTCTATCTGGACAACGCGCAGCATGTGCCGCAATTCGAGCGGCTGGTGGCCGATTTCCGTCTGGCCGATCAGCAGGCAGCCCTGAACCTCGAGCCCGCCCCTGCACCTGCGACCCTGCAGCAGGTCGCGCCGCCCAGCCCGGAGGCCATCGGCGAACTGCGCCGGTCCTGGCAGGAGCTGACCGACGTGCATCAATTCCCGCGTCTGCTGCGCGAGCTCAAGCTCACCCGCGAACAGGCGCTGCAGCTCATCGGACCGGAGTCGGCCTGGCGCATTGCACCCCAGGCGGCCCAGGCGCTGCTGGAGGACGCCAGGCAACGCCGACAGCCCATCATGGTGTTCGTCAGCAATGGCGGTATGACGCAGATATACAGTGGCCTGATCGGCAAGACTGCCGTGGCGGGGGACTGGTACAACGTCCTCGACCCGGACTTCAACCTGCACCTGCGTGCCAAGGCGGTAGACCACGGCTGGGTGCTGCGCCGTCCGACCGATCACGGCATGATTACCTCGGTGGAGTTCTACGATGCCCAGGGCCGGCAGATCGTCAATTTCTTCTCGCGCCGCGACCGTGGCCAACCCGAGACGATGCAGTGGCGCAACATGGTCGAGGCACTGCCGCGCGGCTGAACTGCTCCCGCAGGCAATGGAGGCGCTGCAGGCAACCCTTGCATTACGGAAAACATTGCCATTGCGCCACCTGAAAGCGTGGCGAAATGGCCATAAACCGCGTCAAATCGGCGCTGGGGCCCGGTTCGGGTTGACCCGCTGGGCTTTCAGGCGTACACTCGCGAGTTCTCGAATTTAGGCTCTCCCGGGCTTATGCGTTCTTTGGTCTGAAACATCGCTTCTGCGACGCTATTCTCCCTTCCGGTCTTAAATCCGATTTGCGCATTGTCTTGCGCACAAGAGTTTCCTGTGTGGTTCCGGGCAACCGATTCCGGAACCTGTTTTCAATGTTGTACTTTGTTGGATTAAAACGATGCCAACCATCAATCAACTGATTAGCAAACCACGTGTCCGTGCGATCGTGAAGAGCAAGTCGCCGGCGCTGGAAAACAGCCCGCAAAAGCGCGGTGTCTGCACCCGCGTGTACACCACCACCCCGAAGAAGCCGAACTCGGCGCTGCGTAAGGTGGCCAAGGTGCGTCTGACCAACGGTTTCGAAGTCATTTCGTACATCGGCGGTGAAGGCCACAACCTGCAAGAACACAGCGTCGTGCTGATCCGCGGCGGCCGTGTGAAGGACTTGCCGGGTGTGCGTTACCACATGGTTCGCGGTGCACTGGATACCCAGGGCGTCAAGGATCGTAAGCAAGCTCGCTCGAAGTACGGTGCCAAGCGCGCCAAGGCAGCGAAGAAGTAATAATTGGTGTTTATCATGACGCTTTCGCGCGTCGTGTGAACAGACTCAGAGTCGGTCCAGGTTGGGCCGAGTAAGTGGAAGCCATGATGGCTCTCCGCGAGTGCAGGCGAAGTTGAAGCAGGGTTCGCCCACTCAACTGAAGATTGAAAGGAATCGAAATGCCACGTCGTCGTGAAGTCCCCAAGCGGGAAATTCTGCCGGATCCGAAGTTCGGCAACGTTGAAGTCGCCAAGTTTGTGAACGTGCTGATGCTGTCGGGCAAGAAGTCCGTCGCTGAAAACATCATCTACGGTGCCTTCGACTACATCCAGACCAAGTCGGGCAAGGACCCGCTGGAAGTGTTCTCCGCAGCCCTGAACAACTGCAAGCCGATGGTGGAAGTGAAGTCCCGCCGCGTCGGTGGCGCCAACTACCAGGTGCCCGTTGAAGTGCGTCCGGTGCGCCGTATGGCCCTGTCGATGCGCTGGCTGCGTGAAGCCGCCAACAAGCGCAGCGAAAAGTCGATGCCGCAGCGCCTGGGTGGTGAACTGATGGAAGCCGCCGAAGGCCGTGGTGGCGCCATGAAGCGTCGTGATGAAGTGCACCGTATGGCAGAAGCGAACAAGGCGTTCTCGCACTTCCGCTTCTAATCAAGACTGGGCTGGGGCGGACCCTATCCGGGTGTTTCCTGGCCTGCATCTAAATTGGTTCGAGCCGAGCGTTTATTTGAAAAAAATGACGCTCGGTTTCGTGCATTAAAGACTTAGGAATAAATCATGGCTCGCAAGACCCCCATTGAGCGCTACCGCAACATCGGTATCTCCGCGCACATCGATGCTGGCAAGACCACCACGACCGAGCGCGTGCTGTTCTACACCGGTGTGAACCACAAGATCGGTGAAGTGCACGACGGCGCCGCCACCATGGACTGGATGGAGCAGGAACAAGAGCGTGGCATCACCATCACCTCGGCTGCTACCACCTGTTACTGGAAGGGCATGGCGAACAACTTCCCCGCCCACCACATCAACATCATCGACACCCCGGGTCACGTTGACTTCACCATCGAAGTGGAACGTTCGATGCGCGTGCTCGACGGCGCCTGCATGGTCTACTGTGCAGTGGGCGGCGTGCAGCCGCAGTCGGAAACCGTGTGGCGTCAGGCCAACAAGTACAAGGTCCCGCGTCTGGCCTTCGTCAACAAGATGGACCGTACCGGTGCCAACTTCTTCAAGGTCTACGAGCAGATGCGTGCTCGCCTGAAGGCCAACCCGATCCCGATGCAAGTGCCTATCGGCGCCGAAGAAAACTTCGAAGGCGTGATCGACCTGGTCAAGATGCGCGCGATCTACTGGGACGACGCTTCCCAGGGCATGAAGTTCGACTACCGCGACATCCCCGAGCACCTGAAGGCCGAAGCCCAGAAGTGGCGCGAAAACCTGGTCGAAACCGCTGCTGAAGCATCGGAAGACCTGATGAACAAGTACCTGGAAGAAGGCGACCTGACCGAAGCCGAAATCAAGGGCGCCATCCGTCAACGCACCATCTCCGGCGAAATCGTCCCGATGATGTGCGGCACCGCCTTCAAGAACAAGGGCGTGCAAGCCATGCTGGACGGCGTGGTCGAGTACCTGCCGTCGCCGGTGGACATCCCCCCGGTTCCGGGCCTGAACGAAGACGACGAGCCAGTCGTGCGCGAAGCCAAGGACGACGAGAAGTTCTCCGCCCTGGCCTTCAAGATCGCCACCGACCCGTTCGTGGGCCAGCTGTGCTTCATCCGCTGCTACTCCGGTACCCTGAACTCGGGCGACACCGTGCTGAACTCGGTGAAGTCGAAGAAGGAACGTATCGGCCGTATCGTTCAGATGCACGCCAACCAGCGTGAAGAAATCAAGGAAATGATGGCCGGTGACATCGCCGCCGTCGTGGGCCTGAAGGACACCACCACCGGTGACACCCTGTGCGACGACAAGGCAATGGTCGTGCTGGAGCGCATGGTCTTCCCCGAGCCGGTGATCTCGCAGGCCGTGGAACCCAAGACCAAGGCCGACCAGGAAAAGATGGGCCTGGCCCTGAACCGCCTGGCTGCTGAAGATCCGTCGTTCCGCGTGCGTACCGACGAAGAATCGGGCCAGACCATCATCGCCGGTATGGGCGAGCTGCACCTGGACATCATCGTTGACCGCATGAAGCGCGAATTCAACGTCGAAGCCACCGTCGGCAAGCCGCAAGTGGCTTACCGCGAAACCATCCGCAAGACCTGCGAAGAGTCCGAAGGCAAGTTCGTCAAGCAGTCGGGTGGTCGTGGTCAGTACGGTCACGTCGTCCTGAAGATCGAGCCGCAAGAAGCCGGCAAGGGCTTCGAGTTCGTCGACGCGATCAAGGGCGGTACCGTTCCTCGCGAATTCATCCCCGCCGTTGAAAAGGGCGTGCGTGAAACCCTGAACACCGGCGTGCTGGCTGGTTACCCTGTCGTTGACGTCAAGGTCACCCTGTTCTTCGGTTCGTACCACGATGTGGACTCGAACGAAAACGCCTTCCGCATGGCCGGTTCGATGGCCTTCAAGGAAGGTTGCCGCCGCGCCAGCCCCGTCATCCTGGAACCGATGATGGCCGTCGAAGTGGAAACCCCGGAAGATTACGCCGGTACCGTGATGGGCGACCTGTCCTCGCGCCGTGGCATGGTCCAGGGCATGGATGAAATCGCCGGCGGTGGTGGCAAGATCATCAAGGCTGAAGTGCCCCTGTCGGAAATGTTTGGTTACTCGACCACGCTGCGTTCGGCTACCCAAGGCCGTGCAACCTACTCGATGGAATTCAAGCACTACTCCGAAGCGCCCAAGAACGTGATCGACGCAATCGTCACTTCCAAGGCCAAGTAAGTTGCAGGAATGGCGATCCCTTCCGAGTGGAAGGGATCGCTGGCTGGATCACCAGTCACACATTGAATATTGAACATCGAACATATCGTTCTTTTGAAGGAAATTTAAAATGGCAAAAGGCAAGTTTGAACGGACCAAGCCGCACGTGAACGTCGGCACCATCG
>NZ_JABFMQ010000042.1:0-19012 GCF_013359625.1 Herbaspirillum sp. C9C3
TGGTTTCAGTGCGTGGTGAAGAAATGGGTAAATGATATAAATCATTTGCAGTGAAGTCCCATGAAAAAGCGCAGCTCTCGGGCTGCGCTTTTTTTTGTGTGAAGGCTAAGTACTGAGTCTGAATGAATTTTGATGTCGGGCGACATGGTTGGTTTCTTCTTATCGGCGGCGATATTGTCGCCTCTCCGGCGTCGATCTCCCCCCCAACGCCCCGAGCCTGAAAATGAAAACCCCGTGTTCGAGAACACGGGGCCCGGGATCAAGCCTGATGTACAGCCGGCGCAGGACTTCTGACTTCTTCGGAACAGAGAGGTGTCTGGTCCGATCAGGCCGCCTTGCGCGCCCGCAGCTCATTGCGCAGGCTGCGCACCTTGTCATGGTTGGCCAGGACACCCTGGTACTGACGCTCGATGATCAGTCGGATATCGGTGGGAAGCTCTTCGCTCAACGCCTTGCGATAGGCGTTGACGGCGGCATCCTCTCCGCGTTCGCATTCGTCCAGGATGCTCTCGTCGTCACGCCCCGTGATGGCGCTCTTCACGTTCACCCACTGTCGATGCAGCGCCCCGCCCAGCGTACTGTGGCTGGCCGGCTCGCCGCCGAGGCGATGCACCAGAGCCTGCAGGTCCAGAGCCGCCTGGCCGCAGGCAGTGGCCCGCTGCAGGAAGGTTTCCTTGTAGGGAATGTAGCGCTCCTGGGCATCCTCGGCACAGGCCCGGAAACCCTTTTCGCCATCGATGGAAATCTGGATCAGATCGTTCAGAGTGGAAATGAGGTGGTCGTTGGTCATGTTGTTTCCTTTCTCCTGGAAAGCCGCTCCCGCCATCATTCAGCGAGCGGGACGGCGTGAACAGGCATCAGCTCAATGGACGAAGAAATAGATCAGAACCAGCAGCAACGCCGGTACGCCACACAGCCATGCGAGGAAGTACTTGCCCATGATGTTCTCCTTGTCGTCAGCGGGTCAATGGTCAGCGCTCGGATTGGCACCGGCGAGAAGCAAGCCCGTCCGTCGCTGCACGTTTTCATCCTAGGAGCCAGCCGTGCGCAATTCCATCGGACTGGGCCGCAAGCCGATGTAGGAAACGGCCGTGCTTGAGCGCCCGACGGCGCCGCGACGAAACTGCCAATCCGGCCGCAACCCCAATGCTGACAAGGCTTTCCGCTTTGTCCTACAAGACAATCGGCCGCCGTCCTATAGAGCGGGGCAGTGACCGCTCGCTATCATTTTTCACATGGTCTCCAGGCGCGCTGAACGCGTCGCAGCCGCAGCCATCGCGGTGCAGGACCGCAGTGCCGCAGGTGCCCGGATTAGCTTTGGGCATTCATGTTGAACCCTTGAGCAGGAGCAAGCACACCATGAACAAGAAGACGATCACCGGTCAGTTCAACTTTGCCCTGGGCAAGCTCCAGGAAAGTGTGGCCTCCGTGCTGGGCAATGTGAGCCTGCAGCGCGCCGCCCAGCGCCGGCAGATGGATGGCCGCATCACCCATGCGGTCGGCCAGGCACAGGATCTGATCAAGCGCTCGCTGCGCCAGCGCGCCGGTTCGCTGTAAGGCGGCACCGTTTCGACGCCAACGCAAGGAGAGAATTGATGCGTTTTGGAAAGACATTCCTGTGGGCTGCCGGCATGGCCGGCTTGGCTGTCGGTGCCAGCCTGCGCATGCTGGCGCGCCAGGCGCAGCCCCGTGAACAACGCCAGCAGGAAGTGGCACTGCAGCGCTGGGAAGACGAGGGTGGCAGTGCCCGCATCGTGGCACGGCGCCGTATCCGATGAGCGCAGGCGAGCAGGCTAGATGGGCCGTTGTCCTACACGGCAATCGGGCTGGCGCCGATACAAAGCGCGACAAGCCATCGGTATCGTGCAACTGACTAACTGGCTGAGGCAGGCAAGGATGACGCCGGGCCAGGACGCAAGCGCCCGGCATCAAAAAAACAAGGGAGGAGATCATGGACAAGCTCGTACTCGGATGGCTGCTGGGAGTGCCGGTGTTGGCGCTCATCGTGCTGCAGTACCTGCTGTGATCAGCGCCCTGCACACACCCTACACCGGATGGCCGGGCCAGCCCCGCCGTCCTGATCAAACCGCAACGAATTCAAGGAGGGCAAGCATGCAAGCCAACAAGTTCAAGACCGTTCGTACCGATGTGCAATCGCTGTTGCAGCAGGCGCAGGACATGTTCGCCGAAGCGGCCAATACCACCGGCAAGAAGGCCGATGATTTGCGCGCGGGTGCCCAGGACTTGCTGGAGCAGGCGCTCAATACCGCCCAGGATGCCCAGGCTGCCATGGTCGAGACGGGGCGCCAGATCGTTACCAGTACTGACGACTACGTGCAGTCCAACCCCTGGCGTGCCATTGCCATCGGCACCGGTATCGGTCTGCTGGTCGGTCTGGCCGTGGGCCGCAGCGCAGACCGCTACTGAGCAGATCCGTCAACGTATTTTCCCGGAACCCGGCGGCCCGCGCGGCAGGCCGGATCCAGCCAGGCGCCAGGGTCCTTTCGACGACCGCAGCGCATTAGTCAAGAAACCGGAGAGAAGGAATGACCATGACCAAGAATCCACCGAAGACCGACGTCAAGAACAAGCAAGACTTCCACCTCGACAAGGATGCCATCCGCGCCGCCGCCAGGAAGATCGATGACGGCGCCGTCACCGAAGGCTATCGCGGCAATCGCGAGGAAGTCATCGCCATGTTGAATGACGCCCTGGCCACCGAACTGCTGTGCGTGATGCGCTACAAGCGTCACTACTACACCGCCAAGGGCCTCAATGTCGAAGCCATCAAGGGCGAGTTTCTGCAGCACGCACAGGAAGAACAGAGCCACGCCGATCAGATTGCCGAACGTATCGTGCAACTCAATGGCGAACCCGACTTCAATCCCAAGACCATCGCCGAGCGCAGTCATGCGCAATACGATGAGTCCGACAACATCAAGGACATGGTCCGCGCCAATCTGGTGGAAGAGCGTGTGGCCATCGAAGCTTATCGCCAGATGATCGAACGCATCGGCGACGATGATCCGACCACCAGGCACATGCTCATCCAGATCATGGCGCAGGAAGAAGAACACGCCGATGACATGAGCGATCTGCTGGGCCTGTAAGCCCACCGCAGTGCCTACTGGAGCAGAAGGATATTTCGGGAATCCATTCCCCCAACTTTGCAAGGAGACCGACATGAACTGGGACATCGTTGAAGGCAACTGGAAGCAATTCAAGGGCAAGGCCAAGGAGCAATGGGGCAAGCTGACCGACGATGACCTCGACGTCATCGCCGGCAAGCGCGACCAGTTGGCCGGCCGTGTGCAGGAAGCCTACGGCGTGAGCAAGGACGAGGCTGAAAAGCAGATCCGCGACTGGGAAGACCGCAACAAGGACTGGCGCCAATAAGCCGTCCATGCGTGGCGCAGCACCCTAGCCAGGTGCGCAGGCCCGACGAGGGTGCTGCAAGGTGCTGGTGTATGAGCGTGAGTGAGTGAAAGTGCAGGACGCAGGCCGGTCCCCATGCCGGCCTGCATAAGAATACGGCCCCAGGCCGCAACCCAAGCAAACCATGAGGAAGGACACAATGAAAAAAATCATCGCAACCATGATCTTCGGCGCAGCCGCTATCGGCCTGCACGGTGCCGCCTTTGCCGCCGATCCGGCAGCGGCCCAGTACAAGGCAGACAAGGCCAAGGCTGACGCTGACTACAAGACGGCCAAGAAGAAGTGCGGTCCTCTGAAGGGTAACGACAAGGACGTCTGCGAGAAGCAAGCCAAGGC
This sequence comes from Herbaspirillum sp. C9C3, assembly GCF_013359625.1. Lineage (NCBI taxonomy): Bacteria > Pseudomonadati > Pseudomonadota > Betaproteobacteria > Burkholderiales > Oxalobacteraceae > Herbaspirillum > Herbaspirillum sp. C9C3. The sequence continues at coordinate 3,772 of NZ_JABFMQ010000042.1, forward strand.
TGATCACGAATCCACCATCGCCGACGCCAAGGCCAAGCGCAAGGGTGCAGAGGCCGACAAGGACGCCATGAAGGACAAGAACGACGCCAACTATGACGTCGCCAAGGAAAAGTGCGATGCCATGAGCGGCGATGCCAAGGACAAGTGCGTGGCCAACGCCAAGGCCAAGTACGGCAAGTAATTTCGCTGGCAAGAACCCATTGCCTTCCTGACGCAATCACCTGATTGCGCAACAAATCAAAGGAGTTTCATCATGTCGCTGACCAAAATGTCCCTCACCAAGCGTTTCCTCGGTTTCTTCCTGGCCCTGTTCATGGTTTCCCTGGTGGGCTGCGCCTCCAGCCCCGGCAAGGAAGGCACCGGCGAGTACGTCGATGATGCCGTCATCACCACCAAGGTGAAGGCCGCCATCTTCAATGAACCGAACCTGAAGTCCGCGGAAATCAATGTCGAAACCTACAAGGGCGTAGTCCAGCTCTCCGGCTTCGTCTCCAGCTCGACCTCCGCTGCCCGCGCCACCGAACTGGCTCGTGGCGTCAAGGGTGTGGTCTCGGTACGTAATGACCTGCGCCTGAAGCAATAAGCCGGGGAACTTGCAAGCGCGTGACCGGTCTCTTGACCGGTCCGCGCTTTGTCAGTTCGTGGACTGCCGCTTGCCAAGCGCATCGCAACGATCCGGTGCGTTTCGCAAGAAGACAGGTCAGGACCTGTCAGGTATAGTTGGAACACGTTGCTGCCACGCAGGGGCAGGCCACTGGCCTGTCAGGACAGGGAGGCAGCGACGAAGAAGGCCGCAGACCGTGCATCGATCATGTTGCCGTACGCAATCATGTGCAGGGTCCGGTACGGAATCGAGTACAAACATAAAACAGGTCCCATCAGCGCCCAGGGCGCTGAAGTTTCAATTCACCGCTCAAAAATGCCATGACAAAAATACTTGTAGTCGATGACCACGCGGTCGTACGGGCAGGTGTGCACCACTTCATTTCGGAAATTCCGTCGATGGAAATCGGCGGCGAGGCCAGCACGGCGGAAGAAGCCATCCGCCTGGTGCGTACCCAGGACTGGGATATCGTGTTGCTCGATATCGCCATGCCCGACAAGAGTGGCGTGGAAGTCTTGAAGCAGATCAAGCGTGAAAAGCCGGAGCTGCCGGTGCTGATGCTGTCGATGCACCCCGAGAGCCGCTATGCGGTGCAGGTGCTGCGCAGCGGCGCCTCCGGCTACGTGCAGAAGGAAGCGCTGGCCACCGAGCTGGTCAACGCCATCAACACCATCCTGCGCGGGCACAAGTACATCAGCTACGGCGTGGCCGAGCTGCTCACCAGCGAGCCGGTGGATTCCGAGAAGCCGCTGCACGAGACGCTCTCGCAGCGCGAGTACGAGATCTTCTACAAGCTTGGCCAGGGCCAGGGCGTGACGCAGATCGCCGACGAGCTGTGCCTGTCGGTCAAGACGGTCAGTACCTACCGTTCGCGGGTGCTGCAGAAGATGAGCATGACCAATAACGCGGACATCATTTATTACGCGATCAAGAACAACCTGATCGACTGAGCCCTGACACCCCGGGCGGACATGTTGCCGTGACGGCCGATATGGCCGCGCGGCAGGCAAGGAAGAGTGGTACGGCGCATCATGGATGACATTCTCAACAGCAGGCTCCAGCGCGACAGCGACGGGACGTCCTTGCGGATCTTCCTGGTGGAGGATTCGGAGGACGTACGGGACCTGATCGTGGAGAGCCTGGCCGAGATCGCCGGTGTACGCCTGGTGGGGTACGCCGAGAGCGAGCTGGAGGCGTTGCGCCATCTGCGTGAGAACAGCTATGACGTCCTGATCCTGGATATCCAGTTGAAGCAGGGCAATGGCATGAGCCTGCTGCAGGCGTTGGCCCGCTCCAATACGCGGCGCCAGAGTGAGCTCAAGGTGGTGTTCAGCAATCATGTGAGTCCGACGTATCGGCGCGTGGGAGTGCAATGCGGGGTGCAGCACTTCTTCGACAAGTCTTCGGAACTGCCGCTGCTGTGCGATCTGCTGGAGGAACTGGCCAGACAGAGAGCAGGGCGAACCGGGCGGAGTTCGTCGAGCAACAATACGCCACCGCAGGGGCCGGCCCAGACGGGCGGGATGTAAGTTTTTTTGCTGCATCAATTTGCGCAGCCAGCCAGCATGTCGCCAGGGCAGTTCGGCGCGACCTTGATGGACCAGACAATCAGAACCGATCATGGCAGGCACGCCGCCACAAAAGGCGCGCATGTGGCACGGGTCGCACTAGAGCAAGGGATTTTCGACGATGCAGAAGAACAATGACGGCCTTCGTCCGTCCTCCGCCGATCTCCAGAACAGCGCATCGGTAGAGTATTTTGCCGCGTCCCACGCGCATGACAGCAGCATGGTGACGCTGTCCATGGGCCTGTCCATGGCAGTGATCCTGCTGGGTGTGGTGGTGCTGGTGACGGGCTTGCTGGGCGAGGAATACCGGCGTTTGCTCTCGGGCCTGCTGGAGGTACGGGAGGTGACGGCAGCGGGCTTCATTCTGGGCGCTTCGGCGCTCTATCTGCGCTGCATGAATTCGAGTGCCCGCCGACCCTCCCTGCGCCAGCTGGGCACTGCGCTGGCCGCACTGCTGCTGGTGCTGGGCCTGGCCACACTGGTGCACGGGGGCATCGTTTTTCTGGGATGGCTGCCGCTGGATGGCACCCATCCTATCTCGCCGCTGGCCATTTCCCCCTTGCTGTCGGTGGGCTTCGTGCTGATGGCCCTGGCCCTGCTGCTGCAGGACTGGCGCCTGCTGGGCGGTTATTATCCGGCTGAATACCTGTCCTTCACGCTGGTGGGCTTGTCGGCCATTCCGCTGGTGGGCTATCTGTATGACGTGCCCCAGTTCATCTATCTCGATTTTCCGCTGCCGGTATCGCTGCTCTCGGCGCTGGTGTTCGCCCTGCTGGGGGCGGCGCTGCTGATGGCGCGTCCCTCCCATGCGCTCATGGCCGTGATCCTGCGCATCGCGCCGGGCGGCCAGATGCTGCGCCACCTGCTGCCGCAGACCTTGTTCCTGCTGCTGGCCTTCAGTCTGTTGCTCAACTGGGGCATGACGCATGGCTGGATCCTGCCGGAACTGGTGCTGCCGACGCTGACGCTGATCAACGGCGTGATCGTGCTCTTCATCTTCTGGGGCTCGGCCAGCCGGCTCGACAGTGAATATGGCGAGCGTACGCGCAATGCGCAGAAGCTGGCCGAAACTAGTGCTCTGCTCAATGCCGTCAGTGAAAGCACCAGCGATCCGATCTTCGTCAAGAACCGACAGGGCCTGATGATCTTTGCCAACCCGGCGACCTTGCACAAGCTGGGCAAGACCTGGGAAGAGACCATGTACCGTTCCAGTCGCGAGCTCTTCATGGTGCAGGAAGAGGCCGATGTCGTGGATCGCGATGACCGCCGCGTCATGGCCTCGGGCAAGCCCGAGAAGCTGGAGCAGACGTTGCACTTGCCCGAAGGCGTGGTGACTTTCCAGACCGCCAAGGTGCCCTGGTTCGGCAAGGATGGCAGCGTACAGGGCGTCATCGGCATCAGCACCGATATCACCGAGCGCAAGCAGGCCGAGGATGAATTGCGCCAGCGCGAAAGCCAGCTGGAGAAGACCGTGATCCAGCGTACCGCGCTGCTGCGCGAACTGACCAATCACCTGGAGACGGTGCGCGAGGAAGAAAAGCGCGCCATCGCGCGCGAGCTGCACGACAACATGGGGGCGTCGCTGACGGCCTTGTCGATGCACCTGGAGGGGGTTTACCAGATCCTGCCGCCGGATGAAAAATGGGCCGACCGCAAGACCCGCATGCAGGGCCTGATGAAATCGCTGGTCGCCACCACGCGGCGCATCCAGACCGAGCTGCGGCCCAATACGCTGGACCTGTTCGGCCTGAAGGCAGCGATCTCCGAACAGCTCGATGAACTGCATGAGCGCACCGGCATTGCCTGCCACGCCAGCCTGCCCGATGAAGACGTGGACGTGGGGCATGAGATGGAAATCGCCATCTACCGCATGTTGCAGGAAATGCTCAACAACGTGACCAAGCACGCCAAGGCCAGCAAGGTCGACGTGATCCTCGACGTCGACGAGGATCACGTGGCGCTGACCGTGCGTGACGATGGCGTGGGCATTCCCGAAGAGCGGCGCGACAACCACAAGACCTACGGTCTGCGCGGTCTGCGCGAACGGGCCACGTTCTTTGGCGGAGAGGTCGATATCCGCTCCACGCCGGGCAAGGGGGCGCTCATCAGCATCAGCCTGCCGATCCGTCCCGAGCTGGTCTCCAGCGAGACCTGAAGGGCCTGCGCAGCACTGCCTTCACGATCCCGCCATCCCCTCTGAAAGCCGCCCCCAGGGCGGCTTTCTGCGTTTTGGTGAGTTTTCCTGTGCGGTCCGTTTTTCCGTCACGGGTTTTCGTTTTTTCCTACGCGCGAAAGGGCGACTCTCTTATGTCGCCGCCAAAGGCTCATCGTTACCATGGATTCATCGTCACACACCGCCCGACGGGCCGCAAGACGTGACGGAGCCGGCAGTGCGACCAGTGCGACGCCGGATGACCATCAGGCAAACAATCCAAAGGAGCCATCATGAACAAGGACCAGATCAAAGGCAGTTTGAAGGAAGCGGCAGGCAAGGTGCAGCAGAAGACCGGTGAGCTGACCGGCAATACCAGCCAGCAGCTCAAGGGCGCCGCCAAGCAGGTCGAGGGCAATGTCCAGAAGACCTATGGTGATGCCAAGGAAGCGGCCAAGGACTGAGTCTCCTGACCCGGATGTTCCTGCAGGGCGTGCGGGTCGGGAAGAGGATGCTGGAAGCGCTTGTAGGAAAACGCCTACACCAATATCGGAAACGGCTGATTTTGTGATGCAGCAATTTCCGCGACCATGTGGTCATGGTGCTGGTAGAGCCGTGAATTGCCAAAGAGTTCACGGTTTGCCGCATGAAATTTTTGCTCACCGCCAGAAGGGATCCCTGAAAGGGCAGACCATGAAAAAAACAGTCGGTATTTGCATGCTGGCAGCCGCTTCGGCTTTCGCCTCTCACGCCTTCGCTGAAACTCCCCAAACCGTTGACGGCGCTGCGCGCTGGTCGGCTTCCACGATGGACCGTCACATGCCGATCGATGCGGCGCGTCTGCATACGCTGGGGCAGAAGAAATTCCGTTACATGGACATGGCCGAGACCCGGCGCTCCAAATCCCTGCAGAATGCCGTCTTGCTCTATGGCACCCGTGCCGAAGGCAAGGCAGGGGATGGGCAACGCGGCAACGCCAAGGCCGCACCCAGCATACCGGTTTATCGTGATCATGCGCAGCCTCGGCGGCCGCGCGTGATCATGCGCCCGTCGACCTGAGCGGCGGCCGCATTCTCTCATTGGATAAAGAGGAAGGAGTCATCATGAAGACCATGCAGAAACTGGCAGTGACCTCGGTCGCCATCTGTGCCTTTGCCGGCCTGACCGGTTGCAGCGGCATGACCCAGCAGGACAAGAACACCGCCATCGGTGCCGGTGCCGGTGCCGTGGGTGGCGCCGTACTCACCGGTGGCAGCGCCATCGGGACCGTCGGCGGTGCCGCCGTGGGCGGTGTGATCGGCAATCAGGTCGGCAAATAATCCGCTGGCGCTGCCCTGACAACAGGGGCAGCCACATCAACAACGCCGCCACTGGGTGATCCGTGGCGGCGTTGTCGCATCTGCTTCATGGGCATGGGCCGGCTTATCGGGCAGCGCGCTTGCGTGAGTGGGAGTGTGCTGCCGGTTTGGTCGGGGTAGTCTCGGGCTGGGCCGCCTTGTAATCATTGAAGATGCGCAGGGCGCGCGCCGTGTCCTGCTTCCTGGCCTCGGCGGCCTGCTGGCGGCAGGCTGCGGCCTCCTTCCCCTTGAGCTTGAGGCACTCCTTCTTCGCTTGCGCATAGGCGGCAGCGGTTTCCTTGTTGAGGTTGTCCAGGCGCTGTTGCGGGCTGTTGTCCTCCTGATACCAGCGTGGCGGATCGGATTGGCTGACATCTTCTTCAGCGGCGTGCGTGGTACCGGCGCAGAGCATGGTCAGGGCCGCCAGGAAAGCGGGCAGGGTGGAAGCGAGCAATTTATTGTTCATCTGGTGTCAGCCTCATCACGTTACGGGACAGGGGGCCGATCGCGTGAGCTGGCTTCGGCACAATGCGAGGCGACGCGCACAAGCAAACGGCGCGGTCGGTGACAGGCACCGACCGCGCCGTTTTCCCGTCCGCCACCGGATGGTATCAGGCTTGCGGGAGGGGAGGGTAGGGGCGCAGGACAGTCGGACAGGCCCAACTGTCGCCCCGCCTTATATCTTGCCCAGCAGTAGCAGGATCAGCAGGATGATGACGATGGTGCCAGCAATACCGCTGGGACCATAGCCCCAGCCGCGACTGTGCGGCCAGGCCGGAATCACGCCCAGCAGGATCAGGATCAGGACGATGAGCAGGATGGTACCGAGGGTCATGGAGGTTCTCCTTTCTTATTGAGTTCGTTCTTGCCCGCCAGGGTGCAAGCGCCGGGTCAATCGTGAAGCTGGACCCATCTTAGGGGGAGCGCGGCCGCGGCACGATCAGCGCGCCACGCAATGTGCTGTAGGAAAACCCGGCAAGCGCGGGTAGGTAACCGCGCCCCAGCGAGCGCTGCCAACTTGGTGCAAAGCACAATGGAAGTGCGGCCCGCGCCCGATTTGATCGCGCCGGACAGCTGCTGCCGGCCGCCCTGGCACGCCTGGAGGCTGCCCGCAATCGCAGTGCCGGCAAGGCTTTACGGTCGGTGATCCGGTTCTGGCACGCTCTTTGCTGAACTACGGACAAAGCGCAGCAATGCGCAAGCAATGTGAGGGTGCGGCCAATGGCGGTCCTGCCCTCCAGGACAAAGGCGTCTTCCGATATGGCTCATCCATGTCGGGACACGCCTTTTTTGTTTGGGCTTTCATCAAACCGCAACGCAAGGGGAAAGGTGCTATGGAATCCAGGAGTCAGGTGGACAAGGCAGGCGCGCCGCTGTCGGGCAAGCAAGGCGCACAAGGCCAGACGATCACGGCAGCCGCCGGAGTCAACGGCAAGCGCCGCACGCTTGTGCAGGGTGCCGCAGTGGCCGCCGGTGGCGGCATGCTGGGCCTGGCGCCGGGCGGTGCCTGGGCGGCCGGTTCGGACAAGCCCGAAAAGGAAGAAGTCAAAATCGGCTTCATCCCCCTGACCGATTGCGCCTCGGTGGTGATGGCCTCGGTGCTGGGTTTCGACAAGAAGTACGGCATCAAGATCGTCCCCAGCAAGGAAGCCTCCTGGGCCGGCGTGCGCGACAAGCTCACCAACGGCGAACTGGACGCGGCCCACGTGCTGTATGGCCTGATCTACGGTGTGCAGCTGGGTATCGGCGGACAGAAGAAGGACATGGCCGTGTTGATGGGGCTGAACCACAATGGCCAGGCCATCACCTTGTCCAAAAAGCTGGCCGAGAAGGGGGCCGTCGATGGCGCCTCGCTCTACAAGCTCATGCAGACCGAGAAGCGCGAATACACCTTTGCCCAGACCTTCCCCACCGGCACCCACGCCATGTGGCTGTATTACTGGCTGGCCGCCAATGGCATCAATCCGATGAAGGACGCCAAGGTCATCACCGTGCCGCCGCCGCAGATGGTGGCCAATATGCGGGTGGGCAACATGGATGGCTTCTGCGTGGGCGAACCCTGGGGGCATCGCGCCATTGTCGATGGCGTGGGCATCACCGCCATCACTACCCAGGACATCTGGAAGGACCATCCGGAGAAGGTGCTGGGCACTTCGCGCGAATTCGTACAGAAATACCCCAACACCTGCCGCGCAATGATGGCTGCCATCCTGGAGGCCAGCAAGTGGATCGATGCTTCACTGGTCAACAAGAACAAGATGGCCGAAGTGATCGCCGACAAGTCCTATGTGAACACCAGCAAGGACGTGATCGACCAGCGCATCCTCGGCCGCTACCAGAACGGCCTGGGCAAGACCTGGGACGATCCCAACTACATGAAGTTCTATGAAGAAGGCCAGGTCAACTTCCCCTTCCTCTCCGACGGCATGTGGTTCATGACCCAGCATCGCCGCTGGGGCCTGTTGAAGAGCGATCCGGATTACCTGGCCGTGGCCAAATCGGTGAACCAGATCGATCTCTACAAGGAGGCCGCCGCCATGACCAAGACACCGCTGCCCAAGGAGGTGATGCGCAGTTCGAAACTGGTGGATGGCATCGTGTGGGACGGCAAGAATCCGGCGGCCTACGCGCAGTCCTTCAAGATCAAGGTGTAAGCAGCTGTGGCCGCAGGCCGGAGCCATTACGGTGACGTGTATCGAGCAAGGGGAAAACGATGAGTGCAGTCGCAGAAAGCATCATGGGTGACAACGCCAAGCCCGCCGGCAACAGCCATGGCGGATCTGTTGTCGCCATCGAGCCGGCGCGCACGGCGCCCGCCAACCAGGCGCTGACAGCGCCCGCCGCCGGCCCTGCCAGGACGCGCAGCCTGCGCAGGAAGCTTGCCGCTGGCGGTCTGTTCATGCGCGTGGTGCCGCCGCTCCTGGGTATGGCGCTGTTGGTGCTGGTATGGCAGATCATCGCCTTGAAGACCGCCAGTTTCCCCACGCCATGGGTGACCCTGAAGGAGGCGGGCGTGATGTTCTCCGATCCCTTCTACCGCAACAGTCCCAATGACCAGGGCATAGGCTGGAACGTGCTGGCCTCGCTGCAGCGGGTTGGCATGGGCTTCGGGCTGGCGGCGCTGGTGGGCATTCCGCTGGGCTTTGCGATCGGCCGGGTGGAATTCCTCTCGCGCATGTTCGGCCCCATCATCAGTCTGCTGCGTCCGGTCTCGCCGCTGGCCTGGCTGCCCATCGGCCTGCTGGTCTTCAAGTCGGCCAATCCGGCGGCGATCTGGTCGATCTTCATCTGTTCGATCTGGCCGATGATCATCAACACCGCCGTCGGTGTGCAGCGCGTGCCGCAGGATTACATGAACGTGGCGCGGGTCTTGAATCTCTCCGAATGGAAGGTGCTGACCAAGATTCTCTTTCCCTCGGTATTGCCCTACATGCTGACCGGCGTACGTCTTTCCATCGGTACCGCCTGGCTGGTGATCGTGGCCGCCGAGATGCTGACCGGGGGCGTGGGCATCGGCTTCTGGGTCTGGGATGAATGGAACAACCTGAACGTGCCGCACATCATCATCGCCATCGTTGTCATCGGGGTGGTGGGGCTGGTGCTGGAACAGTTGCTGGTGGCGCTGGCCAAGGCATTTACCTACGAGCAGGTCAACAACTAAGGGACGCGGATCATGGACAACCTCAACGGCAAATTCATCGACATCCACGGTGTGGAGATGGTGTTCCACACCAGGAAGGGCGTCTTCCATGCCCTGCGCGAGATCAACCTGACGGTGGCCAAGGGCGAGTTCGTCACCCTGATCGGCCACTCCGGTTGCGGCAAGTCGACCTTGCTGAACCTGATTGCGGGTCTGCTCCAGCCCAGCGAGGGCGTGCTGCTCTGTGCCAACCGCGAGATCGGCGGCCCGGCGCCGGAACGTGCGGTGGTGTTCCAGAACCATTCGCTGCTGCCCTGGCTGACCTGCTACGAAAACATCTATCTCGGTGTGGAGCGTGTCTTCGGGGCGACCGAAAATCGCACCCAGTTACGCGACCGTACCCGCGCCGCGCTGGCGCTGGTGGGCCTGACCGCCGCCGAGAGCAAGCGCCCCAATGAAATCTCCGGCGGCATGAAGCAGCGCGTGGGCATTGCCCGTGCGCTGGCCATGGAGCCCAAGGTCTTGCTGATGGATGAACCCTTCGGCGCGCTGGATGCCCTCACGCGCGCCCATCTGCAGGATGAGTTGTTGAAGATCGTCGCCAAGACCGACTCCACGGTGGTGATGGTGACCCACGACGTGGATGAGGCCGTGCTGCTGTCGGACCGCATCGTGATGATGACCAACGGTCCCGCCGCAACCATCGGTGAGATCGTGGAGGTGAAGCTGCCGCGTCCGCGTGACCGCGTCACCCTGGCGCAGGATGCGCAATATGGTGCCTATCGCACGGCGGTGCTGGAGTTCCTGTATCGCAAGCAGGCGCATCCGGCGCGCGAGGCCGCTTGAGCCGGCGATCAATTGCATGGGAAGGAGATGTTCATGAGCAGCCTGGCTGTCATCGAGGAGAGCCCCGCCGCAGGGGCTGAACCGCCCGAATCCACACCGCTGTCCGGCGAGGTGTTCGGGGCCTTGATCAATCTCTCGGGCCGCCGCCGTTTCACCTCGCAGCGGCTGGTGCTCTACGCTGTGTTGGCCGCTCAGGGCCAGCAGGAGGCGTGCGCCACAGCGCGCGAAGCGCTGGCGCTGTTTCGCAGCGCGCACACGGCCCTGATCCGGCGCTCGGCCGGCTTGCCCGGCGTATTCTGTCCGGAACTGGAAGAGGTGTATTTCGGACGCAGCCGGGGCGATGCCCGCATCACCGCCTTCGCCGAACTGGCCCAGCGCGCGCTCAATGCCATCGAAGACAAACTGAAGACCGCACCGGCCCTGCTGGAACAACTGGTGCAGGAAACCACGCCCTTGCTGGCCGTGTTGAACGAGATCACGGCGATCTACGAAGCACAATCGAAGAAGCATGCACGGCTCATGCGCGAGCAGCTGCGCGGCATCATGACCGACATCGAAACCATCGCGCGCCAAGCCAAGATGGTGGCCTTCAACGCCCGCATCGTGGCAGCCCGTTCGGGCCAGGCCGGCAAGGAATTCTCGGTGGTGGCCGGGGTGCTCTCCAACATCACTGGCGAAATCGATGAACTGGTCAAGGAAGCCTTGAGCGGTGCCGCGGCCTGAGCGGCTGCCTTTGCGCACCATTAACGGCGGTTTAATGCTCCTGGATTGAGCATTCAATCTGGCTTAATGCCGGTCGATGGCAGTCTGCGTACAGCTTACCGGCTCTTCAGTGCTGCCCACGCCACCAGCAGCCAGGCCGCCAGGAAGGCCACGCCCCCCAGGGGAGTGATCGCTCCGAGGATGCGCGTGCCGGTCAGGGCCAGCAGGTAGAGGCTGCCGCTGAAGATGACGATGCCAGCCAGCATCAGCCTGCCGGCCCAGGTCAGCGCGGTACCGGCCATGCGCGGCATCAGCAGGGCGACGGCGATCATGCCCAGGGCGTGCATGACCTGGTAGGTCACGGCGGTATGCCAGATGGCCAGCATCTCTGCGGAAATCATTTTCTTCAGGCCATGTGCGCCAAAGGCGCCACAGCCGACGGCCACGAACATATTCAGCGCGCCGGCGGCGATCAGGGTACGTTCTTTCATCGTGCTTGCTTTCGCTCAGGTGGGGTGTGCGCTTCAGTAGTTGGGCCGCAAGCCCTTGCCCAGTCGATACTCATGTCGCAGGACGAACTGCGACGTGGCAATCAGCCCCGACAGGCCCAGGATCAGCTGCGTGAGCGTATCCGGCGGCAGCACCCAGACACTGCCGGCCGGTGCGGCCACGTTGGCGGCGGCGCTGATGACCGGGGCGGCCCAGGAAGCCTCTTCGCTCACGTCCAGCAGGATCTGGCCTTCGGGCGTGGTGTGCAGGTAGATCTCGCCGCCCAGCTCCAGCGTGAAGCAGATGCCCTGGCCGGCGTTGACGGTATTGATCTTGTGACGGAAGACCACGGCCTGCAGTTCGCGGTTGTAGGTGTCGATCCAGGTGTCGACTTCCTGCACGTTCTGCAGCACGATCCACGCACGCGGGGCAGGGATGGTGTCGGCACCGGCAACGGCGTCATCGGGGAAGATCGGTTCGGGGGCTTGCTCGGACATGGTCGCTGCGGGAGTCGGGGAAGGCTGCAGTATATAGGATCGCCGTCACGCCGATCCCGGCCGCGGACTTGCAAATGTGCTTGCCTGGGGCTCGGCAATGGCGGTAGCTTGTCGGCTCCGGCCTTTGCGGTCTCTGCTCATCATCATTTCATGCGTCCATTCTCTTGCGCACGCCGGCTCAGGTATCTGCTGGCCTCGGGCCTGTGCGGTCTTGTCCTCGTCGTATCCTCCGTCCGTGCCCAGCAGCTGGCGCTGGACATCAATGAATCGGTCACCAGCATCGAGCTCAGCGTCAAGGACCTGTATGGCCGACAAGAGAGCGGCAAGGTGGTCATCACCCAGTTCAAGCCGGCCGGGCCGGGGCCGTTTCCCATCCTCATCCTCAGTCACGGACGTAGCCCCACCAATCGCCAGGATCCACCGCGTTTTCGCTTCACGAAGCAAGTGCGCTACTTCATCTCGCGCGGCTTTGCAGTCTTCGAGCCGACCCGCATCGGCTACGGTGCCGCCATGACCCAGTTTGACCCGGAAGACAGCGGTAGCTGTAACAGCAAGGATTACGCCCCCATGGCCGAGGCCGGCAGTGCCGAGATCCTGGCCGTGCTGGACTACGCCAGGCAGCAGCCCTATGTCGATCCCAAGCGCATCTTGCTGGTAGGGCAGTCGGTGGGCGGCTACCTGACCGTGGCGACTGCGGCGGGCAATCCCGAGGGCGTGGTCGGGGCGATCAATTTTGCCGGTGGTTCCGGCGGCGATCCGGACAAGCGGCCGGGCAATCCCTGCGCACCCCAGCGACTCCAAGCGATGTATGCCCGCTTTGGACAAACTGCAAGGATGCCGATGCTGTGGATTTATACCGAGAACGATCTCTACTTCGCGCCCACCCACAGCCGGGCCTGGCACGAGGCTTTCGTCAAGGCCGGCGGTACCGCCGACTATCGCCTCTTGCCGCCCTTCGCCCGGAACGGGCACACGCTCTTTGCGCGCGGACCGGAAATCTGGGAGCCCATCGTCGGCGAATTCCTCGACAAGCTCGGCCTGCCTGCGCCGCGCCAGGCTCAGTAGGCCAGGCGCTACGCCTCGTTGGTGAGCACGTCCATGGCCGCATGGGTCAAATGAAGGATTCGGCAGGCATCGGCGTACCTGCTGCCGTTGCGCCCCGGTCTCCCGAAAAAAGATGAAGGTTTGCGCTATTTTTCGCGAGGCGGGACGTTGTGCCGGGGGACTGCCTGCGCACCATGGCGTGCATGAGTGGTCGGACCACTTTGCAAACGCTTTGTGCATTCTGTCTGGGTGCCTCTACAATCGGGCTCAAGTTCTCCTCACGTCCTCCGCAAGTGGTCCGACCACCAAGAAAGCGAGCCGCCCATGACAGCCTCTCCCCTGGTTGACCGTCTGGCCAGCCTGATCGCCCGGCGGGCGCTGGCGCCGGGCCAGAAGCTACCGTCGGAACGGGCGCTGGCCGCGGAATTCGGCGTCTCGCGCTCATCCCTGCGCGAGGCCATCGGCGTGCTCACCAGCCGGGGCGTGCTGGTGGCACGTCATGGCGGTGGCACCTTCCTCGCTGCAGATGAACACGCGGCACTGACCGATCCGATTGCCGAGGCCCTGCAACTGCTGGCGCCGCTGGCGCGCAGCGATGCCGGTTACTGGAAGGACGTGGCCGAGATCCGGTTTTCGCTGGAAGGCGATGCTGCCTATTTCGCTGCCCTGCGCGCCAGCGAGGAAGACAAGCGGCGGCTGCAGCAGGCCTACCTGGCCGTCTCCACCGCACCGCTCGATGACCTGGCCGCCCAGGCTCGCACCGATGCGGCCTTTCATCTTGCCATTGCCCAGGCTTCGCGCAATGTGGTGCTGCGGCAGGTGATGTCGGGTCTCTTGCGGCTGCTGGAAATCAGCATTGCCGACACCTTGCGGCAACTGTACCGGCTGCCCGACATCGTGGCCCAGCTGGATTTGCAGCATCGTCAGATCCTCGATGCCATCCTCGCCGGCCGCGCCGAGGAAGCCCGCCAGCATGCCAATGCCCATCTCGAGTTCGTGCAGCAGCGCCTGCTGGACATCGAGGAAGCCCCCGCCCGTGCGCGCCGCGCCGCGGCAGTCCGGAACGCATTTCCTTCACCTTGACAAGGACCGTCATGATCATCTCGTCCACTCACGATTACCGCGAAGCCGCCCGGCGGCGCTTGCCGCGCTTCCTGTTCGATTACATCGACGGCGGCGCCTACGATGAACACACGCTGGCGCGCAATTCGCTGGACCTGCGCCAGCTGGCCTTGCGTCAGCGCGTGTTGAAGGAGGTGGGCGAGGTTGATCTCTCCACCACCTTGCTGGGCCAGTCGCTGGCCATGCCGCTGGCGCTCTCGCCTGTGGGCCTGACCGGGATGTATGCGCGGCGCGGCGAAGTACAGGCGGCGCGGGCGGCGGAGAAGGCGGGCATTCCCTTCACCTTGTCGACGGTGTCGGTGTGCCCCATCGAAGAGGTGCAGCAGGCGGTGACGCAGCCGATCTGGTTCCAGTTGTATGTGTTGAAGGATCGCGGCTTCATGAAAAATGTGCTGGACCGCGCCTGGGCAGCGGGGGTGCGTACGCTGGTGTTTACGGTGGACATGCCGGTGCCGGGGGCGCGTTATCGTGACCGGCACTCGGGCATGTCAGGGCCGAATGCGGCGCTGCGCCGCTATATGCAGGCCATCACGCATCCGCGCTGGGCGTGGGATGTGGGCGTGCTGGGGCGTCCGCATGATCTGGGCAATGTCTCCGCCTATCTCAACAAGAAGACCGGGCTGGAGGATTATGTGGGCTGGCTGGGGGCCAATTTCGATCCGGGCATTGGCTGGCATGACCTGCAATGGATACGTGACTCGTGGCAGGGCAAGATGCTGCTCAAGGGCATTCTCGATCCCGAGGATGCGCGCCAGGCGGTCAGTTTCGGTGCTGACGGGATTGTGGTTTCCAACCATGGCGGACGCCAGCTCGACGGCGTACTCTCGACCGCGCGCGCCTTGCCGGAGATTGCCAGCGCGGTCAAGGGCGAGCTCGCCATCCTGGTGGATTCGGGTGTGCGCTCGGGGTTGGACGTAGTGCGCCTGTTGGCCTTGGGGGCTGATACGGTGATGCTGGGGCGTGCCTTCATCTATGCGCTGGCGGCGCAGGGGCAGGCCGGGGTGGAGAATGTGCTGGGACTCTTTGCCAAGGAGATGCAGGTGGCCATGACCTTGACGGGGGCGCGCAGGATTGCGCAGATCGGTGCGGAGAGTCTGGTGAGGGCAGCGGCGGAAGGGCCGTAAGATGGCAGAAGTCAGCACGGGCCGGCCAGCAGAGCAGGGCGTCTGGTGGCGGCCTGGTAGTTAGGGCCTGTTCACATTCAATCTGTGAGATGCGTTGCCCCCAGAAGGCGTGGTGG
>NZ_JABFMQ010000043.1:0-18212 GCF_013359625.1 Herbaspirillum sp. C9C3
TGCCGTGGCACCACCACGGCGCGTCGCTGCGCCTAGGCAGCCAACGCTTGGCGACGTCTCGCACTCACAGATTGAATGTGAACAGGCCCTAGCAAGCAGCATTTTTTCAGTTTCGCGGTTTCAACTCACGCAGACGCAGGGCCTGGCCTTGCGGCAAGGACCGCGTTCGTCCTTCACCCGCGTGATTCACCTTCACGGAGAAGCACATGTATGCACAACTCGTAGAAACCGGACTAGCCAAGGTGCGCAGCGCCGAGGACATGTCCGCCCAAGAGCAAGCCTTCCAGGCCCGCATCGATGCCGGGGTCAAGATCGAGCCCAAGGACTGGATGCCCGAAGCGTATCGCAAGACACTGGTGCGCCAGATCTCGCAGCACGCGCATTCGGAAATCGTCGGCCAGCTGCCCGAGGCCAACTGGGTCACGCGCGCCCCGACCCTGGAACGCAAGGCCATCCTGCTGGCCAAGATACAGGATGAGGCCGGTCACGGTCTCTATCTCTACAGCGCGGCCGAAACCCTGGGCGTGTCGCGCGATGCACTGCTGGACGATCTGCATGCGGGACGTGCCAAGTACTCCAGCATCTTCAACTATCCGACCCTGAGCTGGGCCGACATGGGCGCCATCGGCTGGCTGGTGGATGGCTCGGCCATCATCAACCAGATCCCGCTGTGCCGCTGCTCCTATGGTCCCTACTCGCGCGCCATGGTGCGCGTGTGCAAGGAGGAATCCTTCCATGCCCGCCAGGGCTACGACATCATGCTGGCGCTGTGCCGCGGCACGCCCGAGCAGAAGCAGATGGCGCAAGATGCGCTGAACCGCTGGTGGTGGCCGGCGCTGATGATGTTCGGTCCCTCCGATGCAGAATCGGTCAACAGCGCCCAATCGATGCAGTGGCGCATCAAGCTGTTCTCCAACGATGAACTGCGCCAGCGCATGGTCGACCAGACCATCCCGCAGATCGAATACCTGGGCCTGACCGTGCCCGATCCCGACCTGAAGTGGAATGAGCAACGCGGTCGTTACGACTTCGGCGAGATCAACTGGGACGAATTCCACAACGTCCTGCGCGGTAACGGTCCCTGCAACCGCGAACGCCTGGCCACCCGCAAGAAAGCCTACGACGACGGCGCCTGGTTCCGCGATGCGCTGGTGGCGCATGCCGACAAGCGGGCCGCGCGCAAGGCGGCCTGAGTCGTCGCTTCGATATCCGATCCGATTCGTTTCATCACACAACCATGCCAGTGGCCGCCATGACAGCGGCCCGCCAACAAGGAAAAGCATCATGAGCAAGGAATGGCCTCTCTGGGAAGTCTTCATCCGCAGCCAGCACGGTCTGGCCCACAAACACGTCGGCAGCCTGCACGCCCCCGATGGCGAGATGGCCATCAACAATGCGCGCGACGTCTACACCCGCCGCAACGAAGGCGTAGGTATCTGGGTGGTGCGTGCCGCCGACATCGTCTCTTCCAGCCCGGGCGACAAGGCGCCGCTGTTCGAGCCGGCCAACAGCAAGGTGTATCGCCACCCGACCTTCTTCCCCATGCCGGCTGAGCTGAAGAACCTGTAAGAGGTACGCACCATGACCCACAAAACCGATTACGTGCGACGCCTGGGCGACAACGCCCTGGTGCTCTCGCAACGCCTCTCCGAATGGTGCGGCAAGGGCCCGGCGCTGGAAGAAGACATGGCGCTCATCAACGTCTCGCTGGACCTGATCGGCCAGGCCCGCCTGTGGCTGGCCTACGCCGCCGAACTGGAAGGTGCGGGCCGCAACGAAGATCAACTGGCCTTCCTGCGCGATGCCCATCAGTTCCACAACCTGCTGCTGGTGGAGCTGCCCAATGGCAGCTATGCCGATACGCTGGCGCGTCAGTTCCTCTTCGACGTCTGGCATTACTTCCTGCTCGAAGGACTGTGCGAGAGCAGTGATGCACGCATCGTCGAGATTGCGCAGAAGTGTCTCAAGGAAGTCACCTACCACGTGCGCCGCAGTACCGATCTGATGATCCGCCTGGGTGACGGCACCGAAGAAAGCCATCGCCGCATGCAGGACGCCATCGACGCCCTGTGGATGTATACCGGCGAACTGTTCACGGCCGACGCGCTGGATCAGGCCATGCAGGCCGACGGTATCGCGCCGGACCTGGACGAACTGCAACAGAAGTGGCAGCAGCACGTCACCGAGGTGATGCGCGAAGCCACGCTGCAACTGCCGGCTGCGGGCCTGTGGATGCAGAGTGGCGGCAAGCAGGGCCGGCATACCGAACACCTGGGCTACCTGCTGGCGGAAATGCAGTTCTTGCAGCGCACCTATCCCGGAGCCAGCTGGTGAGCGAGCTGGCATCGCCTGCGCAGGCGCTCCAGGCAAGGATCTGGGAATGGCTGCAAGCCATTCCCGATCCGGAGATTCCGGTCATTTCGGTGGTGGACCTGGGCATCGTGCGCGCCGTCGAGGTCTCCGAGGAGGATGCCGGGGCGGCACGCTGCACGGTGGTCATCACCCCGACCTATTCCGGCTGCCCGGCCATGGGCGTAATCGCCCAGGAGATCGGCGCGGCGCTCAAGCAGCACGGACTGACCGAGGTGGCCATCCGCACCCAGCTGGCACCGGCCTGGAACACTGACTGGATGAGCGAGAAAGGCCGCCGCAACCTGCAGCAATACGGCATCGCGCCACCGGCGCAGCAGGTCGTCGACATCCGCGGCATCAGCATCCGGCGACAGGCCGCACCGCAGGTGCAATGCCCGCATTGCGGTTCGATGCAGACGGTGTGCGTGAGCCAGTTCGGCTCCACTTCCTGCAAGGCGCTGTACCAGTGCAAGGACTGCCGCGAGCCGTTCGATTACTTCAAGGCGCATTGAGCCGTGCTCAATGTCCCAGAACCAAGGCACAACATCATGAGCAAATTCTATCCACTGACCATCTCGGGCGTGAAACAGGAAACGCGCGATACCATCGTGGTCTCCTTCGCCGTCCCGGCCGAATTGCAGGATACCTTCGCCTATCAGCAGGGCCAGCACCTGACGCTGCGCTCGCACATCGAGGGCGAGGAATTGCGCCGCTCCTATTCGATCTGCGCGGCCACCCAGGAAAAGCAGTTGCGGGTCGCCATCAAGCGCGTCCCCGGCGGACTGTTCTCGAACTGGGCCAATGAGTCCTTTGTCCCGGGACAAAGTATCGAGGTGATGCCGCCCATGGGCCACTTCAACGTTCCGCTGGATGCCGCCAACCGCAAGCACTACCTGGCCTTTGCCGCCGGCAGCGGCATCACGCCGATGATCTCCATCATCAAGACCACGCTGCTGACCGAGCCGCACAGCCGCTTTACTTTGGTCTATGCCAATCGCGCCTCGTCTTCGGTGATCTTCAAGGAAGAACTCACCGACCTCAAGGATGCCTACCTCGAACGTCTGAACGTGATCTGGGTGATGAGCCGCGAGCAGCAGGACGTGGAGCTGTTCAACGGACGCATCGACCGCAAGAAGTGCGATGCCTTCTTCGCTTCCTGGATCGATCTCAAGGACATGGACGCGGCCTTCCTCTGCGGTCCCGAAGAAATGGTGCAGGCCGTCTCCGATTCTCTGCAGGCACATGGCATGCCCAAGACGCAGATCAAGACCGAATTGTTTGCCGCCAGCACACCGACGCGTGCGCACGCCTCGCGCCCGGTGGTGGGCAAGAAGGAATGCGAGGTCACGGTGATCGTCGACGGCTATCACAACGTCTTCACCATGGACAAGGAAAAGGAATCCGTGCTCGATGCCGGCCTGAAGCACGGCATCGACCTGCGCTACTCCTGCAAGGGTGGCGTTTGCGCCACCTGCCGCTGCAAGGTGGTCGAGGGCAAGGTCGACATGGATGCCAACTACGCCCTGGAAGACTACGAGATCGCCCGCGGCTTCGTCCTGAGCTGCCAGTCCTTCCCGGTCAGCGACAAGCTGCTGCTGGACTTCGACCAGGACAACTGAGCCTGACGCTCTTCCCCGCCCCTTACTTTTTCCGAGCCCATGAGCTACTCATCCATCCTCTTCGAGAACCGCGACGGCATCGCCGTCATCACGCTGAACCGCCCCGACAAGCTCAACAGCTTCACCGTGGCCATGCACCTGGAACTGCGCGAGGCCATCGCCACGCTGCAGGCCGACACTAGCGTGCGGGTGTTGCTGCTCACCGGCGCCGGACGCGGCTTCTGCGCCGGCCAGGACCTGGGCGACCGCGCCGTCAAACCCGGTGACGGTGCCGTCGACCTGGGCGAATCCATCGACAAGTACTACGGTCCGCTGGTGAAGTCGCTGCGTGCGCTGCCCTTCCCGGTGATCTGCGCCGTCAACGGCGTGGCCGCCGGTGCGGGTGCAAACCTGCCGCTGGCCTGCGATATCGTGCTGGCCGCGCGCTCGGCCAGCTTCGTGGAAGTGTTCTGCAAGCTGGGGCTCATTCCCGATACCGGCGGCACCTACTTCCTGCCGCGCCTGGTGGGTACGGCGCGCGCCATGGGCATGGCGCTGCTGGGCGAGAAGATCAGCGCCGAGCAGGCCGAACGCTGGGGTCTGATCTGGAAATGCGTGGAGGACGACCAGTTGATGGAGCAGGCACGCGCCATGGCGGAACACTTCGCCCGCGCCCCCACCAAGGGCCTGGCCGCCACCAAGGCCACGCTCCATGCCAGCCCGGCCAACACCCTGGCGCAACAGCTGGACCTGGAACGCGACACCATGCGCGCGCTCGGCCACAGCCGGGATTACCGCGAGGGCGTGAGCGCCTTCCTGGAAAAGCGCGCGCCGCAGTTCACGGGGCAATGACATGAACGCGGCAGACATCAGGTACGCCCTGCCCGCGACGGCCCCGGTGGCCGTCATCGGCAGCGGCACCATGGGCGCCGGTATCGCCCAGGTGGCCGCGCTGGCCGGGCATCCGGTGCAACTTTACGACAGCCGCGAAGGCGCGGCGGCCAAGGCCATCGCCGGCATCCGCGCCGGTCTCGACAAACTGGCCAACAAGGGCAAGATCCCCGCCGAAGAGGCTCACGCCGCCAGTGACCGGCTCTGCGTTGCCCACACCCTGCAGGAGATGCGCGATGCACGCCTGGTGATCGAAGCCATCGTCGAACAGCTCGGCGCCAAGCAGGAACTGTTCGGCAAGCTGGAAGACCTGGTCGATGCGCAATGCCTCTTGGCCAGCAATACCTCCTCGCTCTCGATCACCCATATCGCGGCCACGCTGCGTCATCCCGAGCGCCTGGCGGGACTGCACTTCTTCAACCCCGTGCCGCAGATGGCCCTGGTGGAAGTCATCCGTGGCGTGCGCAGTGACGCCACCGTGGTGCAATGCCTGCACGACACCGCGCTGGCCTGGGGCAAGGTCCCGGTGGTGGCCAGCTCGACCCCCGGCTTCATCGTCAACCGTCTGGCCCGTCCCTACTACGCCGAAGCCTTGCGGGTGCTCAACGAAGGCGGCGCGCACCCGGCCACCATCGACGCCCTGCTGCGCGAGAGCGGCGGTTTCCGCATGGGTGCCTTCGAGCTGATGGACCTGATCGGACATGACGTCAACTTCGCCGTCACGCAATCGGTATTCCATGCCTTCTTCAACGACCCGCGTTTTACGCCCTCGCTGATCCAGCAGGAACTGGTGCAGGCCGGATTGCTGGGCCGCAAGAGCGGGCGCGGTTTCTATCGCTATGGCGAGGATGCCGAGATCCCCCAGCCGGCGACCGAACCCGAGTACGAGCTGCCCACGGTGCCGCTGCAATTGTTCGGGACGCATCCGCTGGTGGAAGTGATCCGCGCGCGCTACCAGGGCCGCGTGGAATACCACGGGCCACGCGCCGACCACCTGCTGATGAAGGCCGGCCCCGGCCGCCTGTACGTCACCGAAGGCCGTAGCGCGACCCAGCAATCCTACGACTACAACATGCCCGACGTGGTGCTGGTGGACCTGGCGCTGGACTATGCCCGCGCCACCCGCCTGGGCGTGACGCGCGCCGACCAGTGTCGCGAGCGCGCCTACCAGGCCGTGCTCGCGGTGCTGCAGTCCTGCGGCTTTGCGGTCTCGGCCATGCAGGACGTGCCGGGCATGGTGGTCATGCGCACCGTCTGCATGCTCGCCAATGAAGCCGCCGATGCCGTCAACCAGGGCGTGTGCAGTCGGAGCGATGCCGACATGGCCATGCAGAAGGGCGTGAACTATCCGCGTGGCCCGCTTGCCTGGGCCGACGCCATCGGCATCGACACCGTCACCAACGTACTGCGCCAGCTCAGTGCCACCTATGGCGAAGACCGCTATCGGGTCTCGCCCCTGCTTCAACGCCTGCAAGCTTCCGGGAGGAAATTCCATGAGTGAGACCGCCTTGTCATCCCCATCGACCGAGATGGATCCGCAAACCCTGGCCGAGGCCACGGTGCAAGCCATGTACCCGCGCGACAACGCCTCCCAGGCGCTGGGGATGAAGATCCTGGAGATCGCACCGGGCCGGGCGCGCATGAGCATGCTGGTGCGCAGCGACATGCTCAATGGCCACGCCACCTGCCACGGCGGGTTCATCTTCGCGCTGGCCGACAGCAGCTTTGCATTTGCCTGCAACAGCCGTAACCTCAACACCGTGGCATCGGGGTGCAGCATCGACTACGTGGCACCGGCCATGCGCAACGACCTGCTGATCGCCGAGGCGCAGGAACGCACGCTGGCCGGCCGCACCGGGGTCTACGACATCACCGTGAGCAACCAGGACGGCAAGATCATTGCGCTGTTCCGGGGCAAGTCCTATCGCATCAGAGGCGAGGTGATCAGCGGCCTGCAGGCAGCGCAGTGACCGCGCAAAAAAGAGAACACCAACATCAACAGAGACAGGAGACCACCATGACCACCCGCACTCCCCAACCCGGCGATCTGGAGCCCATCGAAACGGCCAGTCGCGACGAACTGCAGGCGCTGCAACTGCAACGCCTGAAATGGTCGCTCAAGCATGCCTATGAAAACGTGGCGCACTATCGCCATGCCTTCGACCAGGCCGGGGTGCACCCGGACGACTTGAAGAGCCTGTCGGATCTGTCCAGGTTTCCCTTCACTACCAAGCAGGATCTGCGCGACCACTATCCCTTCGGCATGTTCGCCGTACCGCGCGAGCAGGTAGTGCGGGTGCATGCCTCCAGCGGCACCACCGGCAAGCCCACCGTGGTGGGCTACACGCGCAATGACATCGACACCTGGGCCACGGTGGTGGCGCGCTCCATTCGCGCCGCCGGTGGACGTGCCGGTGACATCGTGCAGATTTCCTATGGCTATGGTCTGTTCACCGGGGGGCTGGGCGCGCACTACGGTGCGGAAAAGCTGGGCTGCACCGTCATCCCCATGTCGGGCGGCCAGACTGAAAAGCAGGTACAGCTCATTCGCGATTTCAAGCCGGCCATCATCATGGTCACGCCCTCCTACATGCTCAACGTGATCGAGGAATTCCAGCGCCAGGGGCTGGACCCTGCCGCCAGTTCGCTCAAGGTCGGCATCTTCGGTGCCGAGCCCTGGACCGATGCCATGCGCCGCGAAATCGAGCAGCGCGCCGGCATCGATGCAGTGGACATCTATGGTCTGTCGGAGGTGATGGGACCGGGCGTGGCCAGCGAGTGCATCGAGAGCAAGGATGGGCCGGTGATCTGGGAAGACCACTTCTATCCCGAGATCATCGATCCTGATACCGGCGAAGTGCTGCCCGACGGCGAGGAGGGCGAACTGGTCTTTACTTCGCTCTCCAAGGAAGCGCTGCCGATGATCCGCTACCGCACCCGCGACCTCACGCGCCTGTTGCCGCCGACCTCGCGCTCCATGCGCCGCATCGGCAAGATCACCGGACGCTCGGATGACATGCTCATCATCCGGGGCGTGAACGTGTTCCCGACCCAGATCGAGGAGCTGATCCTGAAACTGCCGCAACTGGCCCCGCAGTATCAATTGCAGATCGAACGCCACGGCCACATGGACAGCATGTGCGTCTTCGCCGAGCTGCGCGAGGACGCCTCCACCGAACACGTGGAGGCACTGGAGAAGGAACTGCAGCACAGCATCAAGACCTATGTGGGCATTTCCACCAAGGTGACGGTGGTGCCGGCCGGCATGATCGAGCGCACCTCGGTGGGCAAGGCCAAACGGGTGATCGACCATCGCAAGAAAGCCGACAGCGCCGTCGCGTCGGCCCTCCCGGCCTGAGGCATGGCCCGCAAACCCTTGATCCTGGAAGAAAGAGACCTATGCAAGCATTGATTTGTGACGCCATTCGCACCCCGTTCGGACGCTACGGTGGCGCCCTGGGCGCGGTACGCGCCGATGACCTGGCGGCCGCACCCATTCGCAGCCTCATGGAGCGCAACCCCGGCGTGGACTGGAGCCGCGTCGACGACATCCTCTACGGCTGCGCCAACCAGGCCGGCGAAGACAACCGCAACGTGGCCCGCATGGCCGGTTTGCTGGCTGGCCTGCCCATCGACGTGCCGGGCAGCACCATCAACCGCCTGTGCGGCTCCAGCCTGGATGCGGTGGGCATGGCTGCACGCGCCATCAAGTCGGGCGAGGTGGAGCTGATGATCGCCGGCGGGGTGGAGAGCATGACGCGCGCGCCCTTCGTGATGGGCAAGGCGGAATCGGCCTTCTCGCGCAGTGCCGCGATCTTCGATACCACCATCGGCTGGCGCTTCGTCAATCCGCTGATGAAGGCGCAGTACGGCATCGACTCTATGCCCGAGACGGCGGAAAACGTCGCCACCGATTTCAACATCAACCGTGCCGACCAGGACGCGTTTGCTCTGCGCAGCCAGCAGCGCTGGGCCGCAGCACAGGAGGCCGGTTTCTTCGCGGGCGAGATCGCAGCGCTGACCATCCCGCAGAAGAAGGGCGATCCGCTCATCGTCACCACCGACGAACATCCGCGCCCGGACACGACCCTGGCCACGCTGGCCAGACTCAAGGGCGTGGTGCGCCCCGATGGCACGGTCACGGCAGGCAATGCCTCCGGCGTCAACGACGGTGCCTGCGCGCTGCTGCTGGCCTCGCCCAAGGCCGCCGACCTGTATCGCCTCAAGCCCCGTGCGCGCGTGCTGGGCATGGCCACGGCGGGCGTGGCGCCGCGCATCATGGGCTTTGGTCCGGCGCCGGCGACACGCAAGGTGCTGGCGCAGGTCGGCCTGACGCTGGCGCAGATGGACGTGATCGAACTGAACGAAGCCTTCGCCGCGCAGGGGCTGGCCGTGACGCGCGATCTCGGCTTGCCCGACGATGCCGCGCACGTCAATCCGAATGGCGGCGCCATCGCCATCGGTCATCCGCTGGGGGCTTCCGGCGCACGGCTGGTGACGACCGCCCTCAACCAGCTGGAGCGCACCGGTGGCCGCTATGCGCTGTGCACCATGTGCATCGGCGTGGGCCAGGGAATTGCGCTGGTGATCGAGCGGGTAGCGTAAGGCCCTGGCATCGGTCCGCGCGCGCATGTTTGCTGGCTTGCAACATGCCGCGCACGGCAGCAGCACTTCACGAAGTTGACATCGGGATCGGGTAAAATGCCCGGCCACGGCAGTCCTTTACCGAGCTCCGGAGCTCGCCGCCCTGCCCCCGAATCCACCCCGCCGGCCTGCGCGCCGGCCCTTCGCCAGTGCAGCATCATGAGCAAGCAAGCCAACAGCGCCCCCGGCCGCCAGCCGAACCGGGCCAAATCCACTGCCGAGAGCGCCCCGCAGGCGCATGAGATCCGGCCCGGCCAGTCCATCGATCTGTTGAAGGAACTGCACATCCTCACCCGCGACGGCAAGCTGAATCAGGACAGCCGCCGCAAGTTGAAGCAGGTCTATCACCTCTACCAGTTCATCGAACCGCTGCTGCAAGAAGTGCTGGACGATCATCCCGGCGTCAGCCTGGTCGACCATGGCGCGGGCAAGTCCTATCTCGGCTTCATCCTCTACGATCTGTTCTTCAAGGGCCTGCAGGGCGCGCCCCGCATCTACGGCATCGAAACCCGCGAGGAGCTGGTGCGCAAGTCCGAGCAACTGGCCGCGCGCCTGGGCTTTGGCGGCATGTCCTTCCTCAATCTGTCGGTGGCCGATTCGATCACTTCGCCCAGCCTGCCGGAGAAGATCGACGTGGTCACCGCTCTGCATGCCTGCGATACGGCCACCGATGACGCCATCCATTTCGCCCTGGCCAAGGAAGCGCGCTTCATCGTCCTGGTGCCCTGCTGCCAGGCCGAAGTGGCCTCGGTGCTCAATCGCAACAAGGGCAAGTCGCTCTCCAATTCGCTCACCGAGATCTGGCGCCATCCGCTGCATACCCGCGAATTCGGCAGCCAGGTCACCAATGTGCTGCGCTGCCTGCAGCTGGAAGCGCATGGCTACAAGGTCAGCGTGACCGAGCTGGTGGGCTGGGAACATTCGATGAAGAACGAGTTGATCATTGCGCAATACCGCGACCTGCCGCGCCGCCGTCCGGCCGAGCGCCTGCAGGAAGTATTGCGCACGCTGGGACTGGATGAGATGGGCGAACGCTTCTTCGCCCCGCAGGCAGCCTGAGTCGGCCCCGGTCGGCAGCAGCAGGCAGGCGGACGGGAACGCTTCTTGCTCGGTATCAGGGAGGGGATGGGGCCTTCATTTGCGGCCCGCCCTGCCGATAACGTCGGATCAGATCGCAGATCGCAGATCGCAGATCGCAAATTGCAAATTGCAGCACAG
The DNA here is from genome assembly GCF_013359625.1 of Herbaspirillum sp. C9C3. Classification (NCBI taxonomy): domain Bacteria; kingdom Pseudomonadati; phylum Pseudomonadota; class Betaproteobacteria; order Burkholderiales; family Oxalobacteraceae; genus Herbaspirillum; species Herbaspirillum sp. C9C3. The sequence goes on from NZ_JABFMQ010000043.1 coordinate 10,704, forward strand.
GCAGTCAGACCGCCCACCCCGCACGTGGCGGGCTGGAGGGTGACCGGGCGACCGGTTTGGGCAAGGGGCCGGCCGCACGCCGGAATATGCAGATGAGCACATGACATCGACCATCGATATGGAATCGCTGATTGCCGACAACGAACAACTGAGGAGCGAGCTGCAGGATCTGCTGCAGCAGGCGCACATCAACCAGTCCATCATCGAACGCCATCAAGCCTTCGATCTGAAACTGATCGGTGCCAGCGAATTCCGCGAGCTCATCGACGTGATGCTCACGGTGATGCCGGGGGTGTTCAGCCTGGAGACGGTCACGCTGTCCCTCATCGATGGCGACTACGCGATCCAGCGCATCCTGCGCGACCTGCAGATCGGCGTGAACGAATTCCCCAAGCTGCTGTTCCTGAAGGACCCGCTGCACTTCATCGACGAGGATGGTCCGCTGTCGGACGAAAAACCGCGCCTGGGCCAGTACGTGCCGGCCCTGCACGGGCCGCTGTTCCCGCATTACCAGCCGGTGAGCGTGGCAGTGCTGCCGCTGGTGCGCCAGCACCGGCTGCTGGGCTACCTGTCGCTGGGCAGCGCCTATGCCGAACGTTTCACGCGCACGCTGGCCACCGACTTCATCCAGCGCCTGGCGACGGTAGCCGCCATCTGCCTGGAAAACGTCATCAACAATGAGCGCCTGAAGCACATCGGCCTGACCGATCCGCTCACGGGCGTGAACAACCGCCGCTACATCGAGCAACGCATGCAGGAGGAAGTGGCACGCAGCCAGCGCGATCGCTCGGCACTGTCCTGCCTGTTCATCGACATCGACCATTTCAAGCGCGTCAACGACCAGTTCGGCCACCAGAGCGGGGACGACGTGCTGCGCGAAGTGGCTGCGCGCATCAAGAAGGAACTGCGCCTGTCGGATGCACTGGGTCGCTTCGGCGGGGAAGAATTCGTGGTGCTGTTGACCCACGCCACGCGCGACGACGCCGCACGCATCGCCGAACGCATCCGCGCCGGCATCTGCAGCCGTGGCGTGATGATCGAGGGCTCGCGCGATCCGTTGCGCATCACCGCCTCCATCGGCGCAGCCTCGCTGTCACCGCCGGATCGCGGGCGCGCGGCGGGCGAAGTCAAGCAGGCCATGCTCAAGGCGGCCGACCAGGCGCTCTACCAGGCCAAGGAAGCCGGACGCAACCGCGTCATGCTGGCCACCCACGACTGATCAGGCAGGCTGCGCCGCCACCGGGCGGTCCCGCACGATCCAGGGAGCGGTGATGATGAGCACGCCGCCGATGAGGTCTTGCGCGCGGAGTTCCGCTGCACCGAGCAGCCAGGCCGAGAAGGTCGCCACCAGGATTTCGGCCAGCATGATGACCGCCGTGATATTGGCCGGCAGGCGCGCCACCCCATATTGCAGGCTCAGATTCGATACCAGGAACAGCAACGCCCACAGCGCTACCACGGGCGCGGCGGCCGCTGGCAAGGGCAACGGCCAGGCAATCACGCCGCTGGCTGACAGCAGCACGCCCAACAGACTGGCCAGCACGCCGCTGCCGGCCAGCATGGCCACGGCGCGAGCGCCATCGGAGAGGCCGTGCAGGCGTCGCAACAGCACATTGGTCACCGCAAACAGCAGGCCCGACGCCACTGCCATCCAGTCCGGCAGGCTCTGCGGCAGTGGCAGGCCCAGACGCGGCTGGTACAGCACGATGAAGGCGCCGCTCAGCCCGAGTGCCACGCGCGCCAGCGAGCGCGGGGTGATGGCTTCATGCAGCACCAGGCGCGCCAGGATGACGGTCCATACCGGCATCAGGTAGAACAGCAGGATCACCCGCACCACATCGCCATAGGCCACCGCGACATTGAAGGAGGCATTGGTCAGGCCGGTGGTCAGTCCCACGGCCAGCAAGGCCGGATGACGCCACAGCAGTGGCAGTTCACGGTAGCGCAAGGTCAGCAGCAGCAAGGCGCAGGCGCTGAAGATGGCTGCCGTGGCCCAGACCGGATGCAGGCCCATGCCTTCCAGGGCGCGGGTGCCGGTCCAGGACAGACCCCAGATGGTGGTGTTCAACAGCAGGGCGGCAACAGCGGATTTGGGGAGGGAGTGCATGTTCTGTGTGGGTGGATGCGCATGGAAAAGTCCGGAAACCTGCCTACTCTACTTGCGCCGCAACAGCCTTGGCATGGTCGGCGCTGATAGCGAGTATTCATGCAGGTTGAATGTTGCGCGCAGCAGCATTCACCAAATCAAAATGCCGTTCAGTGCAGCACTGAACGGCATTTCCTGGCAGCACCGCCAGGTGTACAGACTCAACTGCGCTTGGCCTGGGCCTGCAGGCGTTCGTACTTCTCCATCAACTGCTCGGGGCTCTCGCGCCAGGCCGGGTTGAAGGGAATGCACGCGACCGGGCAGACCTGCTGGCACTGCGGTTCCTCGAAATGTCCCACGCATTCGGTACATTTGTCCGGATCGATCTCGTAGATCTGCGGCCCCATGTAAATGGCCTCGTTGGGACATTCCGGTTCGCAGACGTCGCAGTTGATGCAATCGTCGGTAATCATCAGTGCCATTGCCGCACCTCTCTTGCTTGAAACATCATTGCTTGGCGATCTTTTCCTTGAGCCATTTCTCCACCGACGGGAACACGAACTTGGACACGTCCCCCCCCAGCTGGGCGATCTCGCGCACGATGGTGCCGGAGATGAACTGGTACTGGTCAGACGGAGTCAGGAACAGCGTTTCCACGTCCGGCAACAGGTAGCGGTTCATGCCGGCCATCTGGAATTCGTATTCGAAGTCCGACACCGCACGCAGGCCGCGCACGATGACGCGGGCATTGTTCTGGCGCACGAAATCCTTCAACAGGCCCGAGAAACTCTCCACCTGCACGTTGGGGTAGTGCCCCAGCACTTCATTGGCAATCGACAGACGCTCTTCGAGCGAGAAGAAGGGCTTCTTGTTCTTGCTGTCGGCTACGCCCACGACCAGCTTGTCGAACAACCCCGATGCGCGGCGGACCAGGTCCTCATGTCCTCGCGTCAACGGATCGAATGTCCCCGGATATACGGCTGTGACCATGGTGTCTCCTCTCCGGCTATTGAATCAGAAGGCGCATTATGCCTCAATTTGGGTAGCGCTTTTGCGTTGCAATAAATGATAGAAGACCATGCCGGCCTTGTCGGCGCGCACCACTTCCCAGTCCTGCATCCAGGCCGGCGCGTCTTCGCCTTGCAATGGGTACTCGGCTTCCACGTAGATCAATCCGGACGGCGTGAGCAAAGGCATGCACGCCGGCAACACTTTTTCCAGCCAGCCCTGGTGGTACGGCGGATCGATGAAGACCAGGCTGTAGCCGGCAGCCTCGCGGCCGGCGGCATTGTGCACGGCGGCCAGGGCGTCGCCGCGCACGATGACCAGTGCCTCGGCCTTGAGCTTGTCGCGATTGGACTCCAGCTGGCGCACGGCAGCCGCGCTGTTTTCCACCATCACCACGCGGCGCGCGCCCCGGCTGGCGGCCTCGAAACCGAGCGCGCCGGAACCGGCGAACAGATCCAGGCAGGCCACCTGCTCCCACTGCCCGTCGATCAGGTGGGTGATCCAGTTGAAGACGGTCTCGCGCACGCGGTCCGGCGTGGGGCGCAGGCCCTCGGCATCGAGCACCGGCAGCGGCGTGCGCTTCCACTGGCCGCCGATGATGCGTACCTGATGCGGGCCACGGTTGACGGGCTTGGCCGGCTTGCCGCCAGCGGCGGGACCGGATCGCGGGGGACTGCTCTTGCGCATGACTTTCCTTGCTGCGGGCGGCGCGGGGCCGCCGATGTCAAATGAGGTAAATGATTTACTCGGCGGCTGCGCCGACGATGACCGTGGACAACTCGTCCGGATGCACATGCTTGCGGAAGGCCGCGCGCACGTCCTGCACACCCACGGCACGGATGCGCTCGATCCAGTGGTCCAGGTAGTCCAGCGGCAGACCGTAGAAACCGATCACCGCGAGGTTTTCCAGCAGCTTGGCATTGCTGTCGATGCGCAGGGCGAAGCCACCGGCGAGGTTGTCCTTGGCGGCCTTCAGTTCGGCAGCTGTTGGTCCTTCCTGAAGGAATTTGTCCAGCGTGGCGCGGGTCACGCGCAGGGCTTCGGCGGTCTGTTCCTTCTTGGTCTGCAGGCCGATCTGGAAGGGACCGGGCTGGGCCAGGGGCGAGAAATAACTGTAGACGCTGTAGCTCAGGCCACGCTTCTCGCGCACTTCATCGGTCAGGCGCGAGACGAAGCCGCCACCGCCCAGCACATAGTTGCCCACGGTCAGCGCGAAGAAATCATTGTCGCCGCGCTGGATGGCCGGCGCACCGATGAGGATGTGCGATTGCGAGGCCGGATGGGCGATACGCTGCTCCCCGCCCTTGGGCGCGGTCACCGGCGGCAGGGCCGGCAAGGCTGCACCTTGCGGCAGCTCGCGCGTGAGGGCGCTGGCAATGGCGCGCGCCTGCGCTTGGCTGACGTCGCCGATCAAGGCAATGACGGCGCGATTGGCCACATAGTGGGCGCGATGGAAAGCCAGCAGGTCCTCGCGGGTAATGGCTTGCAGGCTGGCTTCGCTGGCCTCGACGGCATAGGGATGACGACCGTAGGCCGCTGCCATGAAGGCTTTTTCGGCGATGGCTTCGGGCTTGGTCAGCGCTTCCTTGAGGTTGGCGATGGCCAGTGCGCGGTCACGCTCAAGACCGGCCTGCGGGAAAGCAGGATGGGCCAGCATGCGGCCCAGCAGGCCCAGTGCGGCATCACGTTCGGCGGGCGAGGACAGGGTGCGCAGGCTCACCCCCGCGCGGTCCTGCCCGGCGCCGCCCTGCTGCTGGGCGGCAACATCGGCAAAGCCGTCCAGGATCTGCGCTTCGCTCAGGGCAGGCGCGCCGTCGGCGGCCTCCACGCCGCGTGTCAGGCTGGCCACGGTCAGCTCGGCCAGGCCGGCCTTGTCGGCGGGATCGCGGCGCTGGCCGGCATCGAACTGCACGCTCACATCCAGCATGGGGATGGCATGGTTGGCCACGAACAGCACGCGCGCGCCGTCAGGCTGGGTCCAGGACTGGATGGCCAGGGCTGCCGAGGCGGGCGCGCTGGCCAACAGGGCCAGCGGGAGCAAGAGGAGAGAGAAGGTTTTTTTCATGGAAGAGGACAATCGAAAGCGAGGCTGCATGCGTGCTGTCATGCGGCCTGGTCAGGGGCCGGCTGGCCGGCGATCCAATCGAGGATGGGTTGCCACTGGTCGAGATCGCGCTGCACGCGAGAAGGTGCGATATCCCACAGGGTCAGGCCGTGGGCGGCCAGTTGTACATAGTTCTGGGTGTCACGCAGATGGCCCAGCACCGGCAGCTTCAGCCCCTCGATGAAACGTTGCAGCTGCTCGGCCGAACGGGTACGGGCATCGACGCGCATGCCGACGATGCCGACCTCGATCTCGCCCTCGCGCACCGCCTTTTCAGCGGCGAGGCGGCGCAGGAAATCCTGCGTGGCCAGGATGTCGAAGATCGAGGGCTGCAACGGTACCAGGATCTTGTCGGCCAGCTTGAGGGTATCGTTCAGACGCCAGCCATGCAGCCCGGCGGGCGTGTCCAGCACCACGTGGGTGCTGCCCTTGGGGGGCTTGGCAACGTAGTCCTCGTTGATGTCCCAGGTACTGATGGGGCGTGCCTGTTCCGGACGGATCGACAGCCAGGCACGCGAGGATTGCTGGCGGTCGATGTCGCCCAGCATGACGGCATGGCCAAGACTGGCGAAATAACCGGCCAGGTTGGTGGCCAGGGTGGTCTTGCCTACGCCTCCCTTGGGATTGGCGACGACGATGACGGGCATGGTTTTCTCCGTAAAGAACAGAAGCCGATCGATCAGGAAGAACTCAGCGACTTGGGTACACCATTAAGCTGGCGTTAATGCCATTCAATACAGCATTCAGCCCGACTTAATGGTGCAAAAAACGTCAATCCTCAATGCAGCAGGCCCGGCGGCGGCGCGGCGGGCTTCTTGCCGTCCAGCGGCAGGGGCACCAGCGTGGCGACGGTGAGCGTATCGTCCTTGAAGTATTTTTGTGCAACCGCCTGCACCTGGGCCGCGGTCACGCTTTTCAAGCGGTCGATGATGCGGTCGATGTTCTTCTGGCCCAGGCCGGTGGTTTCCATCATGCCGATCTCCATGGCCTGGCCGAAGACGGAATCGCGCTTGTAGACCTGGGAGGCGATCAGTTGCGTCTTCACGCGCTGCAGTTCCTGTTCGGACACGCCTTCACTGGCGATGCGCTGGACTTCGGCGCGCAGCAGGCCCTCGAGCTGTTCGGTGGTCACGCCATTGGCCGGGCTGCCTTCCAGCGTGAACAGCACTGGGCCGCGCGCCACGCCGCTGTAGCTGGCGCCCACTGCGGTGGCCTGGCTGGCGGTGCGCACCAGGTTGGCCGTCAGGCGGGCATTGTCATAGCCATCCAGCACGGCGGAGAGCACATCGAGGGCGTAGGCGTCCTGGTCGGCTTCCACATGGCGCAAGGCCGGCACCTTCCAGGCCATCACCACATACGGATTCTCGGCCGGGGCCTTGACGGTGACGCGACGCAGGCCCAGCTGCTCGGGCTCGTTCTGCGGCTTGCCGCGGGGCAAGGGGTGAGAAGGAATCTTGCCGAAATATTTTTTGGCCAGGGCCAGCACACGCTGGGCATCGACATCACCGGCCACGACCAGCGTGGCATTGTTGGGGGCATACCACTGGCGGTACCAGCTGGCGATATCCTGCACGCGCATGTGCTGCAGGTCGTCCATCCAGCCGATGACCGGATGGTGATAGGGATGGGCGGTCCAGGCGGCGGCGTTCAGGGCTTCGTTGAGCAGGCCCATGGGCTGGTCATCGGTGCGCCAGCGGCGCTCTTCCATGATGACGCGGATTTCCTTGGCGAATTCATTGGCGTCGAACTGCAGGTTGGCCATGCGGTCGGCTTCCAGAGCCATTACCTTTTCCAGGTGGCTCTTTTCGATCTGCTGGAAGTAAGCGGTGAAGTCATTGGCGGTGAAGGCGTTTTCCTGCCCGCCCAGTTCGGCCACCAGACGGCTGAATTCGCCGACCTTGTGGTGCTTCGTGCCCTTGAACATCATGTGTTCCAGCGCGTGCGATACACCCGTGGTGCCATTGAGTTCATCGATGCTGCCAACCTTGTACCAGACCATCTGCACCGCCGTGGGCGCGCGCCGGTCTTCCTTGACGACCACCTTCATGCCATTGGCCAGCACGAACTCTTGCGCCGGCGCGGCCCGCACCTGCGTCGCCGTGGTGGCGAGCAGGCTCAACAGGGCGGTGGCCAGGAGGGCTCGGATCTTCAATTTCATGGGCTGTGCTCTGATAAAATGCTGGATTCATTGACCCTGGCGGCCATGCGCGGGGCTTGTGGAAGGGCAATTGTAACCTGTCCACTGCGGTTGTCAGGGTAGCCACGCGCCTGCCGTCCCGCCCTGCCCCCCCCCCGCCGCAGCGACCCACCC
>NZ_JABFMQ010000044.1:0-13919 GCF_013359625.1 Herbaspirillum sp. C9C3
CGCGTTGCACGTCAGGGCTGGTGGCACCACCACCAGCCCTGACGCGCGCCTTGCCGCCCCGCCTTCTGGGGGCAACGCATCTCGCAGATTCAGTGTGAACAGGCCCTAGGCTGCCAGCTTCTTCTCCAGCTTGTCCTTCACGCCCTGCAGTTCCGCCGGCAGCTTGTGCTTGAGCTTGTCGAACAGTTCGGCATGCAGCTCCAGTTCCTTGGCCCAGGCGGCCTTGTCGATGGAGGTGATGGTGGCGAATTGCTCGGCGCTGAAGTCCAGGCCTTCCCATTGCAGGTCATCGAAGCGCGGGGTGAGGCCGAACAGATGCTCGACACCGCCAGTCTTGACGCCCTGCGGATCCTCGATGCGGTCCAGCATCCACTTCAGCACGCGCATGTTGTCGCCGAAACCGGGCCAGACGAATTTGCCATCGGCATCGGTACGGAACCAGTTCACGCAGTAGATCTTGGGCAGCTCGGCAGGCGAGGCGGCGATCTTCTTGCCGATGTCCAGCCAGTGCTGGAAGTATTCGCTCATGTTGTAGCCGGCAAACGGCAGCATGGCGAACGGATCGCGGCGCACCACGCCCTGCTGGCCGACAGCCGCAGCGGTGGTTTCCGAACCCATGGTCGCGGCCATGTAGACGCCTTCGACCCAGTTGCGGGCTTCGGTCACCAGCGGCACGGTGGTGGAACGGCGGCCACCGAAGATGAAGGCCGAGATCGGCACGCCGGCCGGATCGTCCCAGGCCGGATCGATCACCGGGTTCTGGGTGGCTGCAACGGTGAAGCGGGCGTTCGGATGCGCTGCCTTGCGGCCGGTTTCCTTGCCGATTTCCGGGGTCCAGTCCTTGCCCTGCCAGTCGATCAGGTGCGCCGGGGCCTCCTTGGTCATGCCTTCCCACCACACGTCGCCGTCATCGGTCAGCGCCACGTTGGTGAAGATGGTGTTGGCCGAGACCGAGGCCATGCAGTTGTAGTTGCTCTTTTCGTTGGTGCCCGGGGCCACGCCGAAATAGCCGGCTTCCGGGTTGATGGCATACAGGCGACCATCGGCACCCGGCTTGATCCAGGCGATGTCGTCACCGATGGTGGTGACCTTCCAGCCGCCGAAGGCCTTGGGCGGGATCAGCATGGCGAAGTTGGTCTTGCCGCAAGCCGAGGGGAAAGCGGCGGCCACGTAGTGCTTCTTGCCTTCCGGGGATTCCACACCCAGGATCAGCATGTGCTCGGCCAGCCAGCCCTGGGCGCGGCCCATGGTGGAGGCGATGCGCAAGGCGAAGCACTTCTTGCCCAAGAGCGCATTGCCGCCGTAGCCCGAACCGTAGGACCAGATCTCGCGGGTTTCCGGATAGTGGACGATGTACTTGGTGGCATTGCACGGCCAGGCCACATCCTTCTGGCCAGCTGCCAGCGGTGCGCCCACGGTGTGCACGCAAGGCACGAACTCGCCATCGCTGCCCAGCACGTCATACACGGCTTTGCCCATGCGGGTCATGATGCGCATGTTCACGGCCACATAGGGAGAGTCGGACAGCTCCACGCCGATATGGGCGATGGGCGAACCCAGCGGACCCATCGAGAACGGCACCACGTACAAGGTGCGGCCGGCCATGCAACCGTCGAAGAGACCGTTCAGGGTCTGGCGCATCTCGGCCGGATCGGTCCAGTTGTTGGTCGGGCCGGCGTCTTCCTTGTTCTGCGAGCAGATGAAGGTGCGGTCTTCCACGCGCGCCACGTCCGACGGATCGGAACAGGCCAGGTAGCTGTTGGGACGCTTGGCTTCGTTGAGCTTCTTCATGGTGCCGGCGGCAACCATTTCAGCGCACAGGCGATCGTATTCTTCCTGCGAACCATCGCACCAGTAAATGCGAGCCGGCTTGGTCAGCGCGGCGATTTCGGCGACCCAGTTGATCAGTTTCTGGTGTTTGACGTAGGCGGGCGCATTGACTGCGGGAATGCCTGCCATGAGGGGTTGGTTCATATGCTACCTCCAATGCCACAAGTTGATGAATTCGGTTGGCACGGCAGGATCGTCGTTGCACGGATCCGGCGGAATGAACACGCCAGTCAGCAGTACGGCGGTCTTGTCGGTGGCAGCCGTCTCCAGGAGCCCGGCTACCCACCCCGCCTCCTTGCTGGCAGCGGGTTTTGCTCACTCTTCGACAGTCGAGAGTGCAGGAAAGTGGCAGCGATTGTACCCCGATAAAACGGAATTTACGCAAATTTGTAGCGAAAAATACCCGACTTATATAGTAGGTAATTACAAATCAAAAAAAATCTGTTTTTTCATTACCGTTGGATATAACAGCCATTCCTTGATAAACCGCATAAACACTGGATTTGCGGGGCATTGCGGCCGACGAGCCATTCACGTTGTGAATATCTCCTGCAGAAATGCGACAAAAACTTTCACCTTGGCTGTCTCCCGGCGTGTCGGCTGGTAAAGCGCCACGATGTCCGGACCGGCCACCTGCCATTCCGGCAGTACCGGCACCAGGCTACCCTCCTGCAAGGCTGGATCGAGGGTCACCGACATCTGCTGGATGATGCCCCCGCCGGCCTGCGCGGCAGCCACCATGGATTCCACGTGATCCATGGCCAGCAGGCCCTTGGGAATATGCGAGCTTTCCACGCCGTCACGGCCAAAACGCCAGGGCTTGACCATGCGCGTGCGCGGATTCATGAAACCCAGGCAGGCGAACTGGTCCAGCGCCTCGGGCGTCTGCGGCCAGCCGTGCTGCTGCAGGTAGGAGGGTGCCGCGCAGCACAGGTAACGGGTACCGGCCAGCTTGCGCGCCACCATGCCGGAGTCGGCCAGGGTGCCGATGCGCACCACCACGTCCAGTCCCTCTTCGACCATGTCGACCATGCGGTCGCTGACGGTCACGCGCAGTTCCAGTTCGGGATACTGGCGCAGGAAGCGCGGCAGCGCCGGTGCCACGTAACGCCGGCTGATGACGCTGGGCAGGTCGACGCGCAGCAAGCCAGCCGGGCGCGTATCGGAAGCCCGCAAACCCGCCTCCAGCTCGCCCATGTCGGCCAGCAGCCGCAGCGCCTGCTCATGGCAGTGACGCCCCTCTTCGGTGAGCGACATGCTGCGCGTGGTCCGATTGAGCAGGCGCACCTTGAAATGCGCCTCCAGTGCGGCGACGTGGTTGGTCACCGAGGAGGTGGACATGGAGAGCTTTTCAGCCGCCCGGCTGAATGCCCCCGCCTCGACCACGGCGCAAAAGACCTTGAGCATATCCAGTCGGTCCATGGTGTTCTCCCTGTGCTGTCGATATCAGTGCGCTGATTCTAGGGCATGGCGCCCTGCCGATTATTCGCCGATGCGCAATTCTGACTTTGGCGCCGCCCACTTTTTCGGCGCAAGGCAAACCGGGAGACTGCGTGCATCGACCTGCCGCCCTGCGGTGAGGCGATGCTTCCTTCACCCAGACCACATTCAGGAGTCATCATGTCCAACGCCCCTTCCCTCATGCAAGCCGCCCTGCTGACCCAGTTCGGCACCCCGCTGTCGATTGCCCCCATCGAGGTACCGACGCTGCGCCCCGGCCAGGTGCTGGTACGCATCGCCGCCAGCGGCGTCAATCCGCTCGATACCAAGATCCAGGCCGGCAACGCCGCCCACGCCCAGGCCCGCCTGCCTGCCATCCTCGGCATCGACCTGGCCGGCGTGGTCGAGGCTGTCGCGCCTGGCGAAACGCGCTTCGTTGCCGGTGACGAGGTCTATGGCATGACCGGCGGCATCGGCGGTGTGCCCGGTTCGCTGGCCCAGTTCGCCGCCGTCGATGGCGACCTGCTGGCCCACAAGCCGCGCAGCCTGGACATGCGCCAGGCCGCCGCCCTGCCGCTGGTCTTCATCACCGCCTGGGAAGGCCTGGTCGAACGCGCCCGCGTACAGCCCGGCCAGAAAGTGCTGGTGCATGGCGGCGCCGGCGGGGTCGGCCACATTGCGGTGCAGATCGCCCGTGCACTGGGTGCCGAGGTCTATGCCACCGGCAGCGCCGACCAGAAGGACCTCATCGAGAGCCTGGGTGCCACCGCCATCGACTACCGCAGCCAGCAGGTGGAAGACTACGTGCAGCAATACACCGACGGCCAAGGCTTCGACGTCATCTATGACACCGTCGGCGGCGCGACGCTGGACGCCTCCTTCGCCGCGGCCCGCCGCTATGTCGGACACGTCGTCAGCTGCCTCGGCTGGGGCGCACACAAGCTGGCGCCGCTGTCCTTCCGGGGTGCCACCTATTCGGGCGTCTTCACGCTGCTGCCCCTGCTGACCGGCGAAGACCGCGCACGCCATGGCCAGATCATGCGCGAAGCCGCGCGCCTGGCCGATGCCGGAAAATTGCGGATCTTGATGGACGAACGCCGCTTCACCCTGGAGCAGGTCAACCAGGCCCACGCCCTGGTGGCCGAGGGCCAGGCGCGCGGCAAGCTGGTCATCGACATCGGGTTTTGACTGGCGGGGAATCGGCCCAGGCAGCGCCGCCCGTGCCGAATCCCGGCAATCGCTTTATGATGGACGCCCACGCCGGCCACCCAGGTGGCCGGTTACCGCCCCACAAGAGTGCCAGGAGACTTCCCATGAAAATCGCCATCCTCGACGACTACCAGGATGCCGTGCGCCACCTCGATTGCTTTGGCCTGCTCGACGGCCACGACGTCAAGGTCTTCACCAACACCGTGCGCGGCATCGGCCAGTTGGCCGCCCGGCTGGCACCGTTTGACGCCGTGGTCCTGATCCGCGAACGCACCGCCCTCACCCAGCCCCTGCTGGAAAAACTCCCCCTGCTCAAACTGATTTCCCAGACCGGCAAGGTCAGCGGCCATGTGGATGTGGCCGCCGCCACCGCGCGCGGCATCGCCATCGTCGAAGGGGTGGGCGACCCCACCGCACCGGCCGAATTGACCTGGGCCCTCATCATGGCTGCCATGCGCCGCGTGCCGCAATACTGCAGCGCCCTGCGCGCGGGCGCCTGGCAGCAGGTCTCGCCCACGCCGCATCACAATCTGATCGGCACCGCCCTCAAGGGCCGCACCCTGGGCATCTGGGGCTACGGCAAGATCGGCAAGCTGGTGGCCGGCTATGGCCGCGCCTTCGGCATGCAGGTAGTGGTGTGGGGACGCGAGGCCAGCCGCGAGCAAGCCGTCAAGGATGGCCTGCAGGCCGCAGCCAGCAAGGAGGATTTCTTCGCCCAGGCTGACGTGCTGAGCCTGCACCTGCGCTTGAACGACGCCACACGCGGCATCGTCAAGGCCAGCGACCTGGCCCGCATGAAGCCGACCGCCTGCTTCGTCAACACCAGCCGTGCCGAACTGGTCGAGGCCGATGCGCTGGAAGCAGCCCTGCAAGCCGGCCGTCCCGGACTGGCCGCGCTGGATGTCTTCGAGCGCGAGCCGCTGCCGGTGGATTCAGCGCTGCTGAAGATGGACAACGTGGTGGCCGCCCCGCACCTGGGCTATGTGGAAAAAGACGGATATGAACTTTATTTCCGCGCGGCCTTCCAGAACATCGTCGACTACGCCGCCGGGACGCCCAGGAACGTCCTCAATCCTGAGGCTCTGGGGTGATGCGGTGAACGGTTTTGACCGGCGGGTCATAGGTCAGCTGCGGCATGGCCCCGGCACGCTTCCACAGGTGCCGCCAGCCCGGCGGCCAAGGTAGCGGCGGCCCGGCGTATTCGGGAACATTGCGCCGGATCGGGATCACCGGCAGGTGTTCCGGGATGCTGCCGTTGCTGTGCCAGCCGAGGCTGAAGGCGTAATCCGGCAAGAGCGTGGCGCAAACCAGTTCGAACCAGCTGGCGTGGGCCTCGTCCTCGCCCAGCGCCTGGGCCAGTCCCTGCGGGTCGAACTGGGCCAGCAGGCGCGCCAGTTCCTCGGGTGACGAGGACGGCCCATCCCCCCAGCCCATCACCGGATTGAAGTTGTAATCGGCCCCCGAGCCATACCAGCCCTCGCGCCAGGGCCGCTCGATCCAGTTGCGCGGGCCGCTGAAGAGATGCCAGCGCCAGTGCAGTCCGGACGGCTTGGGCCAGCTGTACAGATACAGGCGCTGATAACCGGCGCGATGCAGCTCGCGCACCATGGCCATCAGGCGCGCATGCGGCATGCGATCCGGCGGGGCACGGCGGAACAGGATGGGCGTGCCATCGGCGTGCTGCACTTCGTCCGACGACAGGTTCAGGTCCAGGGTGCGCACCTCGCTGCCGAAGCGCGCAGAAATCCAGCCCGTCATCAGGTTGACGAGCACGATCACGCCATAGCCGCGATGGCGGTGGAAGATGACGGTGCCGGGTGCCAGAGGTTTCATATCCGGTCCATTATAAATGTCCTGAGAAAATCGCTCCGGGCCAACCAGTCTCCCGGCATAAATGAAGCTTCCTGCGTGTAAGATAGCGCCTGCCAGCGGCCATTGCGGCGGCTATCCGGGGGGAAGCGGCTGGCACGCGGCGTCCGGGAGCGCATCTTGCTTATCCCGCGATGTGAACATTTTTGACCAGTTGGAAGATAGGAACCCATGAGCCTGCGCATCATCGCCACCGGCGGCACCTTCGACAAGCACTACGACGAAATCGCCGGCCAGCTTGGCTTCAGTGAAAGCCATTTGCCGGACGTCATCGCCCGTGCCCGCATCACCACCGACGTCTCCCTGGAAACCCTGCGCCTGCTGGATTCGCTGGAGATGCAGGACGGCGACCGCCAGCGCGTGCTGCAAGCCTGCCAGGCCTCGACGCAGCAGGCCATCGTCATCATCCACGGCACCGACACCATGCAGCAGACCGCCCAGGTGCTGGGCCCGGCGCTGACCGACAAGACCGTGGTGCTGACCGGGGCCATGATTCCCTATGAGATCGCCAACTCCGACGCCTTCTTCAACTTCGGCTTTGCCTGCGGCGTGGCCCAGGTGCTGCCTCCGGGCGTGTATGTGGCGATGAATGGCCGCATCTTCGCCTGGAACAAGGTCGCCAAGAACCGCAGCGCCGGCGTGTTCGAGCCGATCTGACCCCGGCTGTGGGCAGGTTCCGCCCTTCAGCGCGGCGCCTGCCGCTGCGCCCAGTCGCGGCAGAACGACAGCAGCGCCGTCAGGCTGGGCGACGGCGCCCGGTGACGGCTGACCACCATGTAGAAATGCCGGCGCAAGGTCGGCAGGGGCGTGTCCAGTTCGACCAGCTTCCTCGATTCGATCAGGTCTTCCACCACCGAGCGTGACAGGCAGCTGATGCCCAGCCCTTCGGCGGTGGCGCGCTTGATGGCTTCCGAATTGCCGAACTCGAACGACGAGGGCAGGTAATGCAGGTAGGGAATGAGCGCATGCTCGACCGCCTCGCGCGTGCCGGACCCGGCCTCGCGCAGCAGCCAGTCGGCCTGGCGCAGCATCTTCAAGGTGATCTTGCGGCGCGCGCGGACAAGGGGATGCCTGGGGGCCGCGACCACGATCAGTTCATCGGTCATCCACGGCTCCACCTGCACATCATCGGCGTGGCAGGGGCCTTCGATCAGTCCCGCATCGACCTCGAAATTGACCACCGCCGCCACGATATCGGCCGTATTGGCCACCAGCGCCCGCACCCGCGCACCGGCATGCACGCGCCGGTAGGCGGCGATCATGGCCGGCAGCAGATAGCTGCCGATGGTAGTGGAGGCCCCCAGATGCAGATCGCTGCCGGCTGCCGGATCGCTGAACTGACGCTCGATGGTCTGTGCCGCGTCCAGCATGTGGCGCGCCTGGGGCAGCAACTGACGGCCACTGTCGTTCAACACCAGCCGCTTGCCTACGCGATCAAAGAGCTGCACGCCCAGCAGACTCTCCAGCTCGTTCAATGCCGCACTGGCGGCCGACTGCGACAGCGCCACCAGCCCGGCCGCCGCCGTGGTCGAACCGGACTGGGCCACGGCCAGGAAAATCTGCAATTGCCGCAAGGTGATCCGCATCGATGACTCCTTTCATGATTCCCGACGGCCGGGAGCGCGCAGAGGCCGGCCCGCCATCTACCCATTGAACAGGTAGATATTAGAAAAATAACTCGTTTTTCTTTTAATTGCACGACGCGTACAGTGCACTCCATCGACAGCAACGACATTTTTGGAGAGCCTCATGCGTACCGCCATCCAGACATCCCCCCTGCATCCCGCCGCCGCCGGGCTGGCGCTTTCGGGCGCCGTGGCCTGGGCCGCCATGCGCCTGGGCGACATCGGCTGGCTGCAGAACCACGGCTTCTCGGCGCTGACGGTGGCCATCGTGCTGGGCATCGTGATCGGCAACACCGTCTATCCACGCCTGGGTGCGTACTGCGGCGAGGGCGTGCGCTTCTCCAAGCAGACCCTGTTGCGCGCCGGCATCATCCTCTACGGCTTTCGCCTGACCTTCCAGGACATCGCCCACGTGGGACTGGCCGGTGTGGCGATCGACGCCGTCATGCTGCTGTCCACCTTCGGTCTGGCCTGGCTGGTCGGCACCAAGCTGTTGAAGCTGGATCGCGAAGCCGCGCTGCTCATCGGTGCCGGCAGCTCCATCTGCGGTGCGGCCGCCGTCATGGCCACCGAGCCGGTACTGCGCGCACGCAGCGAGCAGGTCACGGTGGCGGTCTCGACCGTGGTCATCTTCGGGTCACTGGCGATCTTCCTGTATCCGCTGCTCTACACGCTGCAGGGCGAAGCGATGTGGGGATTGCGGCTGCCGGACTTCGGCGTCTACATCGGTTCCACCGTCCATGAAGTGGCACAGGTGCTGGCTGCGGCCCGCTCCATCGACCAGCACACGGCCGACGTGGCCGTCATCACCAAGATGGTCCGCGTGATGATGCTGGCGCCCTTCCTGCTGATGCTGTCGATGAAGGCGGCACCGTCCCTTTCCGGTCACCAGCATCAGCACCGCAAGCTGTCCATTCCGTGGTTCGCCTTTGCCTTCATCGGTGTGGTGGTATTGAACTCCTTCTTCCCGCTGCCGGCCCAGGTCAACCAGTTGGTGCTGCAAGCCGATACGCTGATGCTGGCCATGGCCATGGCGGCCCTGGGACTGTCCACCCACCTCTCGGCACTGCGCAGTGCCGGCATGAAGCCGATGATCCTGGGTGCGATCCTGTTCGCCTGGCTGATCATCGGTGGGGCCCTGGTCAATGGTGCACTGGGACGCCTGCTGGCCTGAACCTGAAGCCCCGACACCGACACCGAAGAAAAAGGCGCGGTCCTTGCGGATCGCGCCTCTTTTTTGCGGCTTCAGGAAACCTGACGCAAGCAAGCAATTCGTTCAGCTTCTTCAATGCAGCTCGCCGCGCTGGGTCAGCTCGCGGATGATGCGTACCGTATCGATATCGGCTTCCTGGTAGGCCGAGCGACGGAAGTTGTCGTAGAAGGCTTCTTCGCCGGTCACATCCTCGGGCTTGCCATCGTCATATTCGAAGCGCACGAAGAGCACATCGGTCTGCGGCTCCTCGATGGTCATGCTCATGCGCGAGGCCGCAATCTCGCCCTGCGCGGGCACTTCATAGAGCACCTGGATCTGCGGCAGGTAGGTGACCTTGTCGATGATGACCAGTTCGCCATAACGCAGCTCGCGGCGCACGCTGTCCAGGCTCTTCTCGGAGAGGCGGCAGTCGTCCAGGTGCGGCATGAACAGGCGCGGGGACTCTGCGCGCAGGACCAGGCCGCGCCAGAGCTGCTCGCGGCTCAGAGGATCGATGAGCGCATTGAGCGGATCGTTGATCTGGATGAGATGGTTGAATTTCATGGTTGCTCTCGTGATGTTGTTGCCACCGGCAATGCGGGCATTGTCCCACAGGCACCGCCGGGTGGCTCGGGCGGGCTGCTACAATGGCGCCTCGTTTCTTCTCCTGCCCACGCCGATCGCCTCCGTATGTCCGCCCCCTCCTTCGGCCTGAACAAGCCGCAAAGCGAAGCCGTCCACTACATGGCCGGGCCTTGCCTGGTGCTGGCCGGCGCAGGTTCCGGCAAGACCCGCGTGATCACGCAGAAGATCGCCCACCTGATCGAAAACTGTGGCTACGAATCGCGCAACATCGCCGCGCTCACCTTCACCAACAAGGCCGCGCTGGAAATGCAGGAGCGCATCGCCAAGCTGCTCAAGGATCCCAAGCAGGCCAAGCACCTCACGGTGTCGACCTTTCACTCCCTGGGCGTGAAGATCCTGCGGCAGGAGTCCAAGCATCTGGGGCTGAAGGATCGCTTTTCAATCATGGACAGCGACGATTGTTTTTCCCTGGTGCAAGAACTGGCGGTCACTACCGACAAGGCCATCATCCGTGGCATCCAGAATGCCATCTCCTTGTGGAAGAACGGCCTGATCGACCCCGACCTGGCCGAGAAGAATGCCCGCACCGAAGACGAAGCCCAGGCCGCGCGCATCTATCGCAGCTACGTGGCCACGTTGAAGGCTTACCAGGCGGTCGATTTCGATGATCTGATCCGTCTGCCGGTGGAGCTCTTCCGCAGCAACGAGGAAGTGCGCGACCGCTGGCAGCGCAAGCTGCGCTATCTGTTGATCGATGAGTACCAGGACACCAACACCTGCCAGTACGAACTGGTCAAGCTGCTGGTGACCGGCGTGGGCAAGAAGCCGATGTTTACCGCCGTGGGCGACGATGACCAGGCCATCTATGCCTGGCGCGGCGCGACCATCGAGAACCTGAAACTGCTGGGCGTGGATTTTCCCAACCTGCACCTGATCAAGCTGGAGCAGAACTATCGTTCGAGCACGCGCATCCTGCAGGCGGCCAACGCGGTGATCTCCAACAATCCCAAGCTGTTCGACAAGACCCTGTGGTCCGAGCACGGGCTGGGCGACCCGATCACGGTCATGGCGATGGATGATGAAGAAGCCGAAGCCGACCAGATCGCCATCACGCTCTCGGCGCATCGCTTCGAGCGGCGCGCCAAGTTTGCCGATTACGCCATCCTGTATCGCGGCAACCACCAGGCGCGCATCCTGGAAAAATCGCTGCGGCGCGAACGCATTCCGTACGTGATGTCGGGCGGCCAGAGTTACTTCGACCGCGCCGAGATCAAGGACATCATTGCCTACCTGCGTCTGATCGCCAACCAGGATGATGACCCGGCCTTCATCCGCGCCGTCACGACGCCGCGCCGAGGCGTGGGCCAGGCCACGCTGGAAGTGCTGGGTACGCTGGCCGGACAGTGGCAGTGTTCCTTGTTCGAAGCGGTCTACAAGGGGGGACTGGAAGACAAGCTGACCGACCGCCAGCTGCTGCCGCTGCGCAAGTTCTGCGACTTCATCAACGCGCTGGAATCCCGCGCCACCCGCCCCGGCCCCTCCGGCAGCGGCGCCGAGGCCGGCAAGGTGCTGGACGACATGATGGAGGCCATCAACTACGAGTTCTACCTCTACGACAGCTTCGAGGAGCGCGCTGCGCAGGCGCGCTGGCAGAACGTGGTCGACTTCATCAACTGGCTCAAGGAACGCGCCTGCGGTGGACGTGATGGCGAGGGCGAAGAGAAGAACCTGCTGGAAATCACCCAGATGGTGGCGCTCATGAGCATGCTCGAAGGGCGCGACGAAGAGCAGGATGCGGTGCGCATGTCGACCCTGCATGCCTCCAAGGGACTGGAGTTTCCGCACGTGTTCCTGGTCGGTGTGGAGGAAGGCATCCTGCCGCACAAGGGTGATCCGGATACCCCACCGGAACAAGCCGCTGCGCGCGTGGAAGAGGAGCGTCGTCTGATGTACGTGGGCATCACGCGCGCGCAGCGCTCGCTGCACGTGTCCTGGTGCAAGCGCCGCAAGCGCGCCAAGGAAGTGATCGATTGCCAGATCTCGCGCTTCGTCAAGGAGATGCGCCTGGACGAAGGCGAGGCGGTGCCGCAGGAGAGCGAGAAGATCACGCCGCAGGCACGGCTGGCCAATTTGAAGGCCTTGTTGCAGAAGCCGCGCAATACGCCGGAACAAGGTTAGTACCTGCCGTATCGGGGACTGACAGGGCCGGTTCCCTTATCTCGCTGCATCCATCCGCTTGACAGTCATTGCTTCACAACGGATTGACTGCCAATCAAAACTGCCAAAATGATTTGGCGAAAAAATCGAATTACTTCCATTGAGAAAGTGCCTCGTGCAACGGAGACTGTCGCCTTCGTCGCTCGGGGCCTCTGCTGCATCGATGAGTCCATGGGCATAGGCCGCATCCGGAACTTCCTCATTCAAGCAGAGCGTGTGCTCACTTCGCAAGAGGTACTGCGATTTTCTCCTGTTTGTTCACTGGCATGTTTCGGAATGCGCGAATTCTCTCTGGAAGCCGCATCGCATGCCCTCCCCCTCGCCGAATGATTCACCACGCTCCCAAGCGCGCATTACGCAGCATCTCACGCAGCATCGCCGGCTGCTCCAACTGGACTCGCCACTCGGGCCAGACGTCCTCTTGCCACAAAGGCTGATCGCCACCGAGCGACTCAATGATGGCTACGAAGTCACCGTCGATCTGCTGAGCACGCACACCGGCATTGCGCTGGAACAGTTGATTGCGCAGCCAGTCACGCTGTGGATCCGGCAGCATGAGGGCGAGACCCTGCCCTGGCATGGCTACGTGCATACTGCAAAGCGCCTGGGCAGTGACGGCGAACTCGATTTCTGCCAGCTCTCGTTCTCTTCGTGGCTGCATTTCCTGCGCTTTCGCAAGGATGCCCGGATCTGGCAGGACAAAAGGACCGAGGACATTCTCGCCGAGGTCTTCAACAACCACCCGCAAGCACGCGGCAATTACCGTTTTGTCCTGGAACGAACTTACGTCCCGCGCTCCTATTGCACCCAGTACGAAACCGACTGGCATTTCGTCCAGCGCCTGATGGAAGAAGAAGGCTGGTTCGCCCATCACGAACAGCGGGAAGATGGCAACGGCCACGTCCTGGTCATCACCGACAACACCTGGAACCTGCCCGGCTTGCCCCAGCAAGACATCGCCTTCCACGGTGCCGGCCCCCGCGACGAGCTCGACAAGATCCTGCATTGGAGCGCCAGCCGCACGCTTTCCTCCAAGACATGGCGGGGCCGCAGCGACGACTACAAATCGCCTCGCATGCAGAAGGAAGCCGAAGAACAGGTGATGCCCGAATACGGCCAGCTGCCCGCACAGCTGGAGATGTATGAGTACACCGGTGCTTACAGTTTTGCGCAGCAGGCACAAGGCAATCGACAGGCCGACCTGCAAGTGGAGCAGTGGGAATCCTCCATGCAGCGCTACGCTGCCGTCTCGGGTGTACGCAATCTGGCTTGCGGGCGCTGGTTCAGGCTGGAAGAACATCCCCTGCACCGGGCCGAGCCCGACAGGGAACGCCAGTTCGTCATCCTGGCCATAGATTGGTTCATCGAGAACAACCTTCCCCTGTCGCATCAGGCACTGGATTTTCCGGGCAGCCTGAGCGCCACGCTGGCAGCATTCAAGGAGTCGATCCGGCGCGAACGGCAGGTCGATGAAACGGACAACGAACACACCGGCCATTGCTTCAACCGCTTCGAGGTACAGCGCCGCAAGCTGCCGTTTCGTGCTGCGCGCACGCATGCCAGGCCTGTCATGCTCCCGCAGACGGCCATCGTCGTGGGGCCTGCCAGTGAGGAGGTCTATACCGATCATCTCGATCGCATCAAGGTCCAGTTCCGCTGGGACCGCATCAATCCCGGCAACGAGGCGGCGTCCTGCTGGGTGCGGGTGAGCTACCCCAATGCCGGCCAATCCTGGGGTGCGATTCAGGTGCCGCGCATCGGGCAGGAAGTCATCGTCTCCTTCCTCAACGGCGACCCGGACCGGCCAGTCGTGACCGGTCGCTTGTTCAATGGTGAACAGCGTCCGCAGTGGCATACCAACGGGCGGCTCTCGGGTGTGAAGTCCAAGGAATTCGGTGGCACCGGCTTCAACCAGATGGTGATGGACGACACCCCTGAGCAGAACCGGATTC